>WJMH01000012.1 GCA_014728045.1 Candidatus Omnitrophota bacterium
GCATTACAGAAGAAGGATGAGCACGAAGGTGAGAATGGACAGGCCGGGTACTCGTATCCTGGACGAGGAGAAAAGGGAGAGTATCAACGAAAGCCTTTCCTCCGATGAACTTGCCAAAGAGATCGCCGATCAGCTGGGTGTGGAACAATACGGTATGAGGGCGGCCACCCCTGACAAGGTAGTGACAAGGCTTAAGGCAAAGGGCGTCAGGATCAGCGACGACTGGAGGGAGTACACGGACCTCAAGCGCATGGTCCTATCATTCGCTTCCAGAGTATTTTCTGAGATGAGGGTGATCTCCCATTACAAGGTAAATACATATATAAGGAACAACCTTCCCGAGGGGCTTTTGGCCGATACTCTCGAAAAAAGGCAGGAGAACCTCAGAAAGCTGTATCCGGACAAGATCGACAGCAAGGATTACGGAGAAGATTACCAGATAAGCGCAAGGGTCATACCCGTAAAAGGGCTTTACGCGGCAACAGGGATAAAGGCGCAGATAGGCCTGGGCAGAAGTTACGGGGAACCCGTGATCTATATTGATGAGGATTACTGCGACGATCGGATCCTGGCTCATGAATTCTATGAAATGGGCATGTGGGAAGCCAAACGCCGGGATCTGGCTCTTGAACCGCAGCAGATGAGAGACTGGATCCGGGAGAACATCGACAAGGCACGTTCTCTTAACAATGAATACCATGATCAGAACCCTTACCCGGTAACGGGGCACGAAGCTCCGTCGGTGAATTTCATTTATGAGGATGCCTCGGACATCCTGATATCGGGTGCCGAAAACAACGCGAAGGTAATAATAGACGAACTGGTCGATCTCAGGGATAAACCCGGCACCATAACGGAAGCCGTTATCGAAGCTGAAATGGCCAGGATAGAAGCGCGCATGAGGGAACTGAACGTTTCCAAAAATACGGTCGATAAGAACACCTGGGACAAGCTGCAATTCAAAAAGCAGGCCACCGTATACCACCTCAGAAAACGCATCGGAGCCTCTGCCAGGACCGCGGACGCCGAAGAGAAACCCGAGAAAAAAGCCGAAGCCCCGGCAAGGAAATCAACGGCTCTCACTCCCCAGGCGAAAATCCAGCAGAAGATCGCCGAAGCTAAAAGCTGCATGGGGCTTTGGAACAGGTTGTGGGGCGCGGCCGATTATGACCGGGCGATAAAGCTCCTTACCGAGGTGCTGGAGATGGATAAACACAACCAGCAGGCGCGCCAGCTTTTGGCTACAGCCAAAAGCGCGAAAAAAGACGCCGAAGACAAAATAATCAAAAAGATAACCGACAGCCTTAACACGGCCGGCACGGCGATCGCCGACGGCAATGTCAAAAAGGGCAGAAAACATCTTAACTCGGCTCTGGACCAGATCTACGCGCTGGGCGGCAAGAACGAGAGAGGTAAAAGCCTCAAAGAATGGGCGGATGACCTGAGAACGGAGCTCAACAACGAGATAGCCAAACAGAGAGGCAAGGCTCCCAAGAAGAAAGCCCCGAAAAAGCCAAAGAAGAAAGAGCAGGGGCCCCCTGAAGATATGCAGCTGGGCAAGAAAGCCATCCGCTCGGTTCCAAGGCCGGTCGTAAGCGAAGGCGTACCGGAAGCTGAAGAAAGTGAAGAAGCATCAGAAGAAGAAACGGGGCCTGAGATAGCAAGACCGGTGCCCCCGGCTCCCAGACCAGAGCCCGAGGTCCAGGCACCGATACCGCAGGTTACTCCTGTTATAGAACCCGGCAAAACAGCTTTTTCGGAAGAGGTCGAGAAGTTTCTGAACCTGATAGGCCTGAAGGAAGACTCCGAGGGCTGGGATATAGTGGGTATTGAAGCCCAGAAAGCGGTCGAATCAGGATGCGTCCTTACGGAAATAATGAATTTTTCGCAATGCAAAAACATAGTTTCAAAGGCCACCAAGGCATACAGTACGTTCACCGCTCTTATAGCCCTTTATGAGCCGATCATAAAGAGCGCCGAGAGCGCTCCGGGAACAGATCTGGCCGGGGTTATCAGCAGTAATCTCGGAATGATAAGCGCCCAGATAGACCAGCTTGAACCGCAGGTCAGGGAACAGGTCCAGAATAGGGCCGAACAGAGGGCCGAGCCCGCCGATGCCGGTACTTTTGTAGCCGAGATAAAGTATATCAGGACTGATGCCTATTCCCTTATCCTGGAGCCGATAATATCTAAGCTGAAAGCCCAGAAAAAGGCGGCATCCATACCGCAGGCACAAATATTGACCGATTATTCGTCGATAATGCAGAGGATCAAGGGGCTGGTCGCTCAGAAAGAACATATGACCGGCGATGTCCTCGAGGCTGAAATAGCGGCGCTTGAGTCGGATATCGACAGGTTCAACCTCAACGAGGAGACCCTTGAGGGAAGCCGCGATCCGGAAACGCAGGAACCTTTGTGGGACCGTTTGCAGGCCGCGCTTAGTGAACTCAAGAGCGCGAAAGAAGAACCGGCCGGACAAGAGCCGGTAATAGAGCCTGTCTTCGAACCAGAAAGCGAGGAAGAGAAAGGCCTGCTTGAAGAGGAGCTGGCGGGCAAGGAGCTTCTGACCCGGGAAGGGTTTCTGGCGCGTTACGGGATTGAAAAGGACATGAAATTGTACGAATTCGTTTATAACGGTATTGATTCGGACTGGGAGGAACGGCAGAAAGAAAGCCCCGCTCAGCTGGCTGATAAACAACTTGAGTTCATAGTGCCGGTTGACTCTGCCGAAGAAGCCGGGTATCGCGAGGCTGTCAGCCAGGCGGTTAGCGAGATCGAGGACGGACGGACCGATCTGGCGATGCAGTCACTTATACCGGTAATGGGTTTCGAACAGGAGGAGGCAACGCGTGTAAGGCTTATTTTGATATTACTCAGTTACATAGAAAGCATGGAGATCGAAGAGGCTGGCCAGGCAGAAGAAAAGCCCGCTGAAGAAGCCGCAGAGATCGAGGAAAAGGGCATACTGGAAAAGGCTTATGAAGAAGCGGATGAAGAACCGGACCAGGAAAAGGCGCCTGAGGAAAAAGCCGGACCTGAGATAGCCGCGCCTTCTAAAGCGGAAGAAGAAGCCGCTGAAAAAGGCGAGCCAGAGGGTGCAGAATTCTCACACAGGACGGAAATGTTCATGGACCTTCTGGGGATAGACAGCCACTTAGCCGTATACAATATCATAGCACGTGAAGTGGAGGATGTTATCGCTTCCGGCAAGAAACCCGCGGACATACTTGACCTGGGACAGGCACGCGAAACTGCCAGGGAAATCAATCTTGAAGCGCAGAAGTTCCAGAGTCAGGTCAGTTCCGTGAACGCCGAGCTTACCATACTGGAAAGAAGCGGGCTTTCTACCCTCAAGAGCAGGATAAAGGAAAGGCTCAAGTTCGCACTGGGGCAGGTGAACCCGAAGACCAGGAAAACAGTTACCGAGAAAATGATGGCGAGGCTGGAAGATGAGTCAGCCAGACCTACCGATACCGGCAGTCTGATAGCGGAACTCTTCCAGATGAGAGATGACTCGATAGAGCGGCTCGCGCAGCCTGTACTTTCGGCTCTGCGTGAGGGGAAGACGGTCGCCGAGAGGAATGCCGCGAAGATCATGGGTCTTCTGCAGACGGCAGAAGAGGATATGACGGCCGGCCACTACACCCGCGCCCGCCAGAAGGCTGACAGGGTGCTTGAACTTGATGCCGGTAACGAGAACGCCCGGAACATTCTCGCGCGCATTAATCGTATCGAATCGGGTGAACCCGAGGAAGCTGGGAAGGAACAGGCCGATCGAGACCAGGCGAGGTCCGAGACGCTTATACAGCATAATGAAATAATGGCCGCCGCGGTCCGCCTTATAGGCAGGCTGAGGCATATTGAAATGTATCCTCCCGTAAGCCAGGAGGATATCATACAGGCCGAGGACGAGATAACCGAATACAGCATGAGCGAAGAGAGCCTCAGGGGCGCTTTGGATTCATTGACCAAGAAGCCTCTCTGGGAGGAGCTTCAGCAGATCCTTGATAAGGTAAAGAAGATATACGAAGCCCAGGAAACCCGCCAGAAGAGCAAGGTGGAAGCGACAGCTGAAAAGGGCATAATCGAGATACGCGTGTGGCTGAAGGACTGGCGCAGGCAGATGGAGCAGATCGATAATGAGAATATCCCCGATGTGGAAAAACTCGAGGATATCATTCGCGTAAAGATGAAGGAGCTCAATTACAGGAAGAAGGAGCTTGAAGCGCAAATATCCGAAACGGAAAAACAGACCGGCCAGCCTCGCAGAACAACCCCGCAGCAGCTTGAAGAGATGCTTTACAGGGATTTCGAGTTCTTTGTCAAAGGTGACGGTGAAGTGGCCGGCATCAGACAGATAATCGCCAAGAAAGGCGCCTTCAAGGTCCTTGAGCACATGGACAACTGGCATTCAAGGGTTATGAAGTCCGAGGAGTTCGAAAACAAGAGCGTCAAGTACATTGAAGATTTCATAAAAGAACAGCGCGAAGAGATGCACCGGATAATGAGAAGGTACGGTATTACCGAAGAGATCGTTCCCGAAGACGTTGAAGAACTAACGCGCATGTTCAATTTCTGCGCTATGCAGGCAACGGTCGAGGCATCCAAGAGAAGGAAACCCCAGCTTACCGAGACCCAGCAGCTCATCGCCCTGGAAGCGCAAAGGGAACACGACACTCGGGAGTTGCACAAAAAATCGCACGTTAATATCAAGGCCGCCAGACCCGATCAGAACGACAGGACAAAGGAACTTATCGAGCGCATTAACAAGGGCCAGAGCATGGAAGATATCGCCGATGATGCGATCTCGGTGATCGAGCAGGTCATAGCCGAGAACATGGAAGAGGAACCCTCCAGGTTAAAGGAGGAGTTCGCTTCAATGACGCAGCGCATGTACGAGGAGGCCCGTGCCCTGGAAATAGTTGGTGCGGTTGAGATAGCTTTCAGCAAGATCATGATGTCCGACCAGACCGAAAGGGAGGCCAGGAAGACCATGGTCGATGGCTTGAAGCAACTGAGCGTGGTTTTTGATTCTTCGCCGGGTCTCACCAGGAGCGAGGAGTCCAGGATCAATGCCAGCAACGTGCAGAATATGGCTGAACGTGTCCTGGAATCCGCTTTCCGTTCCAGGTTCAGGAAATTCACGAATCTTTATGCCAGCCAGAGAAAGGCTGTAAAGGACGTGATCATCAAGGAAACGACCTCCAGTGACGGCAGGATCAGGAGCCGGATAGGCCAGATGCCGACATCTTCCGGTAAGACCATAGCCCTTTATACGGCCGCGTATATCATGGCCATAAGAGCTTTGAGCGAAGAGGGCAGGAGAAACAGAGAGGGTATACTGGTAACTTCCACCGAAGAATCCAAGGCGAAGGAGGACGCCGAAGAAGCGGCCAGAGTGCTGTCCGAACTCGGCATACAGGTGGGTTTCGTGGGCACCAGAACTGACGGACAGGTACAGGGATATCTCTTTGACAGAGCCACCGGCGATCTGGAGAAGGTCGAGAACGACAGCAGGGTATATTCCGAGGCGATGGTCGTTTACGGCACTATTGACAAGTTCGTTCACCGTTCACAGAACGAGAAAATGACACAGGACCCGAATGAGAGACATTTTATCAGCCGGAAATGGCGACTTCGCATGGATGAGGCTGACGTACCTCTTCTATATGACCTTTCAAACCCGTTCATAGTTTCCAGCACGCAGGGCGATCCAAGGCTTCTGAGGAGGATCGACCAGGTGGTAACAGAGCATATCGTGCTGCGTAAGCTGAGGGAAGAACTGGGTGTCGGCGCGGAGAGCTTCAACCTTGCGGCCATGCGCGATAAACTGGCCGAGAGAGATCACCACAGGTCCTACGGTGAGCTTACATCCGAAGAGAAAGCCGAGGTGGACGGCATTATACGCAGTAATACGGATCTTTACAAGACGAATACCGACAAGAAGGCGGTGATCCTGAACGAAGACGGTTCCTACAGGCTCACGGAAAAGCTCGGTGAACTGGGCATACCCAAGGACAAGATCAAGGCGAATTTAGCCTCTTACTGCGAACTGGCACAGACGGCGATCGCCGCGCACCTTTTTGACGAGAAATACACCCATTACATGGAAATGCCCGTTCAGGGAAAACAGGAAATAGTAATGCTGGACGAGGGTACCGGCCGCGTCAAGTTCGGAAGGCTTCCGTACCATCTCCAGGCCGCAATAGAGGCCAAGGAAGAATTCCCCGTCAGGCCGGAAGAGGATACCGACCTCATTTACCAGATAGACGGTATTGTCCGCGAAAAGATCCTTAACCATCCGGGGCTTTACGAAAAGAAGGAGAACGAAAGGTTTGTCATGCTGAACTCCCGCGGTCTCGAGGTACTTCAGCAGGCACTGGTCGATTCGGGCAGGAAGATCGACGAAGTCAAACAGGACATGTCCAAGTTCGAGGAGCTGGCCGAGAGGGCCCTGGCGGCGTCTCTTTTCTACGTGAAGGACAAGGATTACAGCGTAATGAAGGTGAACGGCAAGGACGAGATCATACTGCTGGACGAGGGTACGGGTAAACCCATGTACGGCAGGAGGCTTTCGCATGGCCTTCACGCCGCTATAGAGGCCAAGGAAGGCCTTGAAGTTCGGCCCGAGGGCGTTGTCGTAGCATGGGGCACCTTGACGGGATTCCTCAAGCAACCTTTCATACATTCTTTCGGCGGTGTTACCGCGACAAGCGAGAAGGACGCCATGTGGCAGCTTCACCGCCTCAGGACGGTCGACATCCTGCAGCAACTCAGGGAAGAGCTCTCGATAAGGCAGTTCAATAAACCCTATTTTAACCTCAGCGACGAGGAAAGGTCCCAGATAGACAAGGCCGTGATAGAAAGCCGCAGGGAGGAAAAAGACCCGCAGATATATGCTACCCGCACGAGAAAGGTAAAGGCGGTCCTCAGGGTAGTTATGAGAGAACACAAGAACGAGCAGAAGAGGCCCATCCTGATAAAGGTCGCCAATGACCTCGAAGCCAGGGAGATGGCCGCTCTTATAAGGAACGGCCTCAGTGAGAACACCGGTAAAGATCTCCTCGAGGAAATGGCCCGGAAACAGTTCAATAAACATTACAAAGACCTCAGCGAGGAAGAGAAGAACAAGATCAATAACATAGAGCTTATGACCGCGGCCACCTACGCGGACATCGACCAGATAAAGAAAAGAGCCGGTAAAGAAGGCCAGATCACCATAGTCACCAACCTCGGCGGACGCGGTATAGACATAAAACTTACCGCTGAATCCTCCAGGATAGGCGGACTTTTCGGCATATCCACGTATTTTGACGAGCTGTCAGCTTCGGACATACAGTTCAGGGGCCGTGTCGGAAGGAACGGACGCCCCGGTGTATGGATGGGGTTCTGGTCTCTTGAAGACAGGGCTTTCACCAAATATGCGGAAGCTCATCCGGAAGGGGTCAAGGTGCTCAGGGATCTGCTCGATGCTGTGGAAAAGGACGAATCCAGGCCCAGCAAGCATATAGGGGGTGAACCCATAGTCAAACAGATCGTTGAAGAGATAAGGGAGTCGATCAAGAAAAGACATATCTATGCTAATCGCCAGCACCAGGAACTTTCCGAATACATAGGGAAACTGAAGGTTTCTTTCTTCGAGAAACGCGAAGAAGCGGTGGAAATGTTGCGTCAGGTGGTTGACAGGATGCAGGTGGAGAAGCAGAAACTTGAGGATATCGACCGCAATATAATCGAACACGGGGAAGAGTTCATGGACCTGATCGGGGAACCGGCGCCCTCAAGGGACGCATCAGCTTCCCAGATAATCGAAAAAGTAATGATAGCCTGCGACGAGGATGAGGAAGTGGGCAGGAATATCACGGATCTGGCCGCCAAGGGGATCACATCCGCCGATCACCTGATAAAGATCATGGGTAGAAGGGAGTCCTTGCTCGAGACCATAAGAGAGCTCGAGGTCGAACGCAAGAAGCTCATGTTCCCGATAGTCAAGATGGACGTCTCCTGGAAGAGATTTCTCGGGAAAGCCGGAAACATACAGAAGGACCTGGACAGGTTCCTGAGGCATTACGGATGGCGCCAGGCTCTCCTGCAGATAGACCCGGTCGTTAACCGCGAAGCCATGGTCAAAGAAGCCTATGAATCGGAGTTCGGTGCTCCCCACAAAAGTTTGAGCTTTTTCCGGATCGCCGTTAGGGCGCTTCTGGCTATGGGAGCCCTTTTTACCACCACAATGTTCGCTCCGAATGTCATCGTCAGCTTTTTCGATATACTGGGATTGCCGGCGACTCCCGGGTATATCCTGCTAATAGCTATCGGCGCTCTTATAGCCGTGAACCCGCGGATAGGCCTTTCGGTACTTACGATGACCGCTTTCTGGGCCATATTCAAAAGCCTTTTCAGGGTAATGGACATACAGTATCTGACGGTCAAGCTTACTTCCGACGCGTTCTCGCTATTATCGAATGATGCTTATCTTATTTTCCTGACCGGCCTGGCCGGGGTCGTATTTCTGGCGGTCACGATGATGATGCAGAGGAAATTCCTTAAACAGTTCCAGGAAATGGACAAGAGCCTCAGGAATTTTGCCAGGGCCTTCCATGAAATAGACGGAGTGAGTTTTACGGGTTCAATGATCAAGTTCGTGTTCCAGCAGGTGCTCAACCTTGTCAATTACATCGCTCCCATGCTGGCGGGGCTTTGTCTTATAGTGACCGCGGCGTTTCCGCCTTTCATAGAAGGCGCTTTGGTAGTGGCTCCGGTGACCGTGGGTGTGGGCGCGGCAATTGGCGCTCTGGGCATGTTGACCACGGGCGTGACCATACTCGTGAACTGGAAAAGGATAAAGGAAAGAGGAGTGCACCGCCCCAGTCTGGCAGAAAGGTATTTTACGGTCATAATAGACAGCGTTCTGACGCTTTCCGCAGGTGTTTTCGTTTTCACGATGGCGACGCAGGTCAATCCTTTAACCTATATAGCCGGGCTTGCCGCGGCCGCGCTGCTGATGGTGACCGCGAGGAAGGTCATATCCAAGGCTTTCGGCACGCATGCTCTGCACTGGAAGACAATACGCATGGGGATCTATACCGCAATTCCCGTTACATTGCTGATGCTCGGCGTTACCAAGGCCGTCGGCATGACATCCGCCCCCCTGACAACTGTCATGACGCTTGCTTCGGTTCCGTTCCTTTTGAGTTTGACCGGATACCTCGTAGCTCAATGGTATTCGGCGAAGAGGCTTTCTCAGATAGAGTCCAAGATAACGGGTATTTCAAGGACCAGAAGCCTTGTGGCCACGATCTTCGAACAGAATGTTCTTAACGTAAGGCAGTGGGCTCCGGGGCTGGGAGCTGTGGCCACAGTTACGCTTTCGGTATGGGGTCTGTTCAGCAAAAGCAGTCTTATTTCAGGGGTACCGATAACCGTCGGGGTTGTGCTCGGCCTTTATCTTGTGCTGAGAATAGCAAAGGCGATTTATAAGTACCAGTACGCCAACAGCAATATCTCCGAGAAATCCATCAAGAGCCTGAGGCTCGCAAGGGATGTAATATCCCGCAACGAGATGATCCGGCTCAGAAGCAGTATCATCGCTTTCAAGAAGGAGCGCTTCAACACGGATAACCCGTATCTGCTGGCGATCAACAAATTATGGGATGCCTCGGAAGACAATTCGGTCCTCAGCAGGATAATGAACGAGATCACGATACACGGTCCTCCGAGCGGCGGGAAATGGGATATATCTGATCTTAAACGCAGTATAGAGAATATCATATATTTCCGCAATACCGTGAACCTTCACGGCGAAGTCATGCAGAGGAACGAACATGGTGAACTTGCGGTGAACGCCTACCTGGCGCTTTTCAGCGAATTCAATCTCGTCAGGACATATCTTGATAAAGCTTATGAATCGGCGCGTGATCCGGAGAACTGGATGAAGGCGCTGAGGTATTCGTTCCTTTTTGCCATAGGTTTTCCGATGCTTACCGGCGGCGCGAAGGCCGCCCATGTCAAACGCACAGAAGCGGTCTATAAACATGAGCAGCAGCTCGAGGAGCAGAGGACCATGCAGCAGATGCGCCGTAACAGGCTCACGGAGCTGCAGAACATGGAATCGGAAATAGAGCGCATGCTTAATTTCATGCGCCGCAAGGCCCTGCAGGGTGATGTTGAACAGTTCGAAAAGACCGAGGAAAGATTAAAAGCAACGCTGGAACTGTACCGGTCCGGCAACGCTGAGCTGCTTACCGAACAGGAGAGAGGGGATATTAAGTCCAAATCCACCAATTATGAACTCCAGGCGCAAAGGCACAGAGCGCTTCTTGAAAAGGTGCTGGCCCAGAGAGAGGCATTTAAAAACGCGAGGAAGCAGGCCAGGCTCAAGGAGCTTGCCGACAGGATAGACCAGATACTTGATAAGATGAACGATGCGGCCGAAGGCGCGGACAAGGATGCTTTCGACAGGTGGGCCGCGGAACTGGAGCATATGCTTGAACGCCTTGCGGAAAACCCGGATATAGGGAAGGATCACCGCCTCATTCTTGAGAACAGGAGACTTGCCGGGATATCCAGGTCGATACTGCAGGCAAGGTTAGATGCCAGGGAAAAGGAAGTCAAAAGGCTTGAAGAGTTGCTCAAACAGATAAATGCCGCCATCATAGATGCCCACAAGAACGTTTTCGACGAAAAGGTGAGTGAAATGAAGAAAGCTCTTGCCGAAACGGAACTTCTTGATGAAAGGACCAAGGACAGGTATTCAAGAAGCATAGTTAACGCAGAAGCTGCCATGAAAAGAAGGCTCGACGCTCTTGAGAAGGCCAGGGACGAAAAAGAAAAGGCCCAGGTAACAGAGATAGAGTCGATACTTGCAAAGATGGAAGGATCCGCCAAGGCCGCCGACGTGGCTCTCTTCAACAAACTGAAACAGACGTTGGAGAAAGCCCTAGATTCGGCTGATATGGTCGATGATGTGTCGAAGACCGGTTACAGGGTAAGAGCCCACGAGGCTGGGGTGCTTTTGAAGGAAGTAAGGGACGCCATGGCGGCCTATCATGACAGGGTCATCAAGTTCGCCAGGACCGCACCGCAGTATGCTTTGGCCGAGAACGCAGAGAACACCGAGCAGGCCTGGGAAAAGTTCAGGGCCGACGCGGAGAAGATCAGAAGCGAGGCCCCCGGGGTCTATGACTCCGAACTGGTGGATGCTTATTTCAGGCTCGGGGAGATACTCCTCCGGAGCGCCCTGAGCGACAGGGTGGATACAGCCGATGTCATAAAGGTCAGAGAGCTTCTTTCCCGCGCCAAAAAGAGCACCGAGGAGATCGACAGGATAAAGGAACTCATAGATACAATAGCCGAGGAAAAGACCCTGGATAACAGGCTCTTCATACAGCTTGTATTCGGGTATTCGCTTGGGGACAGGTTGCCGCGGTTCGCGGTGGGGGACGGTTCGGGCAGTACTTCGAGTGACCTGCCGGTAAGTGTGGATTTCAGCGGCTTCCCGCAGGTGCCGCTATCCACTGCAGACCGCATCCGCCTGGTCAATTCCTTCGAGTCCCAGCAGGACGCTTTGGGCAGATGGTGGATAATGATAAGCGACAATGGTACACAGAGCGATACCAGTGACGATATCTGGATAGCCGCCGATACATATAATGACATGATCCAAGATCTCTATCCGCAGATTCAGCAGCTCGCCACCGAAACAGGACATACTATAGATCCCTCATGGCCGGCTACGGTATTTATCGCCAATGCCGGCAATAACAGCGCTCCCGAATGGCAGAGGAACATACGTGAGTTGGTTAACTGGCTGATAATAGCCGAACAGGCCGGGATATATGAACATTCCGCCTCCGACATGATGGATAACATCATGGAGAACATGGACGATGTTAACGATTACCTACGTGAGTACGGGGACGGGGAACTTACCCTCAGTGACGAGGAAGAACTAGGATTGCTCCTCTGGGTCTCTCAGGGGACGGCTGACGGGCATTCGGTTGACGAATTATTGTTCCATCCCAGGGAACTGGCCCGGCTGATGATGAATTTCTCCATATATGACAGTGACCACGGAGCAAGGGCGAAAGCCGTTGCAGCCGCCAAGAGGAAAGCCGAAAGCATGTGGAAGGCCGCAAGAAGCAGGAACCTTCTCATTACGGTAGAACGTCTCGTGGAGCTTAAGACCTCTCTTGCGGACGTGGACAGGATGTCCCATGAGATAGCGGAACTGGACGCCCGTATCAAGAAGGCCGGCCGGGAAGAGAAGATCATCCTCCAGCAGAGGAGGCTCCTTCTCGCCAGGCGCCTTGCGGCGGCCAGGAAGAAGTCGAGAATTGAACAGGTCCGTATCAAATGGGCCCTCGGCATCGATATGAACGCGGACCTTGTAAAACAGATGAACCTGCGCGAAGTGAGTGAGGCAGAACTTGTAAAAGCCCTTGAGCAGGTTTCGGGCGATTATTACTCCACGCGCCTTGAAGCCGCCAGACAATGGGTGGTGGAAGCCGGCCATTACGCCCCGTCTTTAGTAAGGGTGAGGGCCTCCAGCGGACTTATGGTCAACCTTCTGAGCGTTTTCGAGGAAAAACCGATAGATGATATAGTTTCTCTAAGTCTGCTGGACTTTCAGGTCGATTATGATCATCTCCGCAATAAAGAGGATCAGATCGCGCAGAGGGAGGTCGAAACGGCTATAGCCGCTTTCCGTGACGAGGTCAGGGATATGGACAGCGAGATAAACAAACTTGCCGCTCATATAGAAGGTCTTGAGGCCGTTATAGAGAAGGACAGGGAGGTGCTCATAGAAGCCCGCGCGGCATACGATCGCATGATAAAGCTTTCCACTGAACAGCCGGCACTGATCGATCGCACGAGCGCCGTCCACATAGTAAAGAACCTGCAGCAGGCGGAGGACGCGCTAAGGTGGCACCAGCTGCAGCTGAGGATAGCAAGGGCTAAGTTCAGGATGTTCGGAAGGTTCGCCGAAAAGAAGGTGGCCGATCAGAGAAGAAGGGAAGCGGAGATAACTGACCTTGGCCAGCTTTTCTCAATGGCCCTGAGGAACGGCAGGATGAACCGCATATGGGCCAGGATAGCCAAAACCCGCGCTATCAAGGAAAAAGAAGCATCTGACAGCTGGTATATCCCCAAACTCATATTCAGCATGAAGCTTTTCAAGGGTTTCACTGACCTTGAATGGAGACAGGAACATGCCTCGGATAACGATATATTCGAGGATGCGATAGAGGAAGCCGATATCGGGATGAGCATGCGTGCCTGCCTGAGGTGGTATCTGTTTGACCTTGGCGGTGAGAACCGTGAACTTGCCACGGAATACGCCCTTAAATCGGCGATGCTGGAATCAAAGACCAAGGGCTCCGAGCTCATGGTAGAAATAGCCAATGCGGTTTCCCGCATAAAGAGAGCTCAGGAAGCCGTGGATATAAAGACTGAGGATGTCGGGTACAAGAAGCTCAGGATAGAGGCGATGGCCGACTCCGACGACAGACGTCGCCAGGAGTTCTATCTCATACAGCTGGGCAGAGACCTGGAAGGGGCCAGGAACGAGTTGCGTATGGCTTACGAAAACCTCAGGAAGGTCGTGGGTGCTACGCGCACCAGGATAAAAATAGACCGAAAGATGCTCGATGAGATGGACAGGCAGCTTGAGGAGTTCATGTCAAGCCATCCGGATATGTTCATAAGAGGTATTGACGGCAGATGGCAGGTGACTCCTTACGGTAAAAGAAGCATGGGTCAGCTGAAAAGAGAACTGCAGAGATCGCTGGATGAACTGGAAAGGCTTCACAGAAGGGAGAGGCTTTCCGGGCTCGACCAGATCAAGCTAAGGGCCATGATCGCCAATCTGAGGGAAGCGATCTCGGTGATGGACAAGCATTTCCAGACCGGCAAGAGCGTGGAAAAACAGATGCCGGTCATACTCAGGACGCTTCACGGGGCCAGATTGTCATATATAAAGGACCAGACACCCAGGTGCAGCGCGGATATGGAAAGGCTCGAACAGTTCACCGTGGAACTTAAGAGGATCATCTCCGAGACGAAAGATGCGGCTACCGGCAAAGACGCCGAAAAGCTGCTCGGTGAGGTGCAGAAGCACCTGGCCAAGGCATATAAACGCGAGATCAACAAGATCTTCAGCAGGGCGCGCAGGTATAACATCCGGACCGAAGAAGAAAAGATGCATCTAATCATAAAATATTCCCAGACGATACTCGATATCGATAATACCGACAGCCAGGCTGAGGGGTATCTCAAAAAGGCCCAGGACAGGATCGCCGAGATCGAAAAGATCTCCAGCCGGGACAGGGTCAAAAATGCTTTAAGGACAATGGAGGAGAGGCTCAAGGACACCCCTGGTTGGTTGACCTCCTATAGGGAGTATCTCGCTTATGCCGCGGAAGGGCTGAGTTCTTCCATCGAAGCAAGGAAGCTGGCCGAAAAGGCGGGCATGGACCTTGGTAAGACCAATGTGGATACCGTGGAAGCGCATCTTATCGACGCCATATGGAACATGGTCGCCAGAGTAGGTATTCCCGAAGGATATTATGAGGGCTGGGAGCCGGATGCACATTACGGAAAGGGCCATATGCCCACTCTTGAAATGGATAAGCCCTACTGCGCCGAATCCCGTGAACCTTCGAAGATCATCGAGCAGGTCTTCTCCGGTTACGAGCTGGACGAAGTTATAGAATACAGGAGATTCCTGAAGGACCTCCGGGTCAAACTTAAACGTCTGCAAGGCTCCAACAGTGCCAAGGCAGGCGAACTGGTCAGGCATATCGATGCCTATATCTCGCTCTCGGAAGCCAAGATAAACGCGATGAGAGCAGAAGGCGCGCGGACCAGGACCGAATCGGAGATAAACGATATGATCGAGAACCAGATAAGCGGCATGGAAAGCGACCTCTCTAGGAGGTTCGGCCTGTGGATACCACCGTTCCACGAATACCATACAACCCGCGGATGGATCCTGGAGTATCTCAAGGTCTACCACAGGGCACAGAAGATAGAGATGCTCGGCCCGAACAGTAAGCAGCAGGATAAGATCGATGGATACAAGAAAGAGGCGAGAAAGAAAATAGGCCAGAGGCTGGACGATCTCACGGTGGAAGACGATATTGAAGACCTCCTCGAGGATATATCGCTTGTACGCGCTCTTATGCGTTACGATATACAGCCCGGCAAGGCCAGGTTGTTCGAGATGCAGAGCCAGATAGCCCTGATAAAACTTATGAACGCCGAACTGGAGGAGATCCTGGAGGATGCTTCGACCGGAGAATATGAAGAAGCCATAAAGAACGCGGATAAGGTCCTTACCGCTTGCGTGAGACCTGTCCAGGGTGGCAATAACACTTACACGCAGCTGAGAGATAAGCTGGTGGCGAACCAGACGAAGGTGCTTATAGCCTGTATGCAGTATAAGGCCGCCGAGTATAAAAAGATAACAGATGAAATCTCCAAGGCGGACAATGATGACGCGGAGGATTATCTTGATGAACTTGAAGAGGCCGAAGAAACTCTCCGCGGGCTTTACCGGATCGCCGCTTCCTTTGACGAAGCCGAAGGGATCACGCCGATCACCCCCGACGGGAAAAAGGTGATAACCGCGATGACGGCGGCTTTGGCCATGGTCAGAAAAGAGCTTGATGCTGTCAACGGCGTAAGGTCGCTGGCCTTCCTGAAAAGAAGCGTATATCAGCTTAACCGTACGGTGGATTTCGAAAACGACGTGGATAAACTTACCGGTTACACTCGGACAACTGACCCGACCTGCCCGCTGAGCTCTACGCACCTGAGGCAGCTCAGGACCACCGAGAACGACCGCGTGAGCACGAGAATGCTCGATCGCATACTGGAATCGACCAGCCAGGCCCTCAAACATGATAAGGACAATTTCCAGGCCGTTGAACTGCGCCGCAGCGTGCAGGATAAGTACACCATGGTACTCATGGGGCGGCTGAATGATTTGCAGAGAGATATAAAAAGAAGAATCGACAGGGGAAGATCCGCCACACGCGGCCAGATATCGGACGTAGAGGAAGTTGTGAACAGGATCCTCGATGTTAATTCCGACAGGCTTATCGGCCTGCTCAAACCCGGCGAGGAGAGCATTAACATGCTCAGGAAGATATCCGACAGGACCGGTGCGACGGTCCTTAGCTTCGAGCATCTGCCCGAGAGCGTGCAGATGACTGATGACGGGCGCAGGATATTCCAGATGCTTATCGACAGCTGCGAGAAGGCCGGCGGTAAGCATACCCCCCACAGGAAGATGATAATAGAACTTATACAGCGCAGGTACCACCAGGAAACAAGAGAAGCTGTTTTCTGGGGAGGACCCTTGATACATGTCGATATAGGGATCAGTTCCAGCGGTATGGGGCAGTTCTTCGGGAAAACGGCCACCACGCCCTGGAGCAACCTGGTGAATGTCGGGTTCACTAAGAACGGTCTGTTCTGGGTTACGACCCCGATACGCAAGATACCGATACTGGGAGATATTCTTGAACACATGCTGGGTCTGAAAGGATACATAGAGCATAGAAAACGGAGCATGGAAATGCACGGTGCCAAGTCCAAAGAACACCTCCAGCGCGCCGAGATGGAAGCAGTGAACCACTGGGTAGCCCTCTGGGGAGCCGTGAAACAGTACCAGTCAACGGACTCCGCCAGGGAGAAGTTAGCGGCCGAACTGGATGTGCTCGTTGCCGAAAGGGACCAGAAGAAGGAATATTTCTCTTTCAGGAGGAATTACACCGAACTTATGGATCTGGAAGGACGCATAGCCAACAAGAGGCTTGAGCTATCACGCTGTGACGCCGACATGCGAGCTTTAGAGACGCTTCTGTATTCGCTCGGGGTCAATGACCCGAAGGAATTCATCGCCGAGGACAGTGAGTACGCTAAAAAAGGTTTCGTGGACTCCAAGCTTGATGAAGTGTTCGATCTGTTCGGGGCGGGTTCCAAGGAAGCAGCAAGCGAATGGGGAATGAGGATGAAGATAAGGATCGCCCAGGACAAGGTGGCGGCGCGACTTCCCTCGGCAACGGGAGAGACCTCAAGCGTGATGCTCGAAGTCTCTTACGGCGAAGGCTACGCGGGCGAGGTACGCGACCAGTGGAAAACAAGCGTGCGTTTCGCAAGGGAAGAGACAGTTTCGGGAATAGTAGACGCGATAGGCGGGTATACGAGAGATTCCCGCAGGCACGCGCTGAAAGCTAAAGAACACGAACAGCAACTTGAGAGGCAAACGATGCTGCGCGAACTGGCCGAGCTCAATGCGAGGTACTGGAGAGTCGTGGCCGATTACGAGCAGCTCGCGGAGAAATACAGGGTTGCCGAAAAAGCCTGTGAAGACGGCCGGAAAAGAAGGAAAGCCGAAGAGATCAGGCCGATGCAGCTCAGGGACCTGCAGGACCAGCGCGATCAGGCGAGGGCGAGGATGGAAAAGGCTCTGGCCGATATCAGGATGCTGGAAATGGAGTTCAAGACAAGTTTTGGCAAGGAGATACCGGATGCGAGTTTTCTCAGGAACTTCGGGTCTGTTCTCGCGCCGCTGGCCATAGACAGTATAGTGCAGAAAGCGAAAGCTGCCTCCAGCGATGTGGATTTCTCAAGGGATGAAAAGGTACGCGCACTTGAGGAATACATCATAAGCAGCCGCCAGCGACAGTCCAGCGTACTGCATTACCTCTCGAGCATAAAACTGGGTGTATGCTTCCAGGACAGCGATTTCACGGCAAAACCGGTTGACGCGGTAATGCCCACGCTTACTTTCGTGCTTTACGGTTCCAACTGGGAAGCAAGGCGCGATAAACAGCGCAACGAACATATATACAACATTTACCAGCTCCGCAGGAGGCAGTCCGAACTTCCCGTGGAATACCGGGTAAGGCTCATAGAACTACAGGCAGCCGCTGAAATGCTGAAACTGGAGTTTGAGAACCTTTCCGGAGCGAGCAAGACCATACAGGAAGAATACGACCAGGTGCTCAACGATTACAGGAGGCGCCGCATTGATTTGGATACGATGAAGGCGCGCCTGGAGAAGATAGACAGGAACGAATATATAGAAAGCCTCGCCTCATTCCTTTCCGCGTACGAGAAGTTCTCGATGCTGACCAGACAGCTCGGCATGGAGATGCCGCCTCTGACCGAACTGGGGGCCGAGAAGGATGCCGGAAAAGGCGAAGAGGTCAAAGCCGGGGAAAAGACCGAAGAATCAGGAACCGTACCGTCTGAAATAGAACAAACATATACGGCCGTGAACATACCTTCCAGGGAGGAGTTCGGCAAGGGCCTTAAGAGGAGGACCGGCTGGAGATGGGGTGATTACTGGGACAGTTACAGCGCAAGGCACGACAACCAGCAGATAGAGGCCTTTCTCGAGAAATACGGCCTCGAGCCCGCCGAGACCAACAAGGCCGGGTTCTTCGCCTTTCGCGAGGGTCTTATCGAGCTGAGCTCCAGGAGAGGACACCTGTTCGGCAGGGGAGGGACGCTTTACCGGTATCTGGTTGACCAGAAGAAGATGTCCGAGGAAGACGC
The DNA here is from genome assembly GCA_014728045.1 of Candidatus Omnitrophota bacterium. Taxonomy (NCBI): domain Bacteria; kingdom Pseudomonadati; phylum Candidatus Omnitrophota; species Candidatus Omnitrophota bacterium. The sequence goes on from WJMH01000012.1 coordinate 18,571, forward strand.
TCTCAGGAAGCTCGCCTCGCTCAGGGATATATACTGGTCCAGGTTCTGGCAGGTCCAGGACCAGATCGTCAAACCTTTCCTCGAGAAAAAACTCGGGTACGAGCCCGACACGGATAACGATTTCGCCATACTGATGGCATGGACCGATTACGCGATGGGTGCCGGCAGGGATGAAGGCGCCATGATAGAATATCTGGAGACAGAGCTTAGCGATGACAACCTAGTTACCAAGATACTCAAGAACTTCTTCCGCGTTCAGATGATGCAGGCGCTGGAGAACGATTATGACAGGGTCCTTGACAGGGTGAGAGAGGCTTCCTTCCATATGACGGCCGACCAGCTTCAGGGTGAGGTCGAGACGCGCGGCGTGGATATCGATTCTTTCAGGGGACTTATGGCCGGTTTCGAAAAAGAGGTCGGAGAGTTCCTTGGGGAGGAAATAGATTATAACAACGAAGCCGACAGGTGGATACTGCATCGCGTGGCCATACTCGCATTAAGAGCAGGCGGCAGGGACGATTTCCGCGGGGACCTCGCACTTATGAACATGGTCAAGAAGGTATCCGGTGAATTTTTCAATTTCGACAAGATCACCGCCGAGTCAGCCATGAGGATGCCCGGTTCGGACACGCTGAGAAGGATATCCGACAGGATACACGAACTTAAGGCAGCCGGGGAGGATACTACGGCCCTGGAAGTTGTCTTCAACGTGCACATGAAGGCCTTGATCAGGGGCAAGAAGATCAATACCTGCTATGATACTGTCAGATGGATCAGGCGTGAAACGGACAATACCGCCATGTGGCTCCGAGAAAGGGATCTCACTCTGGCCGATGCGATAAAGAAAAAGAAAACGGACCAGGATTTTTATGTTCCGATGCTCGTCGTCTACATAAATCAGGCCACCTCTGATCGCGACCCCATGATAACGAGCGTAGAGGACCTCCTCAAGGAGGAGAACAGACCAGTTCTTGAAAGGGTCATGAGGCTTTATTACGGGGACCTCAATTTCATACTTACCAGATTCAGGACGGACGCCGAGAACGAGAAAAAGGCGATACAGGCCTCGCTGGCCGGGGACCTTTCCGACGCGCAGAGGACTAAGCTCGAAAAAAGGCTCAAAGAGCTCGAGGATTACCTTTCGACCTATGATACCAATAATCCCTTCCTCGTCGAAGCCTCGAAGAAATGGGTCAGGTTCTACCGAGAGAACTTCAAGGATTCGGCCGGGTTCAATAACTTCCTGGACAAACAGTATAAACCGCTGATGGCCCAGGAAAGCGTGAAGAAATTCCTGAGCGACGTCGCCGGGGTCAAAGAGGTCGACCGCTTGATGAGCGAGGATATGATGATATACGGCGGGTACCTGGCGATCATTCTCGAGAAACACAAGATAGATGCCAATGACGAAAAGGCCGTCATAAACTTTTGCGACCTCGCGCTCCATTTCTTTCAAAAGAACAGTTCCCTGAGGGAGTTCAAGATCGGCGAAGGTAAAGAGCAGATCAAGTATTTCATAGGCTTAGGCGAACTTATGGGTACACTGGATTCGGTCGCCCGCAGGTCCAACAGGTCGCTTACCGACATACTCAAGGACGATGACCTTAAGGTGAAAATAACGGAACTGCTCAGCAAATACAGGTTCGAATACGTTGACTTCCCCAGACAGATAGCGCTGACCGAGGGGCTGATCAAGGGCAGTGTCCCGGAAGGCAAGGTCGTAATGGTCACAGCGCCTATCGTGGACGGTAACTTCAAAAAGATAGGCGAATCCATCTCCGTAAAGGACAGGGACAACAAGAACCTGGTCACTTTCGCCAGGGTAAAGGAACATGATAACCTGCCCGATGATTATGCGAAAAGCGTGCAGAGAAGGGAAGTGCTGGTATACCGCAGGGACGCGGTATATCCGCAAGAGATGTTCCGCCTGGTCAAGGATACCGATATTTTCACTCTGGAAAGCCTGGTGGGCGCGGTAAAGATAGGCACCATAAGCACAGAGGCCGTCAGGGATGAGGACGGGACCGTGGTGGATACCCTTCTGGTGAAGAAGTATCTTGCCGGTTATACGGACGGACTGGGCAACAGCGTTGTCAAGATCAACAAGAAGGGATACGGTAGGACGATCTATGAAGAGAAGATAAAAGGGGAAAAGGTCCAGAAGATACACTACCAGTACCACGATAACGGTAGCCTCAAGAGCGTGGAGTATGAGAACGTGCTTAACGCCCCTGACCCGTACAGGGATCCCCAGGGGTATTTTCTCGCTGAACAGCACGGCCTGATCAAGCGCATCGAGTATGCCCCCTCGGATGACATATTCGTGCCGGGCCTTCTTGAGAAGATAATTTATGATGACGGGACAGTGGCTTATTACACTGACGGACATATTAAAAGGATCACTTTCAGTGAGCCCCACCGGCCTGATAAAAAGACGTATCCGCTGGATTATGATTTCGCGGCCCAGCACGGTCTTGTCGCGGAAATGGTCTTTGACGGAACCTCCGAAAACAGGTCCGTCCTGACCCGGTATGCCGACGGTACCGAAAGAAGGTATATTACCGCGGAGAACCTTGATGAGGCCAGGGAAGAGCGTCGGCAGAGCGTACGGGAAGATGATATGGACAACATCAGACCCGGCAACCTCGGCGAGATAAACGTAGGCAAGAATGCGCATATCTTCAAAGGCCCCGGAGATGTAAGAGAGAAGGCTGCTGAGATGCGCAAAGCGGATTTCAAAAAGTATCTGGTCAGAACCATCGGGGACGAAGGCAGATCATACTGGACGGCGATAAACGCGTTGATGGACAAGATAGAATCCGATCTGGACGAGGATTCCTATACTGAAGAAAAGAGGCAAAAGACCGAAGATGCGATCGCCTCACTTGAGGATATTAACCAGGTGCTGGACGATCCGCTTCTTGAGGATTACCTTGACGTTCTGAGGGATTTCCACTTTGCCAAGCTGCACGGCGGAGTAAAACGCGTTGTCTATGAAGCAACACAGGAAAAAGTATCTCGTCCGCTGGTCATTGAATACACCGATGGGACCAGGGCCGCTTTCGTTTACAAGGTCGACGCTGAAGAACTTACGGGTATAGAGAGAAATATATTCTCAAAAGAGAAGAACTGTTACCTTAAGATCCTTACCGAAAAAGGCAAGGCCCCGGTAAGGTATATCTACATCAGCAAGAGCAGGATCGCCCTCAAAGACGATTGTCTCAAGTATGTCGGGTATGAGACGCCCCTCATTGACAGTCGTTTCAGCAGGCTTCACGGCGGCGTGTCCGCGATTATCTATACCGGTGAAAGCAAAAAAGGCGGAAGGATACTCCTCAAACATTATGCCGACGGCAGCTACGAGGAATACAATTACGAGCACAAGATGTTCGGCGCTTATACCAAGACCCTCTATGAAAGGTCAGCGAGCACTATCCGAAAGAAGGTCTTCACTTATGACGCCAAGGACAGGCTTATAGAATTCACCGACCACAATGGGATCACGGACAGGTATTATTACGAGCCAGGTTTTATCTTCGCCAATCGCGGCCAGAGCGGGAACACTCTGGCGATAGAGGTCGATATAGCGGGCGTGCCCGTAAAGAACGGAGCCGTTCTGGTCTTTAAGAACGCTAAGATTACAAGCAGAAAGGAACTTGCCGAAGCAGGTGAGGCTGATTTCGCCTTTTTCTTCAACAAGGAGATAGAAAAGCTCGCCGCCACCGGGCAGCTGAACAGGATACTCAGTGACCCTGATATGGCTTATGACGCAAGCATCTGGAATAAGACCCGTGACGGTTCGGCTCTTCTGGAAAGGACCGTATGGGAAGAGGACGTTATAGGGACTTTCGCCACTCTCATGTCCGAGTCAAGGTTCAACGATACCTTTGAGCGCATGGTAGGCATATGGGAAGCTTCCATGCTGAGGGACGGGGCGAGGACGCTCCAGTACAAGGCTGGTCATCAGAAGATCGATACGCATAAGCTTTACGCCGACAGGATATACGCCGAACTGAAGGAATTGAAGTCGCAGATCGAACAGGTCCGCAGCGGAGAGAAGGAAATGGACCATTTCCAGATGGAAACCTGGCAGAGGCTGATAGCGATGAAGTTCAGGGCCTGGGAAAGACTGGCATACAGGGAACTGGTGGTCGAGGAAAGAAGCCCTGAAAAATGGATGAACAGGCGAACGGGCGCCAGCTGGTTCAGGAACGTCGTTCTCTCTTTCAGCAGGCGCAACGACCTGGATATTCTTTTCAAGGAAGTCACCGGCGTATCCGCGGAGAACATCACACCCGTTGAAAAAGTCTCCGTGAGAGGAAAGCTGCCGGTGGCTGAAGAGATCAATACGAACCGGGAGATCACCCTTGCTCTTACCAGCGAGGAAAAGACCGTTGTCGTGGATACCGGAGCGATGGGAATGAAGGACCTTTCCGATTCGACTTTATCTTTCCTCGTTAATACCAAGGAATCGTTGTGGCCTGCCATAACCATATACGCTGTTGACGGGGAAGGCCGGGAGAAGGTCCTGAGAGTCCCCGCCGAATCGGTCAAATACGAAGAGTACAGGAAATACCAGAGGGTTGAGTTCACTCCCTCCTCGAGGGATCTGAGTAATTATACCGAAGAAGAGGATTTCGACACTTCGGACGTTGTTTCGGTAAGGATCGTTTTCAGGAATACCAGCACAACTCCCGCTAATCTGGGGGTCAGGGACATCATGCTCGAGCGTAGCACTTCTCTGGCCGATACGGTCAAGGTGACCGAAACCGTGACCGTTGCTGAAGATCAGTGGATGTCCGCTTATGACATGGACGGCAGTATGTACATCGATCTCAGCCGGGAAGGCGTGCCGAGTGATCTGGAAGGCAGGTTAATCAGGGTACGCGCAAAACTGCCCGCCACTGTCGCAGGGCCGGGCAGCAGAGTTACCGTTTCTCTGATCGACGAGCAGACCAGGGCAAAGAGCGAAAAAGCGACAGTCGATGATGAAGGTTATGTTACCGTAGAGATAGAAGCCCTTTCCAAAGCCGATTTCGATTCCACTAAAATACTTATGCTCAGGGTGGAATCACCTATAGCCGAACAGGGCATGGAATTCACCGTCTGGCACAAGATAGCCGCAGCGTCGTTCGCGCTGGCCATAGCGTTGGCTTATTATTTGAAAAGGAACCACGCCAAGCTGGTCGAATGGCTGCGTAACCGTAAGATAAAGGGCCTCGGTAAGACCGTCGTAAGTCATGCGGACCTCAATAAATACATCAGCGAGAACATGCCGGAAGAGATCCGGAACGCAAAGAACATCTACGAGAGAAGGGAACAGCTCAAAAAGCTTTGCCCGGAACCATTTACAAGTGAGGATTATCCAGACATGGAGGCCGGTCTTGTGGAGATCCCCGGCCTTTATAACCAGACGGGCGTAAAGGCGCATCTGGGTCTGGGGCGTGTGTTCGGCATGCCGGTCATATACATAGACCCGATCTACAGGGCGGAAGGGGACCTTCTTCTGCATGAAATGTACGAGCTGCGTGAATGGCTGATCAAATCCGTGGAGCTTGGTCTAACGCTCGACCAGATGAGGATATGGATCAGGGAGAACATAGACCAGGCGCGTGAGTTGGCCAGCAAGTTCCATAATGAAAACCCGCACAAAGTAAGCGGTCACATGCTTTCGGGTACCGATGTAATCTACGATACCACAAGTGATGTCATTATAGCCGCCAGCACCGATCAGGAAGGCGCCCCCGAAGAGGAAGGGTCCGTAAGGGAACAGGTGATCAGGGCCACGAGCAAGCAGGAGGTCCTGCTCGCTCTGGGTGTTTCGCAGGAAGACCTTGCCGGAGAGGATATATCCGCGATCCTGCAGGATGAGAAAATGACGCTGGCTCCCTTTAAGGACAAGGTGCTGTATATCGCCGAGGACCTTGGCATAGATATCCTTAACGGTGAAGGGATCGTCCTTTTGGGCGTGCCTCAGCGTGAACTCAGGGAAAAAGCCGATATCATGAGAACCAACGACGGTTTTCCTGAAAACTTCAGGGTGCCCGTGACGGTGAGGAATCTGCTCAGAAGCGCGGAAGAGCTTAAGGAAGAGGTCGAGAACAAATGTGCCGATCACCATAAGCAGCTTGAAGCTTCCGGTGAAGCGGAAGTTATAGACGATGAAGTCGGGGAACTTGATGATTCCGATCGGGGAGAAGACCGCGACACCGGCCGGCCCGAAGGGATACTTGCTTCCAGGTTCGCCGAAGAAATGGAAAAACCCGATGAGCATACGGAACAGCCGGGAAGAAGCATGAGCGAAGGAGAAGCCTCCGAAGAGTTGCCCGAGATAAGACAATCCGTTAACGAGATGATCGGAGCGATGAAGGTGCTCGCAAGAGGCCTGAACTGGAGAGAATCACAGCTCAATAAAGCTTTAAACGAAACCGCCGGAGAACTGAGCGACAGCCAGATAGAGATTCTAAGGTTCACTTGTGATAACGCAGAATATGAGATAAGCGGTACTTTCCACCAGCGCAACAACGTGGACATAGCCGCGGGTCTGGAGAACGCTTATAAGACGATGCTCTCAGTGGAAGCGGCTCTGGGAAAGAAGGACATAAAGGTAATGGACGTTATGGGGCGTTTGGACATTGCCCGCCGTGAGAATAACAGGATACGGGAACATATTGAAAAGATCCTGCAGCTTGTGCGCGATATACGTAAACTTCGCGGTCTTGACGAAGAAGAAAGAAAGAAAGCCGCCGAAGAAGAGGCGCGCAAGGCCGAAGAAGAAAGAAAGAAAGCCGCCGAAGAAGAGGCGCGCAAGGCCGAAGAGGAAAGAAAGAAAGCCGCCGAAGAAGAGGCGCGCAAGGCCGAAGAGGAAAGAAAGAAAGCCGCCGAAGAAGAGGCGCAAAGAGACCTTATAAGGTCCCTTGAGGATGAGGTCGCCCAGAAGGCATCTGAACTGGAGCAGCTTCTCGCCAGCATGAAACGGCTTGAGCAAATAGATTACACGGCCATAATCGATGATTATAACAGGTCCGTGAGAAAAGATGATGACGCGCTTTCGCCGCACTTACCCAAGGACGGAAATGTCGAAATGGTCAAACAGAAACGGCATCACGTGCTTGCCGAGATAATGGAGACAAGAGAGCTGATAACGAAGATAGAAGAAGCTATCGCCAGGATAGCCGAAGTAAAAGGTGATATAGCAGAGGATTCGGTGCGCCCGGTCCTCGAGATGGTGAATAATGTGATGGACCTTGCCGAAGGGGAGAACTTCTGGGGCCGTGTGAACAGCAGAGCTTACTATTATTCCGATCCCGAACAGGAAGGGAAAGATTACAGCGAACAGTACGATAAAGATTACGCGCAGATCATTGCCGCCCATAAAGCGATGATCGAGGAAAAAGAGCAGCAGCTCAGGAAAAAAGCCGAAGAAGAACGGGCAAGAAAAGAGCGGGAAGAGTTCCTTAATGAGATTAATGCTGAGGTTTCGGACATTGATGAGGTTATCGCCAGGATCAGGGAGATAATAGCCGGAGCGGAAAAAGGCAAGGAAGAAGTGGACGCTTTGGTCGCGAGTATACCCCAGGAGGGTATTGAACAGGCACAGATAGATGAGATGACCGCGCAGTTCGACGGGATAGAGGCAACAGCGAATGAGCTGGGCCAGAAGAATTCCGACATCAGTGCCGAACTCGATGGCATAAAAGAAGCGCTTTCAGAATACGAAGATACCCCGTGGGCGGAAGAGGAGATGTTCCGCCTCGGGATCGAGAAACTCGGGGATGCAGGGGACCTTAACGGAGAAGCCTATAAAAGAATACGCGATCTGTTAGAAGCGCTCAACCAGGCTAGGAACAGCCTTTTGCAGGCGCAGCAGGCGGCCGAGTCTGAAAAGATGGAACCTGAAATAATCGCACCGGTAGAAGAGCCGGAAGAAGGCGAACAGGCTGAAGATGTCGAACCTGAGATAGTCATTCCTGGAGGTCCCGCCGGACCCAGTGAACCCGGTGAAGACGAACCGGACGGGGAAGAACCCGAGGACGAGGACCAGAGGTTCAAAAGGCAGCTCGAGGATGCGGAGGATATAATCAGGACACTTCGCAGGCTGGCAAAAACAATAAACGACTGGATGGGTGATCTGGAGGTCGATTTCCAGGATAAACAGGGCGAAGAGGAGATAAAAGAGGACGAAGAGATATTCCTGCCCAGGTTGAGGGCCATGGAGCCATGGACCTTCTTTGACAAGGGCAAGGTAGGCCAGTACAACCTCAGCAATCTTTACAGGTCCGTGGTTATGGCAGGTATTGCGGCTGTAATATGCCACATATTCAGTAACAATAGTCTGGTCGTGAGCTTTCCCTATATTGCTCTATTGGTTATCAAATGGCTTGGGCTGGAAGAGAAAGGCAAGAAATGGCAGTCGGGTCTTTTTGCGGGGGCTTTCTTCGTTACCGCGCAGATGCTGCTTCCGGGGCTATTAGGGATGAGCACCGTTGGAGTAAGTTTCTGGCTTTTCGCCGGCACGCTTTTCGCTTATTCGGTAAAGCCGCTTGTTATGTATCTTTTAAGGCTCTCCAGCGTGGACCTTATCAATAACCGGAGCGCTTATTCGATGGGTAACAGGCAGCCGTTCAATTATCTTTGGAACCAGATGAGAGAGCTTTCAGCGATAAAGAGCAAAATGGAGAAGATAAGCCGGGAGATCGATGGCAAGCCGAACGTCCGTGACTGGATATGGATGGACATGCGTCCTATACGTTCTAGGGGCATCAAGGTCGACGGAAAGGACGGGGAGGATTACGAAGGCGGTGTTGTCGGAAAGACCCTGACATTCCACGAGCAGATACAGCAAAGCATAGCTGAGCTCGGAGGTCTTATTCTGGAAGGGAAAGAACGTCTCAGTATAAGTGGTGATGAGGATGTGCAGGCATGGAGCAGCCAGCAGTGGGAGGAAAATCGCGCCCTTTACAGGTCAAAGAGTCCCAGGATAGGCGTCGTCGGTCGTGTATTCATGCTTTCAGCTGCGCTTTTCGCCAGCATCACGGCAGCCGCGGCATATTACGGGCTGGTTGACCTCACGTCGATCAGGGGTATGGCTGTGGTAGCGTTTGCGGTGGTGGGTACCTTGATATTCGCCGGCCAGGTATCCAGGCTGCTCATGAAGAAGGATCTATTGATAGATATACCTTCGGACATGAAGAACACCACGCGCAGGGGCAACAGGCAGATATTCAATCTTGTGGAGGAACGCACGGGCAGACCTTATTCCGGTAATCCCCTGAGAGTGTGGGATATCTGGAGGCACCTTACACAGAGCGCGGCCGCCAAAAGCATAGAAATACTTACTGAGGATTATCATGGCGTCGAGGATGTCAACAAAGAGTTCGATACGGGTATGCACAGCCTGGCGGACAGCGCGGTGGCGCGCAGCAATAAAGACAGCATGGCACTTTCCGAGGCGGAGGGGCTTGTAGAGAAGATCAAACTTCTTACGAAGACATTGCTCTTTCTGGGAATAGTGCTGGGTATTTCCTACGTGGCGGGGGTTGCCGTTTTCGGTACATCGGCTTGGATCTATCAGCTGGCCTCATCTTCACATCTTGCCGGCTGGACCGAGATATTCAGGCACGGGTTCGCTTTCATGAAGATAGTGACCGACCTTGCCGCAGGTTCGGCATGGAAGAGCATGCTTGTCAAGACCGGACCATATTTGCTCACGGGACTGATGGCCCTTGCAATGAATTACGCAATCAAGAAGCTCATCAGCGAAAAATCCAAGACTTCGGAGGCGTTTTTCGTCAACCTCGCGGGGCTTGCCTTCGCGCTGGGCGTGGTCGCAGGTCTCGTTCAGCTGGCGGCTCTGGTACAGCCCATACTGCTTGTGACCGCGGTCGGACAGCTTCTGGTTGGTAGCGTGGTCCTCGGCAGCCTCTGGATATTCGGTCTTAAGTTCTTCGGTTATAACATCGGACAGTTCGCCAAGCTTTATCCGGATGAAGAGGTCGTGACATGGAAGGATATCGCCAAGAAAGCCTTCTGGGGCGCGCTATCGGCCGGTTTCCTTGTCGGTGTACCCAGACTGACGGGTAGCTCCATAGGAGAGGTCATATTCACGGCGACGGGCAGTGTTGCCGCTGGTATAAGTCTGGGAACGGCCATAAACGTCCTGCTTGCCGGGAGCATGGTGTATTTCACGCTGAGCCTCCTTAGTATGCTCATAGCCAAGGACAGGTTCAAGGCCATAGCTGTCGACGACAAGCTTTACGTCGGGGACGACGAACCTGCACTTGACGCATCCACCGACAACTTTATCAAGACCTTTCTGGGCGGGCACCGTTATACCGAACAGGAACTTAGGATAATCGTAGAAGCCAACGCCGAGGGTAAGAAGGCCCTTAACCAGCAGGAGAAGATGATCTACGAAGGCCTGATGGGTCACGGCGGGGCTCCTTCCGGGGTGAATTATTTCAGCGACCGGATGAACAGGAAATTCGAGGCCCTTAACGCTTCCCAGCTTTTAAAGCTCATGTCCAGGGACGCTTTCAAGAAGCTCGAGCGCGAGGACAGGATACCGGAAGCGATGACAAAGAGCGAACTGGCTGAATTCCTTAACAGGGACGGAAATTACAGGGAACAGCTGGTTGTAAGGGCCCGTCTTATGTACGAGAACCTTGACATTGATCAGATCTTCCAGAGGCTCAGTGGTGCCGGGTTCAACGGCGTGAAAGAAGAGCTCAGGAAGATAAAACGGGAAGAGCTGGACGATGTGCGCGAACGTCTCAAGGAAAACGACGACGAAGCCCTCCGGATAAGGGCCGCCGAACTCGAAAAATGGATAAAGATGAGCGAGCATATTAAACTATGGGATGTTCAGAACGTCATAAAGGGCAAGAACGAGCAGATCGACGAGTGGCTCGAAGGTATAGACGCAGCAAGCCTCAGGCAGGTCATCGACAAGGACCATCTTGAAAAAAGGATGGTTCTTATGTACGATTTCATGCCCAAGACCCAGGCGTGGCTCGTTATTGTCATGGCCAACTGGGAGGATGAGATAAAGCCCCTGGTTGATTCACTGCTGACGCTCAGGTATCCGCTCAAGAAGATGAAGTTCATCTTCGCCGGTGAGACCTGGGACGACAAGACCGAGGAGTCCATAAGGAACGCCAGGCTTAACGCGATGCGCAAGATGCGCGGTCTTACGGCCGAGGCCATCAAGGGCAGCCTTCCCGAGGAATTCGAGTTCAAGGGCGCGCCCGTAAGAGAGGAGAACGCGGTACGACTGAGAGGATACAAATGGATGCCGAGGAGACTTCGCGTATTACTTACCAGGGTCTTCGGGCCTTACGTCGAGCCGTCACAGCCTTACACGAAGCCGGGCGCGAACACCTTCGTCCTGAAGGATTCTGACGGGGCTTACGGCATAATATACGATACCGAGGACAAACCGGAGTCAACCCAGATAGTAAAGTTCGTATTGGGTCTTACCGACGGTATTTCCGAGACGAGGCGCCTTAAGGATAACTTCAAAACCAAGTTCATGAGGGCGGAACCGGTACGCAGCCAGAAACCCGAAACAGATACTTCGATCGGCGCGAAGACCAAATACTACAGAAATTGCATAGCCGACGCGGTCGATCTTTACAACAAGAAGCTTTCCGCCGAAGACAGGATCGTTTCGAACCGGTATAACCTCAAAAGAGGAAAGGTCCTCAAGAGGCACATGAACTGGTTCGCGACGGAGACCCTGCCGACGCTTTTAAATATCATAAAAGACAATAAACTGCACCTTCTTTCCACCGGTCTTCTCTGGAAGGAGATACTCAACAATACCGATCAGGACGAGAGGAAAAAGCTCCTTAACCTGTATATTAGCTTCGCTAACATACCCGGTTACGGGCGGATAGCCACCGAGTATATTAACAGCCCCAGGGAGAAGGAGAACGAGTCGGCTTTCATAGAAGAGCTCATATTCGGTGAATTCGAGCGGATCAATGCTCCCAAGAACGGCCAGGGACGTCTCGCGCAGTCGCGTTCCGCAGGTCTGGCCATGAACTGGGTCAACGGTGCGTATTTCGAGGGTGAGTACGGAGCATGGTATAACATGGGATGGGACGGTTTCCACGCGCTGCCGGACACCTTCAAGCCGCTCGGTGGTACAACAGGCTGGTTCTGCACAGAACCGGTGGAAGAGATCTACTGGCAGGAGATAGATGATAAGGTCCTCGCGGATATAGGCATAGGCGAGAAGGAAAAAGAGATAATGGCCGAGCAGTACGCCACCAAGAAGAAGCTTCACACGATAGGCGCCTGGGACGAGATGCAGGTTGCGGAGGACTACATGCTTGGATTTGTCGGGTGGCTTTACGGCCTTAATATAGCCAGTTTCTATACCCTGACGCCGGAGGACGCTACCTCCACCAGCGGTCTTACGATCAACACAAGGGCCCTTCAGGTTTCAAGGTGGAACAAGGGTTACATCATAGGACTTGTGACAGTGGCATGTAAATACAGCGTGCTCAGAGAGCTCTGGAAGAAGAAAGGCCCTCTTGGGATGATCTCTTTTCTCGTTGCTACGCTTTCCAGCGCCATACATCCGATGCTTTTCAGGCTGGCAAGGGTATTCATGATGGTGTGGTGCCTGTATTTCATACCGGTCAAAGCTATAGTTTCGGCGCTGCTGCAGATACCGGTGGTCTCGGGGCTTTTCATAGCGTTCGAGAACGCCACGAAACTATTCAGCGGTCTGTCAGCCATGCAGAACCTGGTAGCCGAGATATTCCCGCAGCTTATGAACTTCATGGCCCTTGGCTGGGGATGGATCCTGGGGCCGATGATAGTCATTGTGCCCATACTGCTTTTCAAGTATTTCACCGTCAAGGCGATGTTCAAGGGAATAAACAAGAAACTCGGCCTGAGCAGGCAGAAAGAGGAGATAACGGAAGAATATATAGAAAAGAGCAGGGAGCAGAGCGTTGAAGATGTCCTGAAGATGATAAATTCCGACGCGCGCGAAGCGTACATCGAGGAAACGGTACGTGAGAGTGTGAGGGGAGAGGGCGAAAGGAAGTTCATAGCCAAGAAAGCCGGCGCTTTTGTGGGTGATGCGATGCACGAGGCCCAGATGGCCATCGCCCAGCTTGAGAGCGGGGAGAAGATAATGATGGAATTCTGGGAAAGGCTTGAAGGAATGCTGGCGGAAATGCCTTTCTACATGGAAGGGTCGGACATGGAAAAACAGATAATGGACAGGCTTTCACCGCGCGATGAGGAAAGCTTCAGGCTTTTATGGCCCCTTCTGGAAAGACATGAAGATGGCACTTATACGCTGCCCGTGGGAGTGGATATAAGCGATCTGTACCTCAGGGAACTGGCGAGAGTGAGAGTAAAGGCCGGCACGGGTGAAGAGCTTACTCCGGAGGAGGCAGAGAAACTCCGCCTGCTGGATCTGTTTTATAACAGGGATGTGGACATTCTTTACGGCCAGAAAGGTTATTTCGACCTTCTGGGCATGATATCCCCCCGCATGAGACATAATCTTGAAGAAGCGGCCCGGGGCGGCAGGTTCACTCCGGATCACGCCATGCAGATAATAACCGCAGATCCGGTCGAGGACCTCAGGGTAAGGATAGCTCTCAGGATGAACAAGAAAGAGTATTTTACCTTGAACCTTTTCGAGTTCTACCTTAACGATCCTTCCAAGGGCGGTGCCGCAGCGGACAACGCGAGGGAAGTATATTTCAACCAGCAACGTGACAAGATGGTCGCTGACGCGCGAGAATTCATAGCAAAGAGCTATGACTGGCAGCAGGCGTATGAAGTGAAGGATTCTTCCATAGAAGAGTTCAAGCTGATGCGCAGGGCGATCGAAAAAGGCGACCTGACCACCGAGGGGCTTATGCTGAAACCCGTCCAGACATGGGTTACCAAGCTGATAGGCCTCTTATTCCCGGAGATGAAAACGGTGACGCTGAACCTCATAGCTCCGAAGCTCTGGCTGTTCTACGCAGGGGCTTTGGCTTCAGGTATGCTGGCGATGGTATTCCTGCCGTCGATGCCGATATTCGCGCTCATACCGGCTATTATGGCCGTTACCTTCGCAGGAGGCATAGTAACGACCCTGGCGGTTATGGCGCTCGTGCATAAATATATCGGGTCGGCCACAGGGGATGAACGCGCCATGAGGGCGCTAAGCGTGAGGCTGGCCATGCCGAACCTTTTCATAGACTGCTACCAGACCCTTTACCTTTACGGTAACAAGGTCGCCTGGCAGGAGATAATCAGCGGAAGCCGCGTAGGTTACTGGTGGCTCACCGGAAGGGCCGTAGGTGTTATCGAGGCGACTCTCAAAAAGCACGCGGAAGGAAAATTCCATGAAAAAGCCGGTAGCATAAGACAGTCTGAATCGCAGAAAGACGCGAAGCTCAAGTCTTCAAGGCTTAAATTCCAGACCAAATGGAACTGGGGATTCATGATATTGATATTCGTGCTTGTACCGCTCGGATTGAGGTCGGACCTGAGGGACGTTATCTTCGCCAACATAGATCGCGCGATAACCAACAATTCCTATCTTCTTTCCAGTTTTCCCTTAACGCATTATCTGCTCGTTGCGGGTCTCTGCGTGACGGCGGCATTACTGGTCACAGGGTTAGTGCGCAAAGCTTTACACAAGTCGGAACAATGGAGACAGGCAGAATTCGCGGTCACGCTGGGTATGCCGTCCGATGTATATGACGAATTGATGGACTTGGACGTTAACATGAAGAAATTCGGACAGAGGACCGGTGTAACCAATTTCGTGCGCATACAGGCCGGTAAAAAGGAAGATATGATAGAAGAGCTGAAGAACAGGACAAGGGGGGAAAAATCGGTCCTTGCGCTGCTTGACAGCAGTAAGCTTCCGGTTGACCCGCATACGGACGACATAGACTTCCAGGAACTGGAAAACATGGTGAGGTCTTTTGCCAGGGAAGCTCAGACGGACATAATAGAGCTTATGCATCCTGAGCTTACTTCCATAAACCAGGAGACGGTCAAAAAAATAGCCAGTGTCGACCGCCTCAAATACGTTGTCGGCGTCATGGCACGCCTCATACCCGAAGGTGAGTGTTTAGACCTGAACGAAAAGAGCCTGTACGATATAAGGGTAGACAATATATACAATATGCACAACAGAGAGTATACCGAACGCGCCCGCAGGTACCTTGAGGGACTGAGGAGGCAGCCGTTCAAGAAAGACGACCGCAGGTATCTAGTGACAGCTGTGGACAAAGCCATGGACCTGAAACTTCTGGCCAGCTCCATAAGGGAAAGAAGAGAGGCCATGGAGGTCACCGACCAGGCATCTGACCCGGTCAAGGACATAGTGATCGTGAAGAACACGCACATTTCCTATGATCTGGACAAGATGCTGGAGAAGACCGGACTGGGCGAGTATATCACGAAGGAGGACATCATAGTGATAAGCGAGGAAGAGACGCTGACAGCCGAAAACCTCCTGACGAGGATAGAAGAGCAGACCGGTTGGCAGATACAGCCCAAACAGGTGGCCCTGGGTACCAAAAAAGGCGTCATAGAAGTGGATATGCATAAACCGGAAGTACGCGAACTGTTCAGTGAAAAGAGCGAGGACAGCATGCTGCTGGTCCAGCTTGAGGACGGACTGGCGAGCCAGCTGTACAAGATGATGGTGGAGATCGCGGCCAACGGTGACGAGAAAGTACAATGGGCTACGGATACCTTGACGAAGATGAACGGTCTTAAGGTATACACGTACCTACCCAAGATGGAGAAGATAGATCTCGAAGCCGAGATAGAGAACTACGAAAGGTACATCAGCGAGATCTTAGAGAAAGCGTAATGACGAGGCTGCATGCCGCGGGCTCCAGGCAGAGAGCCGGAAGCCCGCGGATGGGCCTTGAACATAAAGGACCTTAACCCAACCAGGAACGCCCTTACTTTCAGGCCTGCCAAGCTGCCTGGGGTAGGGGCGTTCTTCACTAGATTTGATAAATGACTATAATAGAATGACTTATAAAAATATGGACAAAACGGTATAAAATCATTAATGTTAAATTGGAAAAAGTAGGCTATGTGACGTTGACCTGTTGCTTATATATATGATATATTATTAGTAGCCATTTAAAGTAAGACCATAAAAAAGCCAGAAAATTCAGATATACGGGGGGAAATGCGGTGCTTAAACGCACGAAGTTCTTAAAAATAGTATCAATACTAATATTATTGATATTCGTACATGAACAGCTGGGGTGGACCTATGACGGTACGGCTGTATGGACCCAGCTGAACGAAGTTCCCTCCCGGTCCGGGAACAAGCTTACCCGGCAGATCAAGATCCCCAATGATGTAGGTGAAGTCTGCCAGGCATCTACCGGCCAGGCCGGAGAGGTCATAATAAACATACAGGACGCCCACGCCTCACTTTCATCACAGCATTCCATAGTAGATATACTTGATACCCTTGTTGCCAATTACGATGTCAGGTTCATCGCCCTTGAGGGCTCGCAGGGTTACATTGACACAACGCTCTTAAAAACATTTCCCGATGAAAAGATCCGTAAAAACACCGCTGAGTTCCTTATGCGCGAAGGGCGCATGAGCGCGGGTGAGTTCTTCGACGCGACGCGCGACAGGAAGGATCTGGTGCTTTACGGTGTCGAGGACAACGCCCTTTACCGGAGGAACGTGGAGGGCTTCAGGAAGATCATGGATGAAAGGGCGCATTATGCCCGGCAGGTTATCGCGCTCCGGGATCAGCTTGATGAGTTAGCCAAAAAGATATTTTCCCCGGAGCTTTACCTCCTGGCCAGATGTTCACGCCTCCATCGGCAGGGCAGGCTGAGTTTTTCCGATTACTGGAAGGAAATAAAGGGTCTTTCCGGGGATGAGGCGTCCGTTGAGGGTCTGGTGAACGTGGAAAAGCTCCTGGAGTCGATCCGCACGGAAGAAAATATTGATTTTGCGGGAGCCAACCTACAGAGAAGACAGCTGATAGATGTTCTCAGCGGCACCATGGACCAGGGGGATATCGAGAAGCTTGTCTTAAGGTCTCTTCTTTTCAAAAAGAACAAGATTTCACAGTCGGATTTCCACGGGTACCTCATCGATCTTGCGGAGGCTTACGGGGTGGACCTCTCCTGTTACGGTGATCTTGCCAGGTTTACTGAGTATGTCAGGCTGTACGAGAGCATAGACATAATCTCACTTTTCAGAGAGGTCTCCTTGTTTGAAGAGAGGCTCAGAGAATCGCTTTTCCGTAACGGGGACGAACGTGAACTAGCCCGGTGGATAAAGCTGACCCGGCTGACGGGAGATCTGTACAACGTAGAACTTTCCAACGACGATTATGCGGACATCGCCTCACGTATCGGCGAATGTGATGGAATCTCATGCGCGCGCTTTATCCGAAGAGCCTGCACAGAATATGGAGTACCTGTGGGGCCAGGTTATGATGCCGGTAACATTTTCGGGGGCGTCGAAAAGGCCCTTGAGTTCTACAGGGTGGCCGAGGAGCGCAACAGCGCCATTCTTACGAACACCATACGAAGTATGCGGCGTGAGAACAAGCAGGTCGCCGCGCTGATAACAGGAGGTTTCCATACCGGGGGCCTTACGCGGCTCATGCGCGAGAATCGGCTCTCGTACCTTGTGGTAACGCCCAAGTTCGAAAAGGGGAAAGAAAGGCCTTATATAGCCATACTTACCAACAAGAAGAAGCCATACCAAAGACTTCTCGAGTCGGGCAAGTATCAACTTGCCATCAGCGCGTATTTCCAGGACATGGATGAGGATAAGTTCGTAAGCGCTGCTGTCTACGCGCTTTCCAACGTGGTCAAAGAGGGCGGCAACTGGCGTTACGAGGCCGACAGGTGGTACAGGCTCTACAGAGATGAACACGCAAGGCTTAAAGAGGAATCGCAAGAGAAGATAAAGGGAAGTCTCGCTCCGGAGGAATTCGCCAGGATCCTCGGGGTGGGAGAATACGAAGGTCAGGGGCAGCTCAGGATCGAAAACTGGCAGGATACGGTCATGGTCGCAAGGATCAAGGACGACCAGAGCGCTTATTTCCGATTGGACCTTGGCGAGGGCGGCGTACTGGAATCCCCCCGGGTACTGTCGCCTCGTCAGGGCCGAAAGATCCTCGCTGCCCTTGACCGGATAAAGGACTCCGAGGGAGGCAGAGGTCTGGAGGAACGGGTCGGTGAACTCGAGGGCCAGCTGCAGCGTATCACGGAGCTGGTTGAAGGGGATCTCAAGAGCTCCCGGGATGAGGAACTCATCAGCAGGCTCGGAACCGACCGGGAACTTCTTTTTGCCGTGGTTTCCCGGCTCGACGGGCCGGGGGAAGTGACCAGGGATCAGGTGGCCAGCAAACTGAAGGCCGATTCGGGTTTTGCCCTGCCCGGTGGATGGGATAAGAACGCGCGGCTTGCCAATGCCGTGGAAGAATTCACTCTCCTGGTAAAAGATACCAGAAAGGATATTAACAGGATAAAGAGCGACCTGAGCAATAACCAGAAGCTGGTGAAGAGCATTGCCGGTATTTTCTTGGGGAACAGGGAGGACCTTACCGCCGGTAATGTCGCGGATTTTCTTCAACGGGACATGAAAGAGCCTCTTTATGGAAGGTGGGATGAGGTGCCTTCCTTCAGGAAGGCCGTGCAGGAATTCACCGAATGGGTGGGTAAAGTAACTCCTCAGATCATGGACCAGAAGCGAAAGAGCTATCATTGGGATATAGCCGACCAGGGAAGGTTCGATAACACAATGGCGGTATTCAGCATGCTCTTCAGGCGGATAGGCATTTCCGAGGGCAGGGAAGAAGCGCCGGTGATCTCACGGATAAGGGGCACGCCCGAGAGACCGGTCAAGGTGCTTGAGGTGGGTTCCGGCAAGCTTTTGCCGGTCACCGGTTATTTCAGGGGAACACTGGGCAGTTACATGTCACGTCACGGAGGCTCTTTCAAAAGCACTTTTACCCGGGCCTACGAAGAGGGGTTCCCGAACCTGAAGGCGGAAGCGATCGATCCCAGACTTGAAGACAGGCCCGAGAAAGGTTTCCACAGGGGCAACGCCCTCAAGATGGACATGTTCAAAGATGAGGATTTCGATGATATTTTCGCTTTTATGGTTTTCAACCCTGAATGCTACTACGAATACAGCTCATTCAACGAGGAGTTCTGGGAAGAGAATTTCCCCGGCGAACTGATGACCGAAGAAAAATATTACGGGAAAATAGCGGCTGAATTATTGAGGATACTCAAGCCCGGCGGGCGTTTATACATGAGCACCGGCACCAGACACAATGATATTTTCAACCGTATACTCCTGGAATCTGGTTTCCGGTGTGAATACCTTGATAATGAAGTAGGATATCAGGTGTTCGCCAAACCGGCCGGTGATCCGCTTTCCGAGGAGGAGCGCAGAGTGTTAACCAAAAGGTCTCTTTCGCGCGTCTACCAGTACCTTACCCATTGTATATCGATAATAAAGGCCCAGCTTGAACTTGTGCCCGAAGAAGGCGAGCTTAGCGATTCACAGATCGAAGCTCTTAACAAGATCGGGGATACCGCAGAGAACATGCTCGAAGAGCTCAGGGGAGATGACCTTTACGTTCCTTATGTAAAAGCGGTCAAAAATCTTCTGAGCAATGATAGCCCCGGTTCGCTGTATTACATATTGGGTTGTCTGCAGCCTTTTCTCACTTATTCCAGGGTATTACCGCCCAAAAGAAATATTAATAAGAAGTATTATCAGCATATGAAGAAAAGCCTGGAAGAGATGGTAACAATAGCCTCGCGCATCGACGAGGCCGGGATCGAAGATATACGGTTCTTTGATTCTGAGAAGTCCGGGGAAGAATACGTAAGCCTCAGGGACTGGCAGAGAAGAAGGCCCATTAGCAGCAGCGAATGGCTGACGTACCTGTTCGATACGGGGCGGGAAGATCTCGTTGACCGCATCATGCGCAGCACGGGATCCCGCGAGGTCTTTGAAAAGTACATACCGTCGGTGAATGTGTTCATGGAGATGGCCGATTCCGGAAGGGTCGCGCCCGGTCCCGGCGAGGAAGAGTTGTTCAAAGACACCAGGGGTTTTCTCCTTGAGACAGATCCGTCCAGGTTGGAGGAGCTGGGCGGCTTCGCCAGCAGCAAGATAGCTTCATCCTTCTTGGAAGAAGAGAAGAGGCCGTTTTCTTCAGGTGGCGGAGGTTTCCCCTCTATCCTTTCCATCCTGCTGGCAGGCGGGGTATGGACACTTACCCAGGGTGTGGTTTCGGCGGCAGAGCCGGCAGCGGGCCGGGTGACGTTCAGTGCCGCTGGCGCGCTGGGCGTGTTCCTCAGCACGGGAACTGTAGTTGCGCTTCTTGCTTTTAGCGCGGGCGCGATCGTAATCGCGCTGATCTCTTCGAAGGTTTTGAAAAAGTATTTCTCGAGAACATATCTCGGCAGAACGCGCCTTCGTTCGTTCCTGATAGGCGCGGCAGCATTCATGTTGTTCTTTTTCACTTTTAATATGGCAGAGTCAAGAGGCCCTAAGTCACTGAAGGACCTTTTGAGGACACCTGTCAGTAACGCCAAACAGATCATCAACAGTCTCAGGTCCGAGGAGCCCGAGAAAGAAGTGGCTCTGGGCGTGCGCCATTCACTCTCGAGCATTAAGGGCATACCGGCCGAAACCATCCTGACCGGAACAGGCACCAGGATGCGCCTTGTTCCCTATAGCCGCGTCCAGGACCTTATATCTTCGCCCCCGGAGGGATACAGGATCTACGGTGTCTTTAATACCGCACCACAGAGGAACGGCAGGCACACGACCCTGGTGGGATCTCAGGGGCGGGTGCTGCGGGCGCGCAACAGCATCTCGACCCGCGCGGGAGGAGCGTTCTATCTGAAATATCCCGACGGCACCGCCAGAATAGTAAGCAACACAGATGAGAACTATGAAAAATATATAGAGGGCGAGGATTTTGAGGTGGCGATACAGGCGGGTCCCCTTGTAAAGGAAAACGGATCTATAAAGGATTCTCTTCCCACCGAATCCACTTCTAGGATCTACGTGGGGGTCGATTCTCTGACGAACCGCACGAAGTTTATGCATGTGGGCTCGGGTGTAACAGGTTACAGCGACGTCGAGGAGGTACTGGAAAAGCATTTCAAGGGATTTGCGGAGGTGATGCTTTTTGACTGCGGACAGTTCGATATTACGGAGGTCTCAAGGGACGGTGTTGCCGGCAAGGAACTGGAAGGTGAAGAGGTTTATTGTCTTGCTGTTATGGGTAAGGATCTTCCCGGCCGGAAACCTTTCGCGGAACCTGACTGGAAGAAGAGCCCGCTGTATCTTGCCGTTCTAAGCGGGATCGCCGGTATTATAACGCCATTTCTTTTCAGTGACGGGGTGACGTCATCGCTGATGCTCATACTGGCCTCGGTCACGGGTCTTTACGCGGCATCTTTCGGCATCTGGAAACACCTCCTTCTGGGAGGGGTAAGACGAGGCTCTTTCCGGAGCGCCGAATACCGTTCAAGTTCAAGGGAAGTTGCGCGCCAGAGGGTGCAGATCCTTTTCGCGGAAATCTCCAGGTCCCTTACCGGCGGACGGGTTAGCAGAAAAAGCCGCGATCTGGTCGGCGGCAGTATTGATTTCGCCAGGGGGCCGGCGCAGGTAGTGCTTGTTGACGAGGATTCATCTCAAGAGGAAAAGGATATTCTCGGCACGGATCATGCGGCTTTTGACAAGCAGAAGAACCTGTTATATATTACCGGCAATATGGCCAGGGCACCGGACTGGTTACTCTCTGTTATCCTTGCACATGAAACCGCCCATCGTTTTACCCGAAGCGAGTGCCGGGCGAACCTTTTCACCTTGTTCAATATACCCGGGGCGATCAATACCCTGAAGGGGATCTTCTTCACCCCCGTTGATTACCGCATGGCTTCTTTCGCGAAAGATGCCGATATCCGCCAGAGGAACACAAGGAAAGCGCGTCTTGCGCAATTGCTCGCCGGGAGAATGAAAAACGAGGGATATGATATCTCCGCAGAGGATATAAGCACTCTCGGCAGGGTATTCCTGGCCCGGAACGCTTTCAGCGGGGATACAGCAAAGCTATTCGCCTTCCTGGAAAAAGAGGGGATAGAGCTTTCCCGGACAGGAAGGCTGCTCAGTGAATATTATAATTCATATCGGGATTTTTACGATGCCTACCGGAGCGCTTCTTCCGGGGGCAGGCTGGATGCGAGTCTTGTTGACGCTAACAGGCTGCTTCCTATAATACGGCTTGTTGATACCTTCGAAGAGGACCAGGACAGGATAGGTTCTGTAATAACCCGTCTTGATATGGAGAGCTTCAAGCATACTTTTCAGCTTTTGGAAGAGGTTTTTGAACGGGAGGGCATTTCCGACAGGAGAGCGCTCAGTGTCCTGAAGACACTTATGGGCGAAAGGGATAAAGGCCTGATCAACATGATGGCCGAAGCGCGCGGGACAGGGGCTCTCACGGTGAGTGACCGTGTCCTCATGGAGACATCGACGCCTAAAGAAAGGATATACCAATTCAATAACGGTCTATTGAAGGATACAGGCGAACGCGAGTATGCGCTAATGGTTTTCAGGATGGGCCTTCCCGAGAGGATAAAACGCCGCGTGAAGCATTACCTGGAAGCGAACGGGTTCGATGTGGCCAGCATCGAAAGCAGAAAAGCCGGGATGGACCGTGTGCTCAGTTACTGGGGCGAAGGCGGCATGCTCGAAGAGGCGCTGAGCGAGCTGGCCGAGGACGGGGTGGGCATTTTCCGGGCAAAAGTGGCCCTGGCCCGTGGCGACGGCAGGGATTTCGAGAACTGGTTCGCAAGAGTGCAGAGCGAGCATCCGGAGCTTGTTTCCGTTAAGAGGCTGGGGTTTTGGCTGGAGGTGCTCAGGCGGGGGTATGAGACCGTGATAGTCCGTTCCTCTGTTCCGAGAGAGAGGCTCTCCAGGAAATTCGCTGCTCCGGAAGAAGCCGTCGGTATGAAATTCCAGGACTTTTTCAGCGAATATGTAGTAGGGGATGAGAACGCCTTCAGGGCCGAGCCGGAGAGCTTAAGGGGGAAGTTCATCGAACCGGCATTACATCCGAGAGGAGAGCTCCGCCGTATCTTTAAGTCCGCCCAGAAGGTCCTGCCGCTTGAACAGGTGGGCCTTGCCAACTGTATAGACTGCCCGACATACAAAAAATTGAATGATAAACGGCAGATCTATCTCCCGGCGGAAAGAGGCAGCTCCCCCGGAGAGATCCCGGCAGTCGTCCGCAGATTCAAGAAGAGCTTAGCGCCGGTCATGCCGTTAGATAAATACGCCATCCTGGCGGCGCCCTGGGTGGAGGAGACGTTTTTCTTCTTCGCGCCGATGTTCCTGGGCGGCCTGCTTTTCGGGGTCGCCAGTTACTGGACAATCGCGCTTGTCGCCGCTGTAAGAGGGGTTTTCTTCTTTCTGCATGAGAGGCCCCGCGAGCTGATGAGCATGCCCCAGGAAGAGATCTTAAAGCTGTTCAACCCCTCTTACCAAGAGCTCAGAAAGCATGTTTACGCGGACCTTAAATACGTCACCGCTCTTGCCGGGGCATTTGGTATAGAAGAGGGATCCGAGGAGATGTACATGTTGCGTGTTATAGCACTTACGCATGACCTGGGAGGAGTGCTGGGCGTAAAACGCGACGAGCAGATCGAGAAAAAGCTCATGCTGCTGGCTCTGAACAAGAACGTGGCTTACCGTAACCGCGATCCACTGGACGTGGAAGCCGAGCTTGTGAGCAAGGGAGCAGTGCTTACCGATGAGGAAAAAGCTTTCATAAGTACCATGGACCATTCCAACAATTCCCTCAGGATCCTGGACAGCTGCGACATAAAAGTCCCGCCTGTTGTGAGAAAGATAATATCAGGCCATATGGAATCGCCCACCCAGAAGGAACTTGCCGGGTGGACCGAACAGGAGAGACGACTTTTCGCGTGTTTCGCTATAGCGGATGTCTTCGAGACCGGCAACAATTACTACAAGCAGACGGGAAGGGACCCTGAATACTGGAGAAGTTTCGAATCCCCCGATGAGACAATGAAGTTCATAAGAGAGGTCAAGTTCAGGAACAGGCACCTGCTGGTACCTTATCTGGAGAAGGCCGAAGAGTTCATCTCCGCGGGCGGGTTCCAGGAGGCCATCGAGTTCAGCCGTAAACCCATAAGTGAAGCAGAAATGAGCATGGAGATCATACCGCGGGCGCCGCCTCCGCGCAGGACAGTTCCCCTTGCGGTAGCCGTTTCGGGCGCACTTTTCCCGGGATTGCCCCTTGTTCTTCCGCAACTTTCTTTAGCTCCGGGATTATTCATCGTGGGAAGCACGACTTTAATAATTATGCTCCATGCGGCGGCCAATGCCCTCGCGCTCTTCTCGGGGAAATTACCGGCAACTATAGATACCGAGAGGTTCGGAAGGGATAAAAGGCATGTCATACTCCAGACGAACGGTAATGTCTCGGATACAGGGGATGCGCTTTATAACGAAGTCTTTTCGGGGGCTGCGCAGATCATAAAAGAGAGGGAGTTCTTCACGTCCGAGCAGCTCAGTATCCTGGGAGGCAACGTCAAGTTCCGCCTGGTGGAGGGCACCAAGTACCTTATCGATGCGGTGGACCTGACAGGAAAGAGCGACTGGGTCATATCTGTCAACAGGTTCATTTTTGATAATTACCATAGCGACAAGGAAGCCTGCCTGACGAAACTTGCGTACCTGCTGGCTTCGCAGTATGACCATATACTTTTTACCGAGTTCTGCCGCGAGAGGAACTTCGAGCCGGGGGTCGGCGAGAGCGCGGCCATAAATCTTCTGCGGGATACCGCGAGGGTTAACGATAACAGGGACGACGCCGAGAAGCTCGCCAGGTTCCTTGAGATGGCCAAGTTCCCCTTACGGGACGGGGAAGCGTCTGCCGATGAGACGCCATCGGGCGAATTGCCTTATTTCGCGGATTTTGAATACGAATACGGAAAGCTGCTCAGCAAGATCCGGGAAGGTTCCTTCTATGGCCTGGATTTCGTGGGCGACCCCGAATGGCTGGACCTGATAATCAATTTCTTCAACAGTAACCTCGAGTATTTCCACAACAAGCGCCTGAAAAGCGGTAGTGTGCAGACTTACCTGGCCTTTTTCTACAAGATGGAACACCTTGATAAATCCGAGGTCCTGAAACATCTCAGGTGGTATGAGAACTATTCCGATTACGGGTGGCTGAAGGCCAAACTCGGCGATGATTTCCGCACTTCCACCATGATAGAGACCGAAGAAGAGCGAAAGGTCAATATATATTATAATCTGAGCAACGAAGAGTACAGGACTTCGGACCTTGCAAAGCGGCTTTTCCCCGAAGAGGACCCGGATTTCCTGAAAAAGACCGTCGAGGGTCTTTTCCCCGGCATACGTTTTCACGTCCGGGACCTTGAAGAGGTATATGTAAGGTTCCTCGGAGAGGGCGTCAAAAAGGACGCTTTCTACTGCATGCTCGTGACCGAAGAGGGGCCGTATGAGTTCGTCCTTCTTCTCAGGCACAAGGAAGTGGATGATGAAGGATATGAGATCATACAGCCCAACCTGCTGGAGCCGGGAGAAATGGAACAGCTCAAATGGGCGAATATCCAATTCCCCGACCGGGCGCCGCGTATAGGTTCGGTCATCACCAAGCCCGGGACCGACACTGTCATACAGATGGGAGTTTCCTATCTCGGCAAAGACCTGGGTCGCATCGCTTCCAGTTCCAATAACAAGCTCACCGACGAGGCGAAGCTTCATTTTCTGAGGAGCGGGATAGCCTGTTATATAAAAGGCGCCTTCAGAATGGGGGGATTCAGGGTGGTCGACGACCCGAAACCGCAGAACCTGAGTTCTCTGGACATGAAAGTCAGCATTGTTGACTATGGTAAACGTTCACGCGGGGACCGCATCGTGTTCCTTACAAAACTTGTGAAATTTCTGGCCTCGGACAGGGGTTTCTGGGGGATAGGCGGTATAGGTTTCGAAGGCGAGACCAGATATAACACGATATTTGACGCCTTTCTGGAGGCTTTTGAAAGCTACAGAGGACCGAGGAACATAAACCGTGAGTACAGGAAAGCCCTGGGGATCGAACTTTTAAGGACAATATATGAGGATCCCTACAACTTATTGACCGAAAAAGCGACGGGCGAGCCTCTTCCGGTCAAGAAAGCCCTGAAAGAGTACCTTGAGAATGTTTTCAAGCATTACCGCCCCTCGTACGTTCTCGCTTCGGACAGGCTGGTAGAAGAGTTCGACTGGGATCATGTCGCCCGAAGATGCGCCCGGATCGACGCTGGTGAAGAGGTGGTGCATTTCGCAAGTCCCTCTTCCGGACGTAACCCTTACTGGTATATCGCCCGCATGGCCGGAGTGAGCGAAAAGGCCATGGCCGTGGAAGACCTCACTGCCGGGGAAATGGAGGACATGGTCGACCTGATCATGCTGGATTACCTCACAGTTCCCAGTAACGAGTATCTTGTGATGCTCAAGAAGCTTTCCCGCAGGCTCCGGGTGGAACCGGTAATTCCCGGAACAAAGGAAGAATACAGGGCGTGGTTACGCACCCTTAAGGAACAGGCCCGCGCTTTATCCGAGGGCCGGGATATAGAGCAAAGGACGCCGCAGGTCGATGGAAGGCTGGACGGCGACTTTCTGCTTTCTCTCTGCAGGCCCCAGGTCGAGGCTATCCTGGAGGACCTGGCATCCCTGCCCGAAGGATACATGCCGCTTCTTGATAATCCCCATGTTGCCTTCAGGAAAGAAGAGGTCCTTCTTTCAGTGGCAGACAGGTGGGTCAAGGAGAGTTCCGGCGTCGAGGACGCGGCCATGGTGGAGTTGATGGAAAAAGCCAGAGAAAAACTCATAGCGCTGGGCGGATCAGCCGAGGTGGGCGAAAAAACCCCCGATGACTTCGGAAAGAGTTTCTACGGAAGGATCGAAGGTCTTTCCCCGCGTATCAGGGCCGAGGTCATAGTTGACGAGGCCGCAAGGAACGGCATCACCCGCCTTACCATACAGGATAAGGATACCGCCGAGGAAGCGGTATCTTACGCGCGTAAAAAGGGTTATCTCATAGACCTGACCTACTATCGCGGTATCCCGGCGGTGGGATGGAAAAAGGCAAAAAAACCCTCGATGCGCCCGGAAACAGCTCCGGTACGTGAACGCAAAAAGGGTGCGGGTGTTCCGGCCATGCCCGCCGGGGATATGCCCATGGAAAAGAGCGGTTTTTACAGGGCATGGGAAGAGGCGGTATTCACGGGCCATGCTCCGGGAAGGTACTTTCCGACGATTACAAAAGATCCGGCGGAACAGCTCGGCAGTTTCCGGGAGGGCGCCGAATTCCTCTACAATTACAAGAAGATCATCCCCGGCCTCAATTACATCGCCTCGATGGAACCGGATGAACGTGAGATGGCCAGACGCCTCTCCAGGGAGATCTTTACCAAGCTCCGGATAGAGAAGTGGCCTCTTAAGGACACTGAAAGGCTCAACAGTCTGCGAGGTATGGTCAGGAACCTTATGACGGCCGTTTACAATGACAGCCGCACCGGCGAGAAAATGCGGAGGATAATGCGGGGTGTCACCAATATGATAGGGCTTCTGACCCTCTTCAGGGAACACGCCTTATGTATCGAAAGACTGATCCGTTCGGGGAAAGTGCCCGGCGGGGTGGACAGTCTCCGGCCGTATATACCCGAGAAATTCCTGGATGTGCCTGGCGGTGTGTCCGAGCGGGAGTATTTTGATTTCATGGCGGGGCTTGTGCCCTACCAGAGGGTCTTTGAAAAAGGCATACATGCGGAGTTGAGCGGCACGGTGCTCGAACGGGTGGACAGAGGCACCACCAGCATGAAAGCCTATACGAGCGACCAGCTTCATTTCGTTGTGAAATTCCCGGACCCCGAACAGCAGAGGGATGTGCGCAAAGATATTAAATCGGGCCTTGTCATGGCAAGAATGCACTTGGGGGGTCTTGCCGCCAATACTTTACCTATAAGGGACATCAGTATCAGAACCAGCCAGGGGACAGAGCAGCTGTCCGAGGCTTTGATACAGACAAAGGTTACCCCTCTAGGCGAGGCTATCTCTCAAATGGATGAGGCTGGTGACAGTCAGGGCGTCGAGAGCCTCTTGGCAAAATGGTGGAACCTTCAGAAACAGATGTGGCAAAGAGGCGTTCTGGACAGGCGCATGGACCTGCTTAACGGGTACGGTTACGATGAAGTTACCGGAAGGGTGCTGCTGATAGGTTTTCATGAGCTAAGCCGGGAAGTGGGGGATTTCTGGCCGGAGGGCCTTGCGGATAACATCATAGAACTTAACGATAAAAGGAATATCGAAAAGCTTAGCGAGACAGCTCCTCTAGTGAACGCCGCCGAGTCATACGCCTCCATAGGCTCGGAAATAAAGGAGGGCCTGCGCGTTGTAAAAAATGATCAGGGCGAAGTGTACGTGTCTTTGTGGCCGTCCGAAGAAGAGATGTCCTCGGAGGAGCTTTACATACCTCTTAATGACCCGTTCAGGATCGACGACAAGGAATTCGGTAAGATAATAGGGATAATCGAGAGGCTCATGCAGAGCGGATCTTTCTTTGAGGGGGAGTTGGCCGATGAGGTCATATCCGGGATGCTCGCGCACATCAAAGCCGAGGTCTTCGGGGTGTTCGCCGAAAGAGAACAGGCTTTGCCGGGAGAAGCTATTTCACCCGCCGGTCCCTGGGGTGGGCAAGCGCCGTTAGAACCATCGACCCTGAGGTCGTTAAAACGCATGGTCCTTCCGGGAATGGGCTTCTGGCAATACGCGCTCGGCGTCGCGCCGTGGCTTGAAGAAGTCGTTTTCTTCGCGGCCCCGGCGGTGATCTCGCATGTTTTCTTCGGTCTGGACGCGGTGGGGGCTTTCCTGTTCGTCGCTTCTTCCAGGGCGGCCTTTTTCATGCTTCATGAAGGAGCCAGGCCTCACGCGCCTCCTGCCGAATACTTCCTACCACTCGCGGTATCAGCTGCGGGTGCGGCGTTATCCGTTCTGCCGGGAGTGGTGCCAGAGCTGGGCAGCATGCCTGCTGTTTTTATCCCCGTCTCAACCGCCCTTTTGGCGCTCCTGCATCTGACGGCCAACGTTGTCTCTTTTATCACCGGGTATAAGCCAGCTTCCATCGATGGCGGGAAAGAAGGACCTGCCGATCCCTGGCAGGGCCTGGACCGGTATGCCAGGAAGGTCTATACCAATATCGTGCAAAAATCTTTCCTCTTCAAGCAGGCCGAGGAAGGCGAACTTCAGGCCGAACGTTACCTGAACACCTATGAGGAAGAAGATAGTGAGGCTCTGCGCCAAGCCTTGAACGAACTGGTGGATGAACATTACCTGGTCCGCATTGAAAAAGAAGAGGATGAACTTTATTACGGGTTAGGGGAAAAAGGCCGTTCCATGTTCATGGCCGCCACCGAGGACCTGTTGAAAGCGTGGATCAAAGGCATGAAGCAGAACGATCTCAAATGGAGAAGGGACCATATCCGTGACATTAGTTTCGGGTCCATGCTGCGGACGGCACCCGCCTACAAGCAGCCGGATCCGGAAAGGATGGCGCTATTCAAGAAGCATTATGACAAGATATTCGACGTCATAACGGAGCTTATCAAGGACGAGATCAGGCTCTTCGAACAGGGAGAGGGTAACGACAGCGCTCTGGGCGGCCCCTTGAGCATCATCACTGGCCTGATGCAGAAATGCAGCGCCCTTAACGAACGGGTCCTGGTGGAAAATATGGTCGAGCATCTGATGATGCTCCCGTATTCGCCCAACGAAAAGGTCCGGGCGGCTTTCCAGCAGTTCTACATGAAGCTTCTCACCGTCGATCCTGAAAGGGCGAGGACTTTTCTTTTTTATTTGATGACGCATTATTCCGAATATGGCGACGCGATCAAGGAAACCGACAATCCGGTTTTCGGTATTATGGAGTTCCTGCATGAGGCAGGTGACGAGAACTTTTATTATTTCCTCAGGAGGATAACCGCCTACACTTTCCGCGACCATTCCGGCCAGGTCAACGTCGGACCCAACCATCCTCTCAGGTGCCGTACGCGGTGCGGGAGTTACGGTCCAGACCTTGAGGGGGTGATCAGGGACTCCATACATAACCATCTGGGCGTTTACGTTCTGGGGCTTCTGGAAAGATACCTGGAGTTCTGCGGTACGGGCGACTGGCGGATACTCGCTGATGAGGAATACCAGGTGGACGCTTTCAAGAATGACGAGTTCCCCCCGCAGGACGCGGTATTCCCCATGCAGACAGTGGAACTATACAAGGGGCCGGAGGCGGATGATACCTATGCCTTGAGAAGAAGCGAGATCGTAAGGGAGATCTTTCGCCTTCTGGAAGGCGAGTTCGCGGATGAATTAAAAGTCGCAGGAAAGACCAAGTGGGAGAAGCTCAGGAACATGACCGACGAACAGCTGCAGACGCTTTACGACGCTGTCAACGAAAAGCTCGATACCAGTCTCAAAGTCGACTATGCCGGGTACAGCTTCTCCGGGTACATATACGCTTACCGCGAACTCTGTAAAAGATACAAGAGAGTGGCGAGCGTCGAGAAACTTACGGATGAACTGGTCAAACTGGCCAGGAACTACAGGGTAAGCAACAGGGTCATTACCGGTAACAGGTGGGCCAAGGAGGATGACCCGGCATACCTGGCGATAAAGAGCGATGACCCGGCCGAAGCACTTTCGGCAATACTGAGGGCCAAGAGGAACATACGGAATGAAGTCTTCAGCGGTGAGCTTGATTATGATCGCCTGGAGATCATGGAACAGTTCCAGCGGGACTGGGGCAGGGATGATACGGGTAACGCCTACGGGGGAGCATGGGTCAAGGACGACCTTGTCGGTCTTTACATGACCGATAACATGCTCACCATGATAGAGAACCTGCACATAGAGAGAGCCTCAAGGCAGTTCATGGAGATAAATTCACGGAATATCGTAAGCGCGCTTGAGTATCTGAGAGTCCTCGCCGAACTGAGTTATACAGAGGGACTCGTTTCGCGTTCTTTCAGGGACCATGTCGATACGCTTCTTCAGAGGAAGGGCCTGGACTTCTCCGTGGCCAGGGATATAATCCATTTCATGCAGCAGGAATTCGTAGAGATAAAGAACTATATCAACCAGAACTCGGAGAACTACATCCACGCCATGCTGGACGCCGAGGGAATATACGGCGAGCGCAGGACAAAAGAATTTGACAGAAGGCTCAACGAACTTATCAATTATGACAAGGTCTACAATTCGGCCAGAGGTCTGATAAGAAAGATCGGCAAATACGCCGAAAAACGAAGAGGGGTTTTCATAGAAGGCGAAGAGGAGAAACCGGTGGAGGAAGAGCCACTGCTCATCGGAGGGACCGTGCCAGGGGAAGCCCTGGATAAGACCGTTTCGTCGGGCCGGTACGCGCTTTCCTCTAAAGGACTTGAGCTGGCGAGGACCTCCTCGGAAGGATTGCCCATACCCGAGGGCGTAATAATACCCGCCACAGCATCGGATGAAGTAACGGATGAACTTGCCGTAGAAGGCATCAGGATGCTCGAACGCCATCTTAATACCCTTGAGGGTTTCGAGAACATGAAGTTCGGTTCTTCACAGGACCCGCTTATTGTCTCGGTGAGGTCGGGAGCCTATGTCGTGATGCCCGGACAGATGCCGACGATAGCCAATGTCGGTCTTTCAAGGGATACCATTGACGGTTTTACTGATCAGCTTGTTGAACGCGGCGTAGATCTGCGGGACGCACGCTGGACCGCCTGGGACTGTTATTCGAGGTTCCTGCAGAGTTACGGGGTTTCAGTGCTGGGAATAAGCGAACAGCATTTTATTTCCCGGGAGGAAGATCTGCTGAGCGAGACCGGTGCAGCTGATAAAAAGGACCTTTCACTTGAGAAAATGAAGGCCCTGGCCGGACGGTTCGAAGGCGTGATCATTGACGTTGCCGGCAGGGATAAGCTGCCCCTGACCGCGGAAGAACAGTTCAAGTACTGCGTGGCCGCGGTTAAACGGTCCTGGGCCGAATCGGACGATTACCGTGATAATATTGGCCTTAAGGGAAGATGGCCGGGAACCGCGGTGCTTATACAGCGCATGGTCTTCGGAAATATAAACAGGGATTCGGGTGTCGGGGTAGTAAATTCACGGATGGTGAACGTGCGTAAACTGGGGCTTGAAGGCGATTTCCTCTGGTTCGGCCAGGGGGACGACATAGCCCAGCACCGGGCCGAGGGCCTGGTCCAGATACAGGATATCGGCGAGCAGACGCCTTGGAAAAAAGACCTTGAAAGATACGCCGAGATGATCGAGACATCCCTGGGTACCATGGCGGAAATAGAGTTCACTGTGGAACTTGGCAAGGTGTACATATTGCAGGTCAGGGACGCCTATATCGATGTTCGCGCGCAGGATTACCTGTTGATGCCTTCTGAGGGTGACCTCCTGGCCAGAAGGGGCAGGGTCATACCCGCCTCGGGAGGAGCCTATAGAGGCAAGGTATACGTGCTCCACGGGCGCAAGCCCGATCTCGAAGAGATAGACCGGCTGTACGCCGAATCCAGGGCGGCAGGCGGTGACGGCGTATTGATAGTCGCCGATGACCTCAGTCCCGAGCAGCTGGGCAGGCTCATCCTCAGGGATGATAAGGGCCGTCTCAAGATAGGAGGGATCATAACAAAGCGCGGCGGTAAACTGTCTCATGCCGGCGATATAGCCAGGGCGCACCGCATGGCCGCTGTCGCCAACGTGAAAGATATAAGGTTCCAGTCCCCGGAAATTAAAAGAAAAGGCTTTTTCATCAACGACAGGCGTATACTGGAAGGGGAAATGCTGTCCATATCAGGTACTACCGGGATAATTTACCAGGGCCTTCTGCCGCTTTCGGTGGGTGAATTCATCGACGGAGGTATCCAGCCCACTATTTCCTACAGTTATTTCGTTGAACATCTCAAACGGCGCGGTCAGGTGCTCACGGTGATCAATCAGGTGCTGGACGCGATACAGGAGAAGAAGGACGTGAATCTTTTGGCCTATCTGAGGACCCTTGTGGACGTGCACAGTGAGATGCTGCAGAAAAAGGCACCTTACGTGTTCGCCGTTATCAACGGCGTTCTTGAAAGCGGTTCCATACAGATCGACCAGCTCAGGAGCAAGGTCAAGGACGCTCTCGGGCAGAAAGGCGGTGAGACCGCTGCCGGGGCCGTGACCAAACAGATGGAACGGACCATCACTCGTGCTCTTGCCAGCAAGGAGTTCATTGACGAGTTCGGTATTTCTTCGGAAGACATATCCGATATCATCTTTATGGGAGAAAGCGCGGAAAGCCTGCGGGGAAGGATGGTGGTCGATCTTACCCTGCAGGTCAAAGGAGAAGGTGATCGGTCGGATCTGATCCCCCTGCGGGTCGCCCTCTACAAGGTGGGTTATGACCTTGACCCTGATCTATTGGCCACCAACGAAACCTTGGCGACCAGGCTTATAGATTATCTGGAAGAAGGTATTATGACCGGCAAGCAGGAGATACTTTACGAGGCGGGAATACCTCCTAACACGATAAGGGAGGCCTATGAAAACGCCGAAAGGGACAGAGAGAAGGCCGTCATCGCCCTGGCATCCCGCCTTGCGGAACTGGATGTCGCTTACGACCAGATGCAGCGCGCGGTCGCACGGATAGGGACCCTTAACACCGCAGAGATGTACCGTCTGCACAAAGCCATGGACAGGAGCTTCACCAGGAGCAAGATGGTGTTCATGGTGCTACCCGAAAAAGAGGATTACGAGGCGATCAAGATACGTTCAGGAAAGGTCTACCCGACGCTGAACGATGTCCTGATGAGCAAGCATTTCGGGGGAAGACGTCTCACGTCCGAACAGCTCAAAGGTCTAAAGGCCCAGGTCGCCAGATTATTGTTCAGGGCCTATGACAGCAGACTTGATGTGTATGACACCCTCAGCAGTGCTTTCGGCCTTAAGAAGCGGCATGCCCACATGATGTATTCTGAGATGGCCGATGAGATCGCGAAGATAAAGCCCGGTGACCTGACCGAAGAAAAGCGCGAACTTTTACGGGGCCTTTTCGGTATAGAGGACCGTTCCGGGATCGGAGAAAAGCTCAGGTACGAGTATACCAGACTTGGTTTCATGAAAAGGTTCCCCATGACTATAAGGCCCCAGGACCTTATAGTCAGGCCCTGGAAGAGCGATAAGATGAAGGTCGAGGTCGTTAGCTGGGGGTCTTTCGTGCGGCGGGCCGACGAGAACGAGGTGTTAAGATATCTGCATGAACAGATGAAACTGCCCTACCAGACGATATTCAGGGCCATGGCCGGTCTCTACGGTCATAGAAAAGCCCTTGACTTCATAAGGCTCGCCTATTTGCGGGAGCCCGCCGGAACGTACCTTTCGAAAGTGCTTTTGACGAAGATCTCTGAGATAACCGCTGTATCCAGCATAACGGTAGGTATACCTAAAGGTACGTTCAACAAACTTGAAGCCCGTGATATAGCCAGGCTCGACAAGGCGGCGCACATAAGGATTGCGGTGCTGGAAAGCGCCGATAGAGAGGGCATGCTGGATGAGGTCGAACAGGCCAGACGTAGGAATAATTCCGCTTCTTCTGTTCTGGTGGATACGGATGGGAAGATGACGTCCGGGCGCACGGCTTCAGTGATACTATCCTTTGCAAGGGAAGTTAAGAACAAGATCTTTCTGCTGGGGCATCCTGAAGTCACTGATCTGACGCCAGAGAACATATCCAAGATAGACGACCTTCCGAGGCTTTTGAGGGAAATAGGTTCAAAATATCTTGACGTGCTGGAACCCCTGGAACTGTCGTCAGTAAGCATTTACAACATGAGGGTAAAGAATTCCTACAGCTCTGTCAATACCCGGGACAGGGTGAAGTACTCCCCGAGGTCGCTGGACGAACAGAAGAGCTCCAGGCTCGTGCATTACGCCGACGGCCAGGATATCCTGGATGGGGGGAGGACGATAGTGCCTCCCGGGCTTGAAATCGCCAGGAGGCGGAGAAGGATGAACGTTACCGTGGATAATGACCGGCTTCAGGACAGTTTCATGATAATGGCACCTGAGAGTATTCGCACCCTGGAAGAGAAGAATCTTTTCAGGGACAGGATCATCGAGATGTGGATGCTGGAGGGGGTCATTTCAAAGCAGGACGTGATAATACTTGACCGCAAAGAGGAAGGGTACAGTAATAGTGACCTCTTCGAAAGAGTAAGGCAGGTCGAGCCGGAGGCGGATGTGTCCAATGTGGGCATCAGGGTGATAAGCGGTAAACTGGGTTATGAGAACAGGCAGCTTCTGCAGCTCGATCTTGCACCGGAGGCCACTAATAACTTCAACCAGTACGAGGTCTTCGTGAACCTTCTTTTAACGGGAGAGCCGGGCAAGCTCACCGGCCTGGCCGGGGTAAAGGCTCTTGAAGGGAAACTGTATATTTATCTGCCTGAAGCCAGACCCGTCGATTTCGAGAAGGAATTGCGCGTTTATTACGAGAAATACCGGCAGGTGCTTATAAGAGCTTAAGGTGTACTACGGAAAAACATGGAAATACAGTTAAAATATAAAATAGTTAGAAACATATATATTGACTTTTATTGGCATTTACGCTATACTTAGATATAGGCTGTAAAAATAGAAAAAGTCAGATACTTACACTAAGCGTGGAAGTGCGCTCAATATATATATAATATTATATGAAAACATTTAAAGGAGAAGACCATGTATTCAAAAAGCCCTAAAAGATCCCTTTTCTTGAAGGCGGTAAGCGTTTTTCTTGTGCTTACCTTTTCCATGTACAACATAAGCTATGCCGTTACCCAGGACAATCTGGAACCGGCCGGTATCAAGCAGGATATGCCTTTATCCGTGGAGGATATTGGTATAGCCATTGATTGCGGTACGGTCAAGAACCGTTTCAACGGCAATGACGGGAAGGTCATAGTGCACATCCAGGACGCGCACTGTAATTACGAGGCGCAGTCCAATATAAACAAGATGCTTGACCAGCTGACAAGGGAATGCGAGATAGACATGATATCTGTCGAAGGGGCTGAAGGGATCGTCGACACTACATGGTTCAGGGCATTCCCGGACTCAGAGATACGCAAAGAGGTCGCTACTTATTTCATGAAAAAGGGCGAGATAACGGGCGCCGAATTCTTTTCCATAACAAGTGAATACCAGGGCACCATATTCGGTGCCGAGACCAGGGATTATTACGTGAAGAACCTGAGGGCCTTCACGGAAGTATATCCGTACAAGGAAACTATTGAGAAATATTTCACGGACGCCCGTACCGTGTCCAACCGTCTCAAATCCATAGTCTACACGCCGAAGCTCAAGGAACTGGACCTCAAGATAAGGTCTTTTGACGAAAAACAGACCGAGCTCAGCGATTATGCCGCCTACCTTAATAAGACAGCCGAACAACAGAGAATAGATCTCAAGGACCTTGAGGATTTCAAAAAACTCGTCCAGACCCTCGAATACGAGGAAAAGATAGATTTCGATATCGTTGACCAGGAAAGAAGCAAATATATCGATGTTCTCAGCAAAAAGATGGACAAGGAGAAGATGACCGAATTGGTGACCCAGAGCATCAGGTTCAAGAAGGGTCATATCAAGGCGGTGGATTTCTATTCCTATCTCAGGGAACTGGCCAAGGAACACGATATAGATATGGTGCACGAGTACCAGAACCTTTTTTATTACTATATATACACCAAACTTTATGAGGGTATCGATAACGAGAGGCTTTTCAAGGAGATCGACACTATTGAAGCC
This sequence comes from Candidatus Omnitrophota bacterium, assembly GCA_014728045.1. NCBI lineage: Bacteria > Pseudomonadati > Candidatus Omnitrophota > Candidatus Omnitrophota bacterium. Next base: position 55,486 of record WJMH01000012.1, read on the forward strand.
CGGCTCAAGGAGTCCTTTTTCGAGAACGGAACCCAGAGGAAGCTCGACAAGTACTCGAACATGCTGGATATGTTCATCGATCTCATAAACATAGAGCTTACCAATGACGATTATGATCTATTCAAGGGATATTCCGAAGAGTTCACGCTTGAAGAGGTACTGGATTTCATGACAGGACTTGTGGAGAGGTACAACCTCAATTACACGGTCGACGGTATGCCCCTTGAGATAAAGAACAATATACCCAAGATGGTTGATTTCTACGAGATCGCCATAAAGAGGGATAACGCCCTTATCGAGAACACTCTCAAGCAGATGCAGCAAGAGGGCAAGAACAGGTGCGTTCTCATAGCTGGCGGTTTCCACACCAGAGGTATTAAGCACATTCTTGAGAAAAAAGGTGTTTCTTACGTAGTGGTGACCCCCAAGATCACCAAAAATGTCGAAACGCCTTATATAAAGGTACTTACGAACCAGAGGACGTCGCTTGAGGATATAATCACCGAAAGCGCGGCAGTTCCCGGTATAGGCATAACCGCGACACGGGAAGAGATAGTAAGGCCCAAGGGGGATATGCTGAGTCCGCTTCTCAGGGTAGCCTACACCATACCGATGTATCTTGAAGACCCGGAGGCGCTCAAAAAGCTTTCGGACGCGACAGGTCATATCCCGGAGAGCGAGTCGCTTTTCACCACGGCCGAAGGTTCGTATAAAGAGATGGTGACCCTGCTTGTGAGGGGCTGGCTCGTCAAGGTCAGGGAAAAGGCCGATCCGGAAGTATGGAAGACAGCGGTCGGAGACTGGCATCTTCTTCTCGGCGCTTTCCTCAAAAAATACGAGGAAGAGGCCGCAAAGCAGGGAACTCAGGTGATAGCGGGGCTTAAGATACCGGCCCCGGTACTTACCGAAGAGATGCTCGATGCCATAAGCGGCGAGTTCAGGGCCATATTCAGGGACGAGGTCGTTAAGAGCGTTACACCCGGGACCGAAACCGTTGATACATATGATATATATCCTTCTCTTACTTCAGCCCAGGCTGACGGGTACAATGAGGTGATCAGACCTTACATGGAGGCCACTCCGGACCCGGTAAAGATCTTTACTTTCAAGATAGACGGCCGGAACAGGGAGATAAAGGTGTTCGCCCTTGAGAACCTCAAGGACGCCGTGGAGGAATACAACCTGGACCCCGTACACGGAGAAGAACTTCCCTTGACCGTGGAAGTACATCCCGGACGTGGTCTTGGTCACGACGACCCCAGGCTTTACATATCAGCCGGCGCCTTGAAAGCCCTCAATGACAATCAGTTAAAACGCTTGGCAAAGCATGAGCTTTATCATATACTTTTATTGGAAAAAGGTGAAGCTTATGACGAAGAGAAGGTCATCGAAATGATGGGAGGGGACAACCTTATGGATATAAGGGTCACTCTGGCCAGGGTGGAGGAACAGAGGCAGGCCGTTAAAGCCGAAGAAGCCAAAAGAGTGCACGACAGCCTTATAAAAAGCTCTCTGGACATGGCTGAAGCCACTTCCAAAGGCATAGGCCCGGACGTGGTCATCATCGTAAGCTCTTCGGATGAACAGGCTGATTTCTGGCAGGAGAGGCTCACCGGTGACGATAATAAGACCGGTTCCGGCGAAGCTGTCAAGGAAGGCGCGGTCGTTCTTTCCGTGTCCGAATCGAATTGGAAGGGCGGCGCCGGCAATGGCATGGGCACGCTTAACGGTTTTGTACAGGCCGCGCGTAAAGCGAACAGTCTCGGGCTTATAGACGTTGATTCATATGCTTCGGTTACGGAGTTCATTGACGCTATGCTCACTTACTGCAAGGGCAAGGCCGCTTTCATGTTCCATACCGCGGGTAAAGGTACCCGTACCGCTCCGTTACCCGGTGCGGAGGTCAACTCAAAGCCGAATATCAAGCTTCCGAAGATGGTTGATGTGAAAGGCCAGCAGAGGCCGCTTACCATACTTGAGGCCGTTCTCATGGAAACCAATATTTACGCTCCTTCAAGGACAGACAGACTGGGTGTTTTCTGGGGTGACCAGGTGGTCATCAACGAGAACGATATATCCTTCGGCGGGAAGCACCACGTTGAGATATTCGGGCAGCTTGTTCCGCTGGATCCGGATATCAAGTCCTACGGAGTGCTCATTCCGGGAGAAGAAGGCGACTGTAAGCAGAGAGAGAAACTGTCTATGGATGAGGTCAAAAAACTGCTCCCGGAGGGCAGCAGCGACGTATACAAGAGCATAGGTTCATTCACTATTTCGCTCCCCTTTCTGGAAGCGATGATCATGATGCCAGAACACAAAAAGCTGCTTGAGTCCGAATCGGGCAGCCTGAACACAGATCCCGACTGGTGGCAGCCGCTAACCTCCACGAGAGATGAGTATATAGAGATGATCGGCAAAAAAGGCGTCTCCCGCGCTAAAGCGGGCCAGACCTGGGACAGGATGCAGGACCTCTGGGTAAAATTCGTCGCTTCCGACAATTGGGACCCGGATAGCGGCCTGTACAGGCAGCTTGGATTCAACGACGTCGGGAAGAACTCGCTCTGGTGGGATTACGGGCAGAACAAATTCTACCTGAGGAACATGCAGATCCTCACCGAGTACAGCCCCGAAGGGGAAGCTGCAAGGAATTTCTTTGACGCGGAGATAACCGACAGCAAGACTGACCAGCTGGAAATCGAAAAATCCGTCATCAAGAATTCCGATGTGAAAAGAGGAAGGCTCGTCAACTGTGTCGTCATAGACAGCCAGCTTGAAGAGGTCTACGCCGAGAACGCTGTTATTATAGGAAGCGTGGTATTAAAGCTTAACGCTGAGGACGCGTTGTGCTACAATGTCGTTAGCGAGTCCGTGAATCTCGCTCCGGGGCAGGTCCTGGCCAATATCTTCCATCCCAAACTCGGACGTATACCGATGCGCACGGATATCGGAAGGGACGGCAGCGCCGACTGGAAAGGCGGAGTCCATGTATACGACAACGCTTACACTTACAGTAAGATAGCCGAGCTGATGAAGGGCCTCAAGATGGAAGAGGTTATGGAGACCAAGAAAAAAGCTATTTCTGCGGTAAGGATAGGTTTAGATTGGGCGGGTAGAAGACAGGATCTCACCGCTCAGAATCTCAGCGACAAGAGAAATATAGGCATTTCAGAGGCACGCCACATCGTCGCGCACAGGATGCTGACTTTCGGTGACGTGCCGTATTTCACGGTGGCCAGTTACGCCAAGCTTTTTAATGTTTCCCCGCGCCAGGCGGGAGAAGAACTGGAGGACCTTGCTTCTGCGGAGAGGGAAGGCGCCCCGACAAGCGGCGTGGAAAGCCTTGAGGCCTATGTTACCCTTACAAAAGGGAAATTGAGCGACCTGGTGGACCAGGTCAACGAACAGGGGCTTATCACGGCCCCCGAGAAAAAGATGCTCGATGACGCGATCGCGGTCGCCAAGGACATCGAGAGCCTGAGCTTTATATACGCGGCGATGCTCAACGAGAAAGGCTACCTCAACAAGATAGATACGGGGGTAGAAGATGCTGTTGTGATATACCGGAAAGTTCCCACACAGAATAGAAAGGATGTAATGGAACAGAAGAAACCGTTAAAGTTCGGTACCAGCGGACTTCGCGATACCGTTGACAACATGACCGATCTTGAATGTTACATAAACACCAGGGGATTCATAAAATTCCTCAAGGAAAGAGGCGAGATAAGGTTCGAGGAAGGCGGCCCGGCACCGACGATAGTCGTAGGGGGCGACCGCCGTCCTTCCACGCCCAGGATAATGCTGGCTGTCATCAAGGCAATAGAGGATGAAGGCTGCGCGGCCGAATACATAGGTCTTGCGCCGAGTCCGACCGTTGCTTATTACGCCATGCAGAAGGGCCTGCCCAGCGTCATGGTCACGGGTAGTCATATACCCGCGGACAGGAACGGCATCAAGTTCACCAAGAAGTCCGGAGAGGTGCTCAAGACCGACGAGACCGATATACTCAAGAACGTCGCCATAGCCAGAGAAGAGGAGTCCGAGAAGGGTTTCAAGGCCTCTGATTTCGGGCGGGAAGGCTTGTTCAAGGCTAAACGGGACCTTCCGGACGCGACCGACAAGGGTATACACGAATATGTAAAACGTTATCTGGGAGTTTTCCCCTCGGACGCCCTTAAAGGCAAAAAAATAGTCCTTTACCAGCATTCCGCCGTGGGAAGGGATATAGTGCAGGAGATATTCGAGGGCCTTGGCGCCGAGGTTATCGTGGAGCAGAGGAGCGAGGAATTCGTTCCCGTGGACACCGAGAAAGTCCCCGAATCCTCGAGAAAGCTCTTCAAGGAATGGGCCGCAAAGCACGAGCCCGATTTTATAATTTTCACCGACGGTGATTCCGACAGACCCGGTTTCGTTGACGAGAAGGGTAATTTCCTTTCCGGAGACTCTCTCGGGGCGTTGGTATCGATGTACCTTGAGCCGGATTCGGTGGCTATTCCCACCAGCGCTAATGATGCCGTGGTGGATGCCCTTAAGAACAAGGGTATCGACGTCACCCAGACCAGGATCGGTTCGCCCTATGTCATAGCGGCAATGAACCATATGCTTGAGAAGAACCCGGACGCTAAAGTGGCCAGTTGGGAATCCAACGGAGGATATTTATTGGGCAGCGAGGTCAAGATAGGCGGTAAGAGCCTTAAACCGTTACCTACAAGGGATGCGGTGCTCCCGCTTTTATTGCCGATGCTTCTTTCCATAAAGGAAGGAAAGACCGCTTCTGAGATGATTGCGACCAACCTTCCGGCGAGAGTCGTGGTTTCGGATGCCGTGAACAACAAGATGGAAGGCACCGAAGCGTATACCCCTGATATGGGCAAGGCGATCGTCAAGAAGTTCTCGCCCGAGGATTCCAATATAGCCGAATACGACTTCAACAGAAATGTTGTAACGTACAAGGACGATCTTGGGTTCCTGTCCGCGGACAGCAAAAGGGAGAGTGCTCCTGCCGAGCTTATCGAACAGATGCAGAGGATCAGGGATACTCTCGGTGAGTATTTCACCAATTCCGCCGTGGACAAGTTGACCTTTATCGACGGCATCAAGATGCATTTTGAGAACAATGACGGTATACACATAAGGCCCTCCGGTAACGAGCCTATTCTCAGATTCTACGTGCAGGCTCCGACCCAGAAAAGGGCCCAGGAAATAGTGGATAACCGCCTGGAATACATAAGGCCCATCGTTCAGGCGATGGCAACCCCGGGCACCGAAGCGGTAAGGACCGATTCGGAATCCGGAAAGGCCATAGCCGAGCTGGACGAGAGGATCAAGGCAGGTAAGCCTGTCAGGTTCGTTCCTTCTTTCAGGACGGGAGCGGATGGTTACACCTGGGGTCAGCCTGTGGAAGAGAACGTGATACTTGAAATAATGGGTGCCAGGACACCTGAAGAGAAGGTAGCTCTCGCCCATGAGTACGGCATACCTCCGGAGGAGGTCATAGGCGAAAGATGGGTGGCTGCCGGCCAGGTCGATACGGATATGGGCGTGAAACTCCCATCAGACGTCCTGTCGCTGTGGCCGGACCAGATGCCGGGAAGTAATATCACGGCGAAGCTGCTGACCTCTGGAAGGCCGCTCTCACTGCAGTATCACAGGTTCCCCGAGATGATCATACCTCTGGCGGACGGATACGCTTATCTGGGGCTTAATAGGGACGTGACGCCGGAAGAGTTCATGGATAACCTCCGTAAGGGTGATGTGAGCATGTTCAACAGGGTGGATCTTAAGAAGGGCGAGCCCGTTATAGTGCCCCCCTTCATGATACACGCCTACGGACTGGTAAGAGTGTATGAGGTAAAAGCCGTTGATGCCGCTCAGGATAAAGCCGGTACGATTTCTTTCTACGACAGGCTGCGGCTTACTCCCGAGCAGCAGGAGATCGTCGCACAGGAAGTGGCGTTCACGCCCCCTGAAGCGGTTGCCGATAAACTGGTTGCCAAAGGGTTGGCGCGTCCGGGTAAGGACGTCCTGACGCTTCCTGCCGATACGGTGCAGGCGATAGCTGATGAGCTCCAGAGGGAAGGTTCGCTGAAAAAATCCGATCTTTCAGTGGCAGCTTATACGCCTGTAGTCCAGAACGAAGTGGACGGCGCCAAATACGAGAAAATGGGCGAAGCCCCCGGTTTTGTGGCCGGCAGGTATATGATAGACGAGCTTAAAGGCATCGAGGTTTACAGCGATATACAGGGCAAGCAACACTCCATAATAGTGACAGAGGGCGCGGTCAAGCTGGTTAATGCCAAGGGTGAGACCGTGGACGAGGTAAGCCAGGGCGAGGAGAGGGTAATACCCGCCAACGCCGGCAAGTACAGCGTAATCGCCACTAGAGGCCCCGCTACAGTATACACGCAGTACGTGCCCGAGCAGAGACGCGAGGAAGAGTTCGCCGTCGAGGTCGAAAGAGGCCGGGAGACAATACCGAACCTTCCGGACAGCGTGCCTTCTTTCGTGGATAACGCGATCTTCAGCGAAGAGGGCATAAGGGACCTGGTTGAGATCAACTCCGCCGCGGACGCCATGCCTCTTCTCGAGGGACGCGACCATGTTGTGGCCGTCGTCACGGGCAAGGTAGCTCTTGAACTCAACGAAAAACAGGTCGCCGTTTTTGATGAAGGCGATTCTTTCATGGTCTCTGACGACCAGATCATAGATACCAAGGGCAGGATAATACCGTTCCTCGAGACCGGTCCATACAGGCTGGTTAAGGAAGGAGACAGGCCCGCAACCGTGGAAATAAGGTACGCGAACACGCCCGAGGAGCGTATTGTGTACATGACCTACATGATGGTCAAAAAGCACATGGATAGCATTCAGGCCGGACAGGTGGATCTCATCCTTCCGTCCGAAATGTTCGTGCCCGGCGGGGAGAACACCCCGGGTTCCGCGCTTTGGGAACAGAAACAGCTTCAGACATACATCAGCGAGAAAATAAGGATATCCACCTATAACGCCAGCATGGGGCTTTCAGAGGCCGCCAAGAAATCCCTTAACAAGGGTGCTGTCGGGATACTGGTGGCTACCGAGTCAAACATCAGGAACGCCGACAGGGACGATCCCGAGGTAAGGAAATTCCTCTACGGTGAGAAAGGTAAGCTGAGGGTCCTCGCGATACCCGACCTTGACGGTCTTGAGGAGGACCAGGGCTGGTTCTTCAACCGAGAGGTGGAAGGAACTGCGCTTCTCCTGGCGGCGCTCAACCCGGAGGACATACAGGAGGTCATAGCCAATCCCTTCATTGACAATGCCGCGAAGGACCTGCAGAAGCTCATGGCGCAGCTTACCGGTAAATCCGTACCGGCAAGATACCTATACTACATGCTTTCCCGCGATGAGATAGGGGAAGCGATAGAGATGCTCCCGGCGGACCTCAAGGACGATCCTTACGGTTGGCTCAGGTTCCTGGTGCAGAATCTCTTGCTTAAGATGCCGATCAAGCCTTTTGACGCCACTGAACAGCTCCAGCAGCGTAGAAAGGTCATGTGGTCGGTCTAATGCGCATTGATATACCTAATAATATCGCAAAAAAAGGAGGGTAGGCCTTTAACGGTCTGCCCTTTTTTGCGATATATCCATTCGCCGAGGCCGGGTGGGTCGCGAAGTGATAATTATATTACAACAAGTTGACAGGATAGTGTAATTTTTGTAAAATAATCCTTCCTGTCTAATAGTTTATAAAAGTATCGATTGAACAAAAGGAAGTAGATGGACCAAGAAACGTTTATTCAGAGGCTGGCCAAGCAGAAGACATCCTATCTATTCATTGCTTTGCCCGCCATCCTTTTCTTTATCTTCCAGCTGGCCCCCGTATTCATTTCCTTTTTCTGGTCTTTTACCAAGTATGATGTTGTACACGCGCCGCGTTTCGTGGGACTTGCCAACTACAAGAACATACTCTTCGACGATCCCCTTTTCTGGAAGGCGATCAGGAACACGGTTTTGTATGTTATAGGCGTTGTGCCGATCGGTGTGTGCATATCGCTCATGCTGGCGGTGGCCATAGACCAGAAGATCAAGTTCAAGAACTTCTTTAAATCGATCTTCTTTCTTCCGACGGTGACCGCAATAGTGGCCGTATCGGTCATATGGAAATGGTTGTACGCGGGTGAGAAATACGGTCTGTTCAATTATTTTCTTCTGAAACTGGGGTTCCAGCCGATAGACTGGCTCGCCAGTCCCACCTGGACGCTGCCCTCGATAATGATAATGTCCATATGGGCCGGTGTGGGATACAACATGATTCTTTTTCTGGCGGGGCTCCAGACCATACCGCATGTCATGTACGAGGCGGCCGAGATCGACGGGGCTGGTTTCTGGAAAAAGTTCTTCAACGTGACGCTTCCGCTTTTGAAGCCGACCATAGTATTCGTAAGCATGATGAGCTTCATATTCAGTTTTCAGGTCTTCGAGCAGGTGTACATAATGACCGGCGGGCAGGGAGGAATAGGAGGAGTACTTAACAGTGGCCTTACCATAGTCGCGTACCTTTATGATAAGGGTTTCCAGAAATTCCAGATGGGTTACGCCTCGGCTCTGGCATATATAATTTTTCTTTTGATCTTCATCCTTACGATGATCAATAAGAGGCTTATGAAAAGTAACGTGGAATATTGATATTGTTACGGAAAGGGAACAACAAAACATGGGACATGAAGTAGGTATCAGGAAAGATTCACTCACCGTAAAGACATTCATATACATGTTTCTGATAGCCGGTGCTCTGACGATGGCAGTTCCGTATGTGTGGATGTTCATCACTTCCATCAAACCGTTGTCGGAGATACAGTCCTATCCTCCCAGCTTCATCGTGAAGAATCCGACACTGGAGCCGTACAGGGACCTTTTCAAGATGGTTCCCATGGTAAGGTATCTGTTCAACAGCCTTTTTGTCGCCGGGTCGATAACCCTGTTCAATGTTTTCGCGACCTCTCTTGCCGGTTACGCCTTCGCCAAGCACAAGTTCTGGGGCAGGGACAAGCTTTTCTTCATATTCCTGGGTTCACTGATGATACCCTGGCAGGTCAATATCATCCCGGGGTTCGTCATAGTCAAGAAACTCGGCTGGCTAAACACCTACAGGGGGCTTATAATACCCTCGATGGCATGGTGCGCTTTCGGTATATTCCTCAACAGGCAGTACATATACAGTATACCCGACGACCTGATCGACGCGGCCAAGATAGACGGCTGCAGTGAATTCATGATTTACCGGAACGTGATACTTCCTCTTATCAAACCGGTCGTGGCGACACTGGCCATATTCACGTTCCTGCAGCAGTGGAACAATTTTGTATGGCCGCTGGTCATAATACATACAAGCGACATGAGGACGATACCTCTGGCGCTGGCTGTACTTACCGGACAGTTCGGCGCGAATTTCGCGATGGTGATGGCAGGAGCCGTTATTGCCACACTGCCCATGCTCGTCGTATATCTGATGTTCCAGAAGTACATAATCAAAGGTATAGCGATGACGGGCCTTAAAGGATAAAATAGAAAGGATAAAATGAAAAAACTCTCTTTATACTTCGTTTTTCTGATAATGATTTCACTTGTCGCGGCAGGCTGCGGCGGAGAGGCAAAGATGGAAGAGCCGGAGGCCGCTTCTGTCGAAGAGGTGACCGTCGAGACCGTTGAGGTGACCGAAGAAGGACCTCTGGTATATCTGGATGTCACTGATGCCGAAGCCTCAAGCTTTGACAAAACACCGGACTGGGCGCCCGAACCGAACCCGATGGCTCCCGTGGACGGGGATATGCTCACCCGCTGGTCAAGCGATTATACCGAAGGCGACCAGTGGATCTATTTCGATCTTGGGAGTAAAAAGGTCGTAAGTAACGTTATTGTTCGCTGGGAAAGGGCCTACGCCACCGATTACCAGATACTGGTATCCAACGACGCTGAGAACTGGACGATAGTATATGAGGTCAAGAACAGCCGCGGCGGGGACGTGGAAGCCGAGTTCGCTCCGGTCAAGTGCCGTTATGTTATGATTCTCGGCCAGGAAAGGGTCAACGAGGACTGGGGCATATCCATGTGGGAAGTCGAGATCTATGGTCCGCAGGATCGGAATCCTGAAGCCGACGTGACCAAACAGGAGTATCTTTCCAGGGGTGACGACCTGAGCAAGAAGAAAGAGGCCGAAAAGGTTCTTTCAGGGCTTGCGGCCAAACCCGTGCCCATAAGCGAGCAGGAATTCCAGGAGGGTGTCGTATATACTTCCTGGATGGCCGAGGAGTTTACCAAACCTGTTTCCGACCTTACTCTGGCGGAGCTAAAAAAGATAGGGTATGATACGATAGCGATAATGGTACCCGCTTATCAGGAGGAGCTTAATTCCACTGAGATATTCACCAACGACTATCCGGGCGGCGACACGCCCACTGACGAGGCGCTCGTCCATGCCATAAAGACATGCCACAGGATCGGTCTTAGGGTATTGCTGAAACCCCACGTTGATCCCAGAACGGACGAGGCGAGGATAAACATCATGCCTTCGGAGAAGTGGTTCGACAGTTACGAGAAGTTCGCTCTCAGATACGCCCGCATGGCGCAGGAGAACGGTGTTGAAATTTATTCTGTGGGTACCGAACTGGAGGCGACCACTTTCTCGGCGTGGGCGCACAGGTGGGACCAGATCATCGCCAAGGTCAAGGAAGTATATGACGGTCTGCTGACGTATTCAGCGAACTGGACCGAATACAAGGAGGTCCCTTTCTGGGACAAGATGGATTTCATAGGGTTGGACGCGTATTTCCCGCTGGCTGAGGTGGATAACCCTTCCCAGGAAGACTTGGTGCTGGCATGGGAGGCGATCGCCGATGAAATAGAGACCTGGCTCGGTGAAAGAGGGCTTACCGGAAAGGGCGTGATCCTAACGGAGATAGGATATCCTTCGGCTGAGGGTGCAGCGCGCCAGCCGTGGGTGGCAATATCCAGTGTCGAGGATCAGCAGGCCCAGGCGGACTGTCTTGACGCCACTTTCGAGGTGTTGACAAAAAGGCCCTGGTTCAAAGGTTATTATATCTGGCAGTACTTTCCGCAGGAAAGATGGAGCCCTCTCGGGTTCACCGTCAAGGGAAAGAAAGCCGAAGAAATAATTAAAAAGTGGCTTGAAAAAGTCGAATAAAACAAGAAGGAGGATGTTAACATGAAGAAAGTAGCATTAACTCTAGCGGTATTAGGCCTTCTGTTCGCTGGTACGGCCGTACATGCACAGGAACAAACTGTTCTTTTCAGTTTTGAGGATGGTTTGCAGGGATGGGAGATCCCGGACTGGGCCTACGAGAAACCTGATCACGTCCAGAAGGAGATAAGCCCTTCTGCTGATTTCGCCAGCGAAGGCGCTCAGAGCCTGAAGATGGACGTGGAATACCCGGGCGGAAGATGGACAGGCGGGATAGTCGAGATAATGCAGTATTTCGACTGGACCGATTACAGCAAAATAGCCTGTGACATATATCTTCCCAAGGATGCTCCTCTGGGGCTGAGGGCTAAGATGATACTGACCGTGGGGGACAGCTGGAAATGGGTGGAGATGAGCCGTTCTTTCGGTCTCGTTCCCGGCCAATGGGTCACCCTTACGGCGGATATAACCCCGGGAAGCATTGACTGGAGAAGGATCCAGGTCGATGAATCTTTCCGCGCTGATATAAGAAAGATAGATATAAGGGTTGAGTCCAATAACAGGCCGGCTTATACCGGTCCGATCTATATCGATAACGTTCGCGTTATCAAGTGATCCGGTTGACCTGTCATTATTGGGAAAGACCATGAAGCAAGAGGGCAGAGACCGGTGGATAGACCGGTCTCTGCCTGCTGTTTTGATGTGTTAACAGCTCCTTTTTGCAAGGCTATTAATAAAACAGGCAAGGTAGGGAAAAGGAAAGGAAAAAGAGAATGAGTAAAATTCGTTTTAATGTTCCGGTTCTACTGGTGGCAACACTTCTTGTATTTACCGTTATGATAGCCGGTTGCGGCCCCCAGAAAGAGGAAGGTCCCGCCACCGGAGGTAAGACGATAAAAATATCGAAGAAAGCCGCCTCCCAGACCCAGATGCCGGAAAGGCCGACGCCTTCCACGGCGCCTATTACCGAGACAAGGATCTACTACGATTTCGAAAGCGACCTTAACGGATGGGAAGTACCCATGTGGGCGCAGGGCAAGAGGGATCATATCGCCAAGAGCGCGGAGGTTTCCACGGAAGTGGCCTCCCACGGCAAAGGGAGCATGAAGATAGAGGCGGATTTCCCGGGAGGCATGTGGTCGGCGGCCCTGGTCGAGATACAGCAGTATCTTGACATGAGCAATTACCGGGTGATAAGGGCAGATGTCTATCTTCCCCCGGATGCGCCGATGGGGCTTAACGCCAAGCTCATAATCACGGTGGGCGAGACCTGGAAGTTCGTCGAAATGAGCCGCAGTTATCCCTTGATACCGGGCGAATGGGTGACGATAAACGCCAGCATAGAACCAGGAAGCTACGACTGGAAGAGAGTGGTCCCGGACGAGAAATTCGCCGAGGATGTACGCAAAATAGCCGTAAGGATAGAATCTAACAAGAAACCTAAGTACACCGGTTCTGTATTCGTGGATAATATCAGGGTTGGCAGATAGTATCCGCTGATAGATATATCCATTTTGGTCGGTTTGCTGTTACGGAACGGACTTGTTAGCCCGGGGAGAGGTCCTGTAAGGATCTTTCGTGATCTGTGATATATTCTTTTTTTTGCCCGGTTAGTTTCTACATTTATAATCCGGGCGGAAGAAGTTTAAAAAACGTTTGAAAAATCATTCTACGAAAGGAAAAGATCATGCCTAAGAAAAAATCCCAAGAGAAACCGAAAGAGAAAGGACAGGCCAAAACAGCGGCAAAAAAATCTTCCAAAAACCTTTTTCTGAAGGTGTTGATACCCGTTGTCGCGGTCGTAGTGGTTGCCGCGGCCGCATTCACACTTATCAAATTTGTGCCGCAGGGCACCGGAGTAAGGGCGGAGTTCCAGAAGGGGATAGGATACGTAACCTGGTCGCAGGGAGGCTACCTTACCGAAAATTCTGACGAGTCCCTAGCAAAGGCCAGCCAGATCGGGACCGAGTGGGTCAGCATTCTGGTCACCTGGTACCAGACGACGCCCTGGTCAGGTGATATACAGAGGACCTCCAAGACCCCTTCCGACGAAGCGGTGGTGCATGCCATACGCAAGGCACACGAGCTGGGTCTGAAGGTATGCCTCAAGATGCACCTGGATCTGTTGGATACCTCCGACGGCAGCTGGAGAGGCGAGATAGGCAGCATGAGGGAATCCGAATGGGACGATTGGTTCAGGAAATATACCGAATATATCATGTATTACGCAAAGATGGCCGAAGAAGAGGATGTCGAGATGCTTTGCGTGGGGACGGAGCTGTCGACCACCGCCACAGCCAAGGGATATATGTGGGAAGACCTGATCAGGACCGTGAGGGGTTCTTTCTCGGGACTATTGGTATACGCGGCGCACTGGGACCGGTATCTTGATATCCGGTTCTGGCATATGCTCGACTTTGTCGGGATAAACGCGTATTTCCCGCTTACCGAAGAGATGGCCCCCAGTTACGATGAATTGCGCGAGGGTTGGAGCAAATGGGTCGCGGAGATCGAGGATTTCCAGGAAAGAGTGGGTAAACCGATCATTTTCCCGGAGGCCGGTTGTAATTCCGCCGACGGCGCGGCTATACGACCATGGGAACACATCCCAAGGAGCGAAGTAAATCTTCAGCTGCAGGCGGATTATTACAGGGCCCTCCTGGAGGAATTCTGGGACAAGGAATGGTTCTACGGCCTGTACTGGTGGTACTGGGGCACTAACGCTAGCATGGGCGGTAAATATAACCGGGGTTTTACGCCGCAGAACAAGCCGGCCGAAGAGGTCATACAGAAATGGTACTCCAAACCGGTTTCGAAGTAAACTATCCAGCGTGTCGCTTGAAAATATGTGAAGGAGTATTCACATGAGGGAGTTCATAGCAAAGGAGAATAGGCTCTCCGAGAAGGAGAGAAGGAACCTGAGCATTCTCGATGCCATACGCAGAGGAGGGGAGATATCCAGGGCGGAGATATCCAAAGTGACCGATCTGAATATCGTTACCGTTTCAAATTATGTCAGCAAGTACATAAAGAACAAGATCGTCTTTGAAACGGGTCTTGATATCTCCACCGGCGGAAGAAGGCCGGAGCTTCTCAAGCTGAACGGAGATTACGCCTACAGTATAGGCATAGACCTTGGTTCGCCTCATCTTACCATTGACGCGGCGGTCGTGGGGGTCCTGATGGATATGACCGGCAAGGTGATCGCCCAGGAGAAGGTCCCCAAGGAAAAGGAATCTTTCGAAAAGCTCACCGAGAGAGTGCTCGGCATGGTCGACGACCTCATACGCAAATCAGGTGTTTCCCCTTCGGACATAAAGGGTATAGGCGTAGGCATATGGGGTGTTATCGACCGTTACCGGGGGATGGTGCGTTACGCGGTCGAGAACGAACAGATCGTAAGTTATACTAACCTCCTGAGCCAGCTGGAGGCCAGGTTTGACGCCCCGACGCTTATCGAGCATGATGCCACATTGGCAGCTTTCGGGGAAAGATGGTCGGGTATTGGTGCCGGGAGTTCTGCATCCAACCTGATTTTTCTGTGTTCCGATTCAAGCTGCGGGCTCGTCATAAAAGGGGATCTCTACTACGGAGCTACGAAGAGCGCAGGGGAGCTCAATCTGAATCCTCCTTATCCTGGGGAGGAATCAAGCCCGGACAAATGCTGGGCGAGTTATGATTACGGATGCTGTCTGCGTTCCAGGGGGCTGGACCTTGGTATACCCGACCGGATCAGGAGTTATCTCGGGGAGCATCCCGGGGAAGGCAAGGCAATAATGGAGGCCTGCGGCGGGGATGCTGAAAGAATAGATTTCAGGACCGCAATAGAGGCTGCCGAAAAAGGGGACGACCTTGCAAGACTGACCCTTGAGGATGCAGGGGACTATCTCGGCACCAAAATAGCTTTTTTGATAAACCTTTTTAACCCCGAGGTGGTCGTCGTCGGCAGGGGCATTGAGAAAGCGGGAGATATATTCTTCTCTTCGGTGCGCAGGGCCGTTAGAAAGTGGGGTTACGAAGAATCGGTAAAGGTCGTCAAGATACTACCGACCAGCCTGGGCGATAACGTTGTCAGTGTCGGCGCCGGAGCCCTGGTCATACAGAATCTATTCGCTGAAGTGTAAAGAGAAGGAGAGGAACGTGTTGCTAAAAAAGATAATAACATCATTAATTCTGTCCGTTTTTGTTTTTTCATTATCCGGTTGTGGCGCAGGCGCGGAGAAAAAGGACCAGATAGTCATGTGGCTTGTAGGGTCCGAAGGCCAGGCCCAGACCATAACCCAGCTCAGCAAGAAGTTCACCGAAAAGACCGGTGTCGAGGTCCTGTGCCAGGCCATATCCTGGGGCGATGCCCACAGCAAGTACCTTACTTCCATAGCCGGCGAAGTTACTCCCGACATAGGGACCATGGGGCTGACATGGGGCATGGAGTTCGGCGAACTGGGTGCCATGGTCAATTTGCGTGAAACTTACCCGGAAGACGTCGAAGAGCTTGAGACTAAGATATTCCCCAGCATCCTTGAATCCACCAGAGTGGGCGATAAAGTATACGGCATACCTTTTGACCTGTCGGTGCAGATCATGTACTACAGGAAAGATATGATACCGGAGCCACCCAGGACCTGGGATGATCTTCTCCAGACGATAAAGGGGCTGAAGTCAAAAGAGAAGGGAATGGTGTATGACTGGGGATCGCTTGAGTGGATAGGTTATTCTCCCTTCCTCTGGCAGTCGGGAGGAAGTTACTACAATGATGATTTCACTCAGGTGACGCTGGATACCCCCGAGGCCGCGGAGGCCATGGGTTATTTTGCCAGTTTATATAAGGCGGGTATGCCGAAAACACAGGTTCCGCTCGAGCAGGGAATGAGGACGGGGGATTATCCTCTGGCGATATCGGGTAACTGGAAGATCGTGAGCCTTACCGTGGGTGCTCCCGAGCTGGAAGGCAAATGGGGCATAGCCATGCTTCCCAAGGGACCCACCGGCAAGCGCACCGCTTTCATCGGCGGAAGGATACTCGGTATATTCTCAAGATCCAAAATGAAGGACGAGGCATGGGAATTCATCAAGTTCCTTTTCAAGCCCGAGAACCAGATCAGGATATATGAGGATTCACTCGAGACAGAAGATTCGTATCTTCCTCCCAACATGGATACCTGGAGCGACCTGCCGATGGACCAGGAATTTAAGCGCGTTCTGGTGAGCCAGGCCAAGGACGCCAAGGGACCACCGCCTGTTCTGGCCTGGGATTCAAGCACGAGATTCATTAACCACGCCATACAGATGGTGGTATTAAAGGGCGCAGATCCGGCCGAACAGCTCGAGAAAGCTACTGTAAATATGCAGAAAGAACTTGAACAGAGAGGCAGATGATCTAAGCGCGCATCACTTATCCAAAGGGCGGCTTTCTAAGCCGCCCTTTTTTTATAAATTACCTAGAAAAAACAACTTACAAAATACGTTAGTCAATAAAAAGCTAGTTTTTTTAGTTGATGTTAGGCTAAAAAATTGTTATTATGCATTAGGAGATAAAATATTCAGTAAAAGGCAAATTACGCATTTTTGGAAAGGCAGGATATGCACGGTGTAAGAGGAAGATCATGGTTCAGGATCGTAAGTCTTGTACTTGTACTCACGTTAATATTTTTTGATATAGCACAGGCGAGCCAGATAAATATCCCCGAAGCAGCAGAAAAACTTTCCGCGGAACTCCCTTTTCAGACCGAGATAATGTCAAATGAAAAGGAAGCTGTCCGTAGATCGCTGTTCGCGGATATGAAACTGCTCGCATCAGCGCAGAATATCGCCAAATATCTTCTTGAGGACAGGCTGCCACTGGAACATCTCGAAGCGGTAATATCACGTGAAACGGGCCAGATCATAGGTGGGATAGATCTATCCAAGGTCAATTTTTCCCCAGATAAGAAGGTCGTCATAATCCCGTGCGTCTGTTCGGGACATAAATGCCTAATACAGGTGGCACTTAAGGATGAACTTCCCCGGGATGGGCTCTCTGGTCAGAAATGGGTAGCATCTGCCAAGTATTTGATCTATGTTTCTTTCGGGGAAAAAGAAGAGTCAAAAAAGACAAAAAGCGAAAAGACCCCCCCGGCAAAGACCCCCCCTGATAATACCGGTTCCAGGAAGGGAAAACATAATCTAACCGCCCGTAATTGCTACAGGGCGATGTACTGCTTAAGGCCGGTCACGATCGCTGTGACCGTGGTATTCGGATGGATCTATCTGGTCCACGGCATGACCGACCCCATGAAGTTGCTTTCATGGGCGATCATCAACGTTCTGGCCTTTACGACCGCCTATTACTGGTACATGGGAAGGGATATACGTTCTTCCATGATAGAAGTGGGGGTTCCGGAAGACAAGGCTCTTGATGAGCCGGTCTCCAACACCGAAGGGTTTCTGCATCATGCTTTCAACCATCTCAGTAAAATGGAACAGAGCAGCGTGCTCAAGCACGAGGTCCTGAAGTGGCATCCTCTCGGGATGGTCTTCATGACGCCTATTCCGAGCTTGCTTCTGGCCCCTTATTTCTGGTTCGCGATCGACAGGTTCTATAATATCTCTTCGATGTACGCGGGGATAGACCATAATAATCCCGAGAGCATTTACGAGTACGCCCAGCTGGGTTACCCCAAAATAAGGGCTTTCGCTATCGAGAGGTCCTGGCAGATAGAAGATATAGACAAAATGGGCAGGCTTTTCGTTCTAGCCTACGGCAGGGACAGTGAACTGGCCGAGCCGGCTATTCATAAGCTGTTCAATTCCGGTAATGTCGAGAAGATAAGGGAATACTCCAAACAGTGTATGATGGCCTATGCCGACAAGGTCTTTGATGTATGCCATGTAAGGGCCATACTCGTCAGGGACTGCATGCAGGGTGAAATCAAAGAAAAACTGGCGGAGAAGCTGGCCGAGCATGTGACCACCTGGGAGGATTTTAAGAGGGTCGTGGCCCTTATAGATCACCATTATGAGCGGAAAGCTCCTTGTTTCACGAAGCTGCACGCGATGGCAGAAACACCGGGTGAGATAGAAAAACTTTTTCTCGGTGAAAGGATCTTCTCTAAATTCGGGAAAATACGACGCCACAAGGAAGTCCATGTAGATCCCAAATATGAAAGAGATGCTTCATATAAACTGGCACGCGCGGTTGCTGAAGTCTACGGCATGAGTGAACTTACCGGCGGCCAGCTGGAAGATGTACTTATTGCCGTCAAGGACGTTGTTTCGTTCCACCAGGCCAGGAAACCCGCGTATACATTCGTAGAGGAACTCGCCGAAAACCCGAACGACCTTAAAAGGAGCATACTGGCCCAGGGAGGGCTTATCCCCAGCCGGAAGAGCGAAGCGGAACAGAAGCCCATTCCCGGGGAAGAAGAGGTGGAGCTTCCGGCCAACAACAACCGGGAAAAACTTATCAATGCCTGTAACGACATGGTCGCGATCCTTGCCTTGAGAAGCGATATAACCAGAGAATTCATGGGGAACGAAACTAATACGGACATTGTTTTCACGGCCGAGGCGCTGCTGGCTGATCTTGAGAGGATACGAGAGACGGGGGAGGCCCCGATCCTTTTTACGGAAGCTGTCATGGAGGTCGAGAGGACCTTGAGGGAGAATCTGCGGGAATTTGAGTCAGCGGGTCTTGTCTCATCCATCATAACGCTCGCAAGAAAGGCCAGGAGAGAGGACAGAAACCTTATTATCGGCGTTGAGACCGCCTGGATACCGGGTTCGGAGCGGGCCACAATGCAGCACATGGCGATAAATCCCCTTATCACCGATATCAAATCCCTGGGATCGAAACTTAGGTCCATCGGCCTTGATAACGTTATCATAGTGCATGATAAAAGGGATTATCTTGCCCACCAAGTCATATGGCAGACCACAAAGGATGGCCCCAATAGCGATTATTCCAATGTGGTCATACTTGCTTCTCAGGATACCATAAACTCTAAGGCTTTCGATCCTTTACGCAGCACCCGGACGGAGCAAAAGGCTTTTCTTGCCGGTGTCGACCACAGCGAGCTTGACGCTTTCACCGAGAAGAGTACTGAAGATTACACGCAGATAAGGATACGCTTGGTGCAGATGCTGGCGCTCGCTCTTGAGTTGGCATCCGGGCAGAGTGCGCCGGAGCTCCCGATCATACGCGAATATAACAAGACGCTCAGGACTGTCATATTCCTTCCCGGGGCGGAGCCGATGGATTTCAGGGAATTGCAGAGGCTTTACAGAGCGCAGCAGAAAGCCCTTGAGGCGGCGTAAGCCCGAGCGGGATGTTTGAGGATAATAAAAAAAGGAGGCTTGTACAAGCCTCCTTTTTTTATTATATAAGCGGGTATTTTAGAAAAGTATCTGCACCTTCGCGATGTATTCCCACGCTGCGCTAACGCGCCTGAACCTTTCGCTGGTTCCGTCGCCGCGTCCCCATGCGGTCTGTCCAAGCTGAAGCTCGAGGTTAAGACTGGACTGAGCTCCTTTTTTAACACTGGAGAAGCCTTTTCCCAGGAGGTTTATAATGGGGCCGGCGCGCCAGGTAATGGTGTCTTTACGCACTCCCGTTCCCTGATGGGAAAGCCTCACATCCAGCTCGCCTTTCAACATGAGCCAGTCAAAGGGGGAGATGCCGCCTTCGAGGAACATGGGAAAATAATTCGCGAAATCTGCATTGACCCCCGTATCGATCTGCCAGAAATAACCGAACTCACCGGACACGTAAGCAGGTTTTTTGAACACTGTGAAGGATTTTCCCACAAGGCCCCGCAGTTCCACGCCGTTACCGTATTCAAACAGGTCGGGCTGTTGGACCACATCGGGGTTTCCCGGATGGATGTAGAACTTGAGCTGTCCGGCAGCCACGACGGGTTTATCCATGAATTTGTATTTTATGCCGGGTTGTATCTGCTTGAAGCCTTCGTGCTTGGCTTTTTGGCTATTGAACTGCGCGGTGCTGAAATCGTTCTTCCAGTGGCTCCAGGTATAGGGGATATTGAGCAGGATGTTCAGGTTATCGTTGAAGCCGAACTCAAATTTCTGCTCGAGGTCGTATATCTCCGATATCCCGCCGTGGTCCCAACGGCTCCTGTCACCGTTCTCATCGAACGCTCTTTTGGAGACAAAATAACGGAAAAACGTTTCTGTCCAGAGCTTGTTCTTTTTTAGTGTCCATGGTCCCGCGTGGGAGACCTCAGGCATCAGAAGAGCGACAAAGAGTGCCGCAGTAATGAAGAAAGCCGTTCTTTTCATTGAAATACCCCCTTGATTTATTCCCGAAATTATCTGCTTAATCCGAAAAGAGCCGCGAACCAGGCCATAATGCTTGCCTGGCCTTTTTGTTCATCAAGTATGGATTTAACGTCATTGGGCGAGAGGATGCCTTTTTCGGTCATGATGGCGCCGATTTCCTTGTGCTGCTGGTGCTTTTGTTCGTATTCCTTTTGTATGCGCAGCGCCTCTTTTACCTCATCCTCTGATGCAAGACCGCGTCCCACAGCGATTTCGCCGAATTTCTTGGTCTTCTTTTTCCTTAAAAATTCAAACATACATGCCTTTTTATAATAGTAATAAAAAATATATTATTTGCCAAATAGTATATATGTTTTAAAGCCTTAAGTCAAGAAAAGCCTGCTCAAGCGCCTTTTGAAAAGAAGGGTTGACTTAAACGCATATTATAATATATTATTCTATGACTATAGGCTGGAAGAGGTGATCAAATGAGTTACATAAAGACGGGTTTATTGCTGGTCGTAATGACCTTCATTCTGATGTGGGTCGGAAGTCTCGTGGCAGGCCCCAGAGGCGTTATTATAGCTTTTATTGTAGCCATGGTGCTCAACGGGGTCAGTTACTGGTACAGTGACAAGATAGTGCTGAAGATGTACAACGCCAGGCCGTTATCATCCCGGGAGAACGCCGATATCTATTCGGTGGTGGAAGAGCTCAGCTCCAGGGCAGATATACCCGCACCCAGGGTATATATAACGGACGTTGCCGTTCCCAACGCTTTCGCGACCGGAAGAGACCCCGACAATGCCGCTTTATGCCTTACCAGGGGGCTTGTGGAATTACTGGACAAGGAGGAGCTTAAGGGCGTCATCTCCCACGAGCTTTCGCATATCAAACACCGAGATACCCTTATCATGACGGTCACCGCGGCCATGGCGAGCGCGATAATGATGGCTGTTTACATGGCCAGATGGGCGGCCATTCTCGGCGGGTTTTCCAGGGAGAGGAATGACTCGGGTAACATCATAGGATTATTGGCCGTAAGCATATTTGCCCCGATAGCCGCCCTTATAGTCCAGCTGGCCATATCCCGTTCGCGGGAATACGCCGCTGATACAAGGGGAGCCGAGATAGCCGGTTCCCCCGAGGGGCTCGCCAGGGCCCTGGAACAGATGGCCCGGGGCAATGAACGCACCAGATTCGACGCGGCGCCCCAGACTCAACACCTGTTCATCGTCAAGCCGTCCGCGAATAATTTCGTTGCCAACCTGTTCAGCACGCATCCGCCTGTGGCCGAACGGGTCAAAAGACTCAGGAGCATGGCCTAATGCGTGGATCCAAATTTATTCTGATATTGATAGCTGTTATGCTGTTTCTGTATTTTTTCGGGCTGGGGGATATGCCCCTTACCGATCCGGATGAGACTTTTTACGCCCAGACGGCAAAGGAGATGCTCGAAGCTGATGAGTGGGTCACTCCCATGATATTCGGCAAGCCGCAGTTCGAAAAACCCGTGCTTTACTATCTTCTTATAGTTCTGAGTTATATGGTTTTCGGGGTTGGTGAGTTCGCAGCGAGATTCCCTTCGGCGGTTTTCGGTATTCTGGGCGTTCTGGGGGTTTATTTTTTCGGAAGGCTCCTTTTTTCGCCGCTCTGCGGGTTCCTTTCGGGGATGGTCATGGCGACCTGCGTACAGTATCTCGTCCTCGCCAGAGGTTGCGTAACGGACATGGTGCTCTTGGTCTTTATCCTGTACA
The DNA here is from genome assembly GCA_014728045.1 of Candidatus Omnitrophota bacterium. Taxonomy (NCBI): domain Bacteria; kingdom Pseudomonadati; phylum Candidatus Omnitrophota; species Candidatus Omnitrophota bacterium. The sequence continues at coordinate 77,671 of WJMH01000012.1, forward strand.
CGCTTTTATTCTTTCTGATGGGATGGATGGGTAAGGGCAGGGGATATTTCTATCTCGCTTCGGTAGCTGCGGCCCTGGCGGTACTCACGAAGGGTCCGATCGGTCTATTTCTCCCCGGTCTCACGGTATTATTATTCATCCTTTTGACCAGGCAGTGGAAAAGGTTCCCGGAGATACCGCTTTTGCGGTGCATTCTCCTGCTTCTGCTGGTAAGTTTGCCCTGGTATATCGCGGTTTACCGTATGCACGGGTCGGCCTTTGTTGATGAATTCTTCGGTTTTCATAACGTTACGCGTTTTCTGGTTCCGGAGCACAGGATAGGCACGTCGCCGTACTTCTACATACCGGTCATCCTGGGAGGGTTCTTCCCCTGGAGCACTTTTCTTCTTTTCGGTGCGTGGAACATGTGGAGACACCCCCATCCAGGATCAGCGGACTCGCGGGCAGGGAATTACAGGCTGTTCCTCTTATTATGGTTTCTTGTGGTGTTCCTTTTCTTCTCTTCATCCAGCACGAAACTCGTCACTTACATTTTTCCGCTTTTTCCGGTACTAGCGTTAGTTGCCGGGAGGTTTTGGGAGAGGTTCATCACTAGCTCGGACGAGGATGAACGAACGTCTTTTTTCATGAAGATATCCTTCTGGATCCTCGTTGGATCATCCCCGGTCGCGGCTGCCGGCGCCGTTTTTCTGGTTAGATATGAATACGCGACCACCTCAGCAGTCCAGGGCACGATAATGGCCTCCGTTCTTTATCTTCTGGCCATTATCGTTTCGGCACTTTTCTTTCTCAAAAGGCGCAGAATGGCCTCTTTCGGCGCCATCGCTTCTTCGGTATTGGTCTGCGCTTTACCCGTGGTCTGGTTCATTCTCCCGGTCGTGGGTGTACATGAATCCAGCAAGGAACTTTCTCTTAAGGTCAGGGAGCTCGCCTCTTCCGATGAAGCGGTGGGGGGCGAATGTGATCACCGCCGTGGGATAGCCTTCTACTCGGGCAGGACCGATATGACGGATATACATCCTCATCAGGCCCTCAGGGATTTTTTCTCCAGGAAGGAGAGAGTGTGGGGTATAATACAGCAGAAGCATTACCGTAACCTGAAGGCAGAGATGCCCGGAAAGGTGTCCGAGCCGGTGGCCAGTTCGGGAGAATATGTTCTTATAACGAATGAATAGGTAGAATATATGAACGATAGCCCCAGCGTATCCTTTGTCTTACCCATGTACAATGAGAGCGCCAATATCACCGCGTCCATACGCAAGATCAAGTCCATCGCCCCGGAGATGACCCCGGATCACGAGATAATCATAGCCGATGACGCATCCACGGATGGAAGCGCCGATATCGTTGAAAGTATCTCGCGGAAGGACTCAAGCGTAAAGCTTATCAGGCTGCCGGAGAATACGATGTTCGGAGGTGCGTTCGCCGCGGGTTTCAAAGCAGCCAGCAAGGACGTTATCATGTACATGGACGCGGATATGCCCGTCGGGGAGGAAGATATAAAAAGGTCCTTTCCCCTGATAAAGAATGCCCACATAGTTACTGGCTACAGCAAGGTAAAAAAAGGGGACACCCTCAAGAGGAAGATAATATCTGTCGGGTACAATCTTCTGGTCAGATCGCTTTTTCGTCTGGATATACGTGATATCAATTCCGGCTATAAGATAGTCAGGAGGGAACTGGTGGAGGATATGCAATTCATCTCCCGCAGCCCTTTCGTGGACGTTGAGCTTTTCCTGCACGCCAAAAGAAAAGGCGCCAGAGTGGAACAGTATCCTCTGGTCTTTACCTCCCGTCCGGGAGGTAAGTCCTACATCGCCAGGATCCCCGTAATATGGGCGACCTTCTGCGATATGATCAAGGTGAGGGCCCTTACCCTGAAAGGTTGAACGCATGAAAGCGCTTATCATAAACGCCGATGATGTCGGCCTCTCAAAAGAGATAAATGAAGCAGCAAGAAAGTGTTATCTTGAAAAAGTGATAACGGGGGTGAGCTTACTTGCCTGCGGGGAGAGCTTCAGTGATGCCGCAAGCATGCTGCATGGGGTGGGCAGGACTAACGTGGGCGCTCATCTTGTTCTTACCGGGGACTTTAAACCCTGCACCAGTGATCTTTCCCGTATAAGGACGCTCGTCCCCGGAGGGCGGTTCCCTGCCGGCTATAAGGCGTTCGCCGCGAGGTATTTGCTGGGAGCGGTTTCCGCTGACGAAGTGTATGAAGAGACCACCGCGCAGGTAAAAAAAATAAAAGAGGCGGGGCTTCAGGTTACGCATATAGACAGCCACGAGCATGTTCACATGTTCCCGGAGATTCTCCGGACAGTTATCGCGGTGGCGCTCGATAACGGTATCCCTTATGTAAGGCTTCCCAGGGAGAGTTCGAAAGTGGTTATCACCGCCTTTTCACCAAAGGACCTTTTGCGCCACGCGGGGCTCAAGGTCTTCGCCTCCCATGCGCGAAGAGCGATGAACGCTTTAGAGGTCTATCATAACGATTATTTCTGGGGACATTTCCATGCGGGCAGGCTCGATAACGGTATCCTCAGTTTTATCGTAAATAACCTCGGCGAGGGGATCAATGAACTTGCTGTCCATCCGGGCGTTTTAACCCCGGAACTGGAGGAAAGGTCCTCCTGGCACCGTAATTCCCAGAAAGAGCTCACTGCCCTGATAGGGGGAAGTTGGAGAAGGTCCCTGGCAGACAGCGGGGTGCGGACGATATCCCATCTTGAAACGATGCATATCTAGACCGGGATCCGGCTTGGATAAAAAAAGCGCCCGCTTACTGTAAGCGGGCGCTTTTACCTTAGGTGATTAAGGTTATTATTCAGATTTGATCAAAGCTATGACTGCCAGAAGCAGAATGCATGCGGTTCCCGAAAGCATTCCCACGGCGGTGAAACCCTCGCCGAAAAAGGGCAGTTCCGTAAAACCCATTATGCTTTCTTCACCGATGAATCTTGCTATAACAGTGTAGGCGAAAAGAACAGTGCCTATTATCGCTAAAAGGTTGCCGAGTGTTTTCATGATTCCTTACCCCCCCTTATTGTCTGTCAACTCAATATGGTCGCTTATCCCTTAATGGCAAATATACCATGTACGAAAATCAAAGTCAAAACAATAATGGAGCTTGGATGGATGATGGTGCGGGCGAAGGGACTCGAACCCCCATGGAGTTTCCCCCATATGGACCTGAACCATACGCGTCTGCCAATTCCGCCACGCCCGCACATCAATTGGTATTGACAATTAATCTAGAGGATTATACTATAAATGGAGATTACCGTCAATTACGGTATAAATATATAGTGAAATATTTATCTTCACATATGGATGATAAATGAGTTTAATTATGTTATAATAAAGCTAGAATCATGCCAAAAGAAAACACAAGTGTGGTAACTAACCGTCAGGCATACCGCGATTTTCATATAGAGAAGACTTATGAAGCCGGGTTGGAGCTCTTTGGTAATGAAGTAAAATCCCTGAGGACGGGAAACGCGAACTTAAAGGGTAGTTTCTGCAGGATAGAAGGGGGCGAGATATTCGTTCACAACATGCATATAAGCCCTTATGACTTCTCTTCCGATGAAACCGACCCTGTGAGGCCGAGAAAGCTCCTGCTGCACCGAGCGCAGATAAGGAGTCTTGGTATAAAGCTCGCGCAGCAGGGTTATACCCTGGTACCTCTAAAGGTTTATTTCAAGCGGGGGTACGCCAAGATGGAGATAGGGCTCGGCAAGGGTAAGAAACTTTACGATAAAAGGCAGGCCCTTAAGGAAAAACAGGTAAAGCGCGAAATGGACCGCATAATGCGGCATAAGAGAAGATAGCTCTTTGATATGGGGGTGACAGGACTCGACGTGTTCTTTAGGTCTTGGAGCAGCATGCAGAGGTTCCAGGTGGCCTCTTTAAAAACCTGGAAAACAATAAACGCAGACTACAATCCAGTAGCCGAAGCCGAGTCTATCTTGGCTGAGGATGCGTTAAATGTTCCCTCTATGATGGGAACTGGTTCATTAGTTGGCGCCTTGGCCATCTAAATAGGACCTAAACTAACAAGGACTGCTGTAGTGATTTCTCCTAGCTTCAGCCAGTATCAGGAGAATGCTCCCGGAAGGTTCCCCGTCTATCGGGTCTTCCCGGAAAAGATCAATAGGTAGACTAAGCATGTAGATACTCCTCGGTCAAAGTTCCCGGACCCGGGTTCGAATCCCGGCACCTCCACCAATTTTTCCAAGCATAAAGCCGATTTCCATCAGGGAGTCGGCTTTTTTATAAATCATTATAACGATGTATGCATAATTACGCATTTTACGTAATCCTGGGGATGCAGGTTAGGACTTGAGGGGTGAACAAAAATGGAGTGTATTCCAAATTAGTTGATCTATTTTGGAAATAATCGAGATTAGATATGCTGGATCGCTTTTTATGCGGAAAAAACAAGTAAATCTTGCATTTTTATAAGTTTTAAGTATACTTAAAATATATATAAAAAATAAAGGAGTTTTAAGTATGATTAAAGAATATATTAAAAGAAAACACTATCTTGATAAGGTTTCTTCTTTTATTGATAAAGATATCATTAAGGTGATCGTCGGACAGCGCCGAGTAGGGAAAAGTTACTTGTTATACCAGATAATGGATATCATCAGGGATAAAGGTGTGAAAGCCGGAAATATAATTTATATAAATAAAGAACTACATGATTTCGATGATATTAATACTTATAAAGACCTTTTGGAGTACATAGAGGGAAGGATAAAAAATAAAAGAAAACATTATGTTTTTCTTGATGAGGTTCAGGAAATAGAAAAATTTGAAAAAGCTTTGGAAAGTATGCAGGCCTCAGGCAAGTATGATATTTACTGCACAGGCAGTAACGCGAATCTACTTTCCGGTGAATTGGCTACTCACCTTAGCGGGCGATATGTCGAAATTAAAGTTTATGGTCTTTCATATCCTGAATTCCTTAATTTTCATAAATTGAATAATGATCAGGAATCTCTTTTAAAGTACATCAGGTACGGTGGCCTTCCGTTCTTGATCAATCTGGAGTTCAAGGATGAGATCATCTATGAATACCTTAAGAATATTTACAGTACGATCCTTTTCAAGGACATCGTGAAAAGACATTCGATACGGAATGTAGCATTCTTAGAACGCCTGGTTGAATATCTGGCCGATAATACGGGTTCTTTGGTTTCGGCGAAAAGCATAAGTGATTTTTTAAAATCCCAGAAGATAAAACTTTCCCCCAATATTGTATTGGATTACTTATCCTTCTTATCGTCTGCTTTTTTTGTGTTTAAAGTCCAAAGGTCTGATGTAGCAGGCAAAAAGATATTTGAGATCGGCGAAAAATATTATTTCGAAGATCTTGGGTTAAGACATTCTGTAGTCGGATATAAACAGGTAGATATCAATAAAGTCCTGGAAAATCTTGTTTTTCTTCATCTAAAGATCTCCGGATACAAGATAACTGTGGGAAAGTTAAAAGATAAAGAAATCGATTTTGTATGCACTAGAGGCGGGGAAAAGTTATATGTACAGGTAGCATATCTAATAGATAGCCAGAAGATCATAGACAGGGAATTCGGAAATCTTTTAAAAATAGAAGATAATTATCCGAAACTTGTAGTTTCAATGGACGAGGTGGGGGGAGATAAATACAAAGGAATTGAGCAGGTTAATATAAGAAAGTTCTTAGGTAGTTTACTTTAGAAAACAGAAAAAACGTGGTGAAATGCCCCAGTTGAGCACGAAAATAGGAAAATCCCGGCACCTCCACCAATTTTTCCAAGCATAAAGCCGATTTCCATCAGGGAGTCGGCTTTTTTCTGTATATTATTAGTGCGCGCAAAGATCCAACAGCCATCGGGCGGATACAAGAAACAAATGGCGTTAGCTCCGTGAAAGATGTTATACTTATATGACATGAAAAGCGGCAGAAGATTGTTGTTCCAGTTCCTCGTAATAACGCTTATCTATCTCGTGTTCGCTTTACCTAAGATGGATCAGCCGGTCACTGATGATGAGATCTACGAAATAAATAATGTCCGGCTTATCATTGCCGGGGAAAAACCCGTAGAGTTCATTCCTTCGATTTACAACTGGGCGCTTGTTCCTTTTGTGAGGGGCTTCAACGAGCGGGTTCTGTCCGTCAGGATGCTGGGATTATTGTGCGCATTTGCCTCTTTGGGACTTCTTCTGGTCCTTGCCAGAGGAGTCTTCGGAGAACATGATCCCAGGGTCATGGCCGCGGGCGTGTTCCTGGCCACGAGCCCCTTGTTCGTTCAGGGCAGTCTGCTCGTCCATGTTGACAGCACGTTGCTCGTAACGGCGGTTTTGTTATGGATGGTATGCCTGACGGAATTTCTGGAGGGGGGCACATTTATCCGGCGGCTCCTTCTTCTCGCGTCACTGACATTCACGCTTTTGTGCAAGTTCAGCACGCCACTATTGATACTTCCGTTCACCCTGGGCTTTGTGTTTCTGAAAAGAAGAAAACTATTTTTCAATTATTTCCTGATCTGCGTGTTGTCGGTGTTCTCATTCTGTGCTTTATGGTGGCTTCTCTGCCAGTTGAACACGCTTTCCTTCGGCGCTCCCTTCATCGGACTTCTTGAAAGGGGCAGGATGTATTTATCCGCGGCGGGACTTAAAACCATACTTAATAACATGGTGATATTCTGCGCGTGGGCCTCGCCGTATCTGGTGATCGGTTCGTTTTTAATGGTTCTCTCGCTCATTAGGGATCACCCCCTCATCAGAGACAAGCTTCTTCTTGTCGGTATTACGGCTTGTTCTATTCTGCTATATCTTGCAGTAAGCCCTATAAACCATGGATTCCCCAAATATATCCTTCCGGGGATACCTCTTATAGGCTTATTCCTCTCCGGGAATTATCTGAGAGGTATCGGCCGGGAGCGATCCAAATACCTCGCTTTGCTTCTGGGGTGCGCGGCGTATTTGATAATGATGCAGTACGATCCCGTATATCTCATAAGATTCAAATTAAGGGACATTCTGGCTTATGGAGGCGGAACGGGCATATTATACGGGCAGCTCTTTTGGCAGTCTTTGGTGTATTTGCTGCCGCTGCTTTTGTTTTTCTTTTTACGTAGGCGCATTAGGGTTCCTTTGGGCGCGGCTCTGGTCATTTTAATAATATCCTTTAATGTTTCACTCGCGTCAAAACAGGCCCTGGCCCGGTATCAGACCAATTACAGCTATGGACAGGAGGGAGCAGAAGAACTTGAGGCTTTTCTTGATAAGAATGTGCGTGAAAGAGACAAGATAATTGCAACAAAAGAGGTGCTTTATCTCTTGGGTCGGACAGATAGTTTTTATTCGGTCAGCTTCTGGAGAAACCCTGAAGACTTTTTAGATGCCCTCAAAAGATCCCGATTCCTGGTCGTAAGCACACCTTCCCACAGCATGTATTTTTTCAGAAATGTCCTGAATGCTCCCGAAGTGCGGGATTACCTGGATAAGAACTATCGCGTTAAACGGATGGGCACTTTCATTATATACCAGAGAAGATAAATAAGCAGCATTCAGATACTGACCGGCAAACAGGATTTTTGCTTTCATATTTATACATACCCCGGGTTATTTTGACTATTGATATAAAAGTGGAAAAAAGTCAGTGAAAAGGGGAATTAAGCACTTTGTTATCAATATTCACTTCAAATATACTGGTTATATAATAATACGACAATATACGAACATGTGCCTCCGGCAACTACTTGCGTAGGGGAGTGATTTTTGAGGGGCCATGGGAAGAGGAGATAATATGCTTGATCTGAACAAGAAGATCATGAAGCCCGAAAAGTGCCTGAGGTGTTCAAAGTGAACATGAGAATGAGCATAAGGAAAAAACTGGCGATCTTGATCCTGACAGCGATTCTCTTGACCACGGGAACGGGTATCGGTTTAGGTTATTTCTTCGGTTTCAGGCTTTTGCGGAATACCATAGCCATGGATTACGTTAAGATGTCCGATCTTCTCAGCGAACATATGAGCCTTAAGATCAACGACCTGGTAAAGGAAATGACCGTATATTTATCAGCGCCCCAGATGATCCGTCAGATAAAGGAAACGAACAGGCAATACACGGACGGGGATTCAACTGACAAGATGTTCGCATATATGGACAAGCAGTGGCAGTTAGTTCCGGAAGATGACACATTTTTCCAGCGTTACATAAGTAGCGAAACAGGGACGGAACTTAAAGTCATAACGCAGAAGGATCCCGAACTGGAGGAAGTGCTGCTAACCGACAGAAAAGGCGGACTGGTCGCATCTTCGGGCATAACGAGCGATTTTTATCAGGGTGATGAAACTTGGTGGCAGAAAGCTTTTTCCGGCGGAGAGGGCAAGGTTTTCATAGAGGGCATTACCTACGATGAGTCGGTCGGCAAACTGGCGCTTTCGATAGCGATCCCGCTGAAAGAGGGGAAAGAACTCCTAGGTGTCGCCAAGGTGGTGGTAAATTCGAAAAGATTCCTTGAACCCCTGGAAAGATTCCACATAGGGAAGACGGGTCACGCGGTTCTGACGGATGATGAGGGTGTTATCATATACCACATTGGCATGGAGCCTTTTGAGAACAGGATTTTGGATGAGAAAGCATTCCGAAAGTTTGTTTCCACTCCCCAGAAGTGGGCGGTGATACGCTCACCGCATATCCACGAAAGAGATATGCTCTTGGCTTTTTCCAGGATCGATAACAGCTATCTGGAGCAAAGCGGCCTGGGGCTGATAATACTGATCGACAAGGAAACGCGTGAAGCCTATATGCCATTGCGCAAACTTATTCTGCAGATGTTCCTTGTCACGGGTATGTTGATCCTTTTTTGGATACCTCTCGGACTTCTTTTCGGGAACTTCCTCGTCAAACCCTTAAGAAAACTCCATGAAGCTACCGAACATGTTCAAAGAGGGGAAATGGACTACCCGATACACGTAAGAACCGGTGATGAGATAGAACAGCTTGCCAGTTCCTTCAAGTACATGGTATCAAGGATAAGGGCCAGGGAAAGTGAACTTAAGGATGTTAACGAGTCCCTGGAGCAAAAAATAGAGGACAGGACGCATGAACTCAAAAGATCCCAGCAGAAATTGCAACAGAAGAACAAGGAGCTTGAGGAGAAGGTGAAAGAGCTGGAGCAGACCCAGAAGATGCTGGTCCAGACCGAGAAACTTTCTTCTCTGGGAAAGCTCATCGGCGAAATGGCCCATGAGGTCAATAACCCCCTGCAGGCGATATACGGCAGGGCCCAGCTTTCTCTCATGGAGGAGATAGAGAGTGATCAGCTCAAAAAAAACTTCAAGATCATAGAAGAGCAGTGTTCCCGGGCCAAGGATATCATTAGGCGCCTTTTGGATTTTTCCAAGCCTTCAAAAGGAGAAACGACCCAGATAAATATAACTGATGTCATGGAAGATACGCTGAAACTGATAGAGCACCAGTATTCGCTTGAGAACGTGAACATTAAAAAAAACTATTCATCAGAAGACCTGCAGGTGGAGGTGGACAAGAACCAGATAGAGGAGGTATTCTTCAACATAGTGAAGAATTCCTCCGAAGCGATGGATAGGGGAGGGGACATAGCGGTAACCACCACTAAAGAAGGCGATATGGCGCGTGTCGAAATACGGGATACCGGGCCGGGCATGTCCGATGATGAGCTCGAAAAGATATTTGACCCCTTTTATACTACCAAGGAGAAGGGGACCGGTCTGGGGCTTTCCATCTGTTTCGGTATAGTGAAGGATCACGGTGGTAACCTTAAATATGAGAGTGAACCCGGCAAGGGAACAACGGCCACAGTCTTTTTGCCGCTGAAAGGGAAAAGTCATGAAGAGAATACTTCTGGTTGATGATGAGAAACAGATCCTGGAGACCATGCGCAGATTCCTGGAGAAGAAGGGTTTCGAGACAGTGACCGCTTCCAGCGGGAAGGAGGCGCTGGAGGTAGTGGATTCCGGAGAGAAGCCCGATGTGGGGGTCTTTGACATAAAGATGCCGGGGATGAACGGTTTTGAATGCCTGAAGAAGATCAGGGAAAAGGGTATTGATTTTCCTGTGATATTCCTGACGGGCTCGCTTAACAAGATGGCGCATATGGATGAGCTTAGAGCTGTCGGGTGTACTACCGAAGACATGGTGCACAAGCCCATAGACATGAACGTAATCATGGAAGAGATAAACAAAAAAACTGGTTAAAAAGGGAGATGGAAAAGATGAAGGCGAAGATACTTGTTGTCGATGACGAAAAAACCATCCGGGATATACTGGAAACCTTTCTTGAGAAAAAAGGGTATGAAGTGGCCACCGCCGCAACAGCGGAGGAATGCCTGGAGAAGCTCAAGAACGAGAAGCCTAAGATAATACTTCTGGACATAAGGCTGCCGGGCATGAGCGGGGTAGAGGCCATAAAGAAGATACGCCGGATCGACGAAAATGTCGGGGTGATCATGGCAACGGCCGTGCTTGACGAGGAAGTCGCGAAAAAGACCATCGAAATGGGCGCAGCCGACTATATCGTGAAGCCCTTTGATCTTGATTACCTGGAAAAGACGCTCACTGTTAAACTGGCCAGCATGGTCTAGAGGCCACTCGAGGACGAGGCGAATCGCGTTTTTCGGATAAAAGTGATCAGAATGGACTTACCGGACGGACTTTATATAAATAGCATGGAAATCCGGGATCTCTTGGGGTGAGGAGAAGTTGTATTTGTTTTTTTGTGATGAACTTGAGGAGTTAAAATGAGTGAAAAAGTAAAAGATCCTGTATGCGGCATGGAAATAGAGAAAAAAGAGGCTGTGAAGGCGGAAAAAGATGAGAAGACATATTACTTCTGCAGCGAGGACTGTAAGAAAGCTTTTTTGTCCGAAGGGGAAGAAGGCGGATCTGGTAAAGGGCACCAGCATCATGGAGAAGGTGACCACGCTTCGCACCACGCCCATATGGTGAAGGACTTCCGGAAAAGATTCTGGATCTCGCTGGGAGCGAGTGTGCCCGTACTGGTCTTATCGCCCCTGATCCAGTCGTTCCTGGGATACAGCTTGGAATTCACGGGTGATTCTTTAGTCCTTCTCGGCATTTCGACGTTCATTTATTTTTACGGCGGCTGGCCTTTTTTGAAGGGGCTTTTTGACGAATTCAGGAAAAGACAGCCGGGTATGATGACCCTGATAGCTCTTGCCGTTTCGGTCGCTTACTTTTACAGCGCATCGGTGGTTCTGGGCGTGAGGGGCAAGGTCTTTTTCTGGGAGCTGGTGACCCTGATCGATGTAATGCTCCTGGGCCACTGGATAGAGATGCGGTCGGTAATGGGCGCTTCAAAAGCCCTTGAGGAATTGGCCAAGCTTATGCCCCAGGAAGCCCATCGCCTGGAAGAGGGAGATTCAACGGAGGACGTTAAGATAGCGGAACTTGAAAAGGGTGACAAAGTGCTTGTCAAGCCCGGGGAAAAGGTGCCGGTTGACGGAAAGGTCCTGGAGGGCTCTTCCGACGTCAATGAAGCTATGCTTACCGGCGAATCTAAACCCGTTGACAAAAAGAAGGGGGATAAGGTGATGGGAGGGTCCGTCAACGGAAGCGGTTCCCTCACTGTCAAGGTGGAGAAGACCGGCGAGGACTCCTATCTTTCTCAGGTCGTTGATATGGTTAAAAAGGCCAGCGAAAGTAAATCCAGGGCTCAGGGTTTCGCCGACAAGGCCGCTTTCTGGCTTACCGTGATAGCCATAACCGCCGGGGTGTTAACACTGGCCGGCTGGCTTATCTACGGCAAGGAATTCGTTTTTGCTCTTGAACGCATGGTGACGGTGATGGTCATTACCTGTCCCCACGCTCTGGGGCTTGCCATACCGCTGGTGATAGCGGTCATAACCGGGATCTCCGCGAGTAACGGTCTTCTTATCAGGAACAGGACGCAGTTCGAATCGGCAAAAGACCTCCAGATGATAGTTTTTGACAAGACCGGAACGCTTACAAAGGGCCAGTTCGGTGTCTCCGATATTGTTTCCGTCGGCGAGTGGGACGAGAATGATCTCTTGGCCAGGGCGGGCGCAATTGAAGTGAACTCCGAGCATACGATAGCCCGGGGTATAGTGAATAAGACCAAAGAGAAGGAGCTTTCGCTGGAAAAGGCTGAAAAGTTCAAGGCCCTTCCGGGCAAAGGGGCCAAAGCCCTCGTCTCCGGAGAGGAGATCTATGTGGGTAACAGGGGTGTCCTCAAAGAAGCCGGAGCAGATCCGGGAAAGGCCGATAAAGAAGCTGAGCGGCTGGCCTCGGAGGGTAAGACAGTGGTATTGGTCGCCTCCGGCGGAAATGTGCAGGGAGTGATAGCGCTTTCTGACGAAATAAGGGAAGGCTCCAGGGACGCGGTAAAGGCCCTGAAAGAACGCGGGCTGGAAGTGGCGATGATCACCGGGGACAATGAACAGACCGCAAGTTACGTTGCCGGCGAACTGGGTCTGGATGATTATTTTGCAGAGGTCCTGCCGGATAAAAAATCCGAGAAGATAAAAGAGCTGCAAGATCGGGGCAAGATGGTAGCAATGGTCGGTGACGGCGTTAATGACGCTCCCGCGCTGGCTCAGGCCGATGTAGGTATAGCAATAGGCGCGGGTACGGATGTCGCGGTGGAGTCGGCCGATATCGTGCTAGTTGAGAGCGATCCGGGAAGTGTTCTTGATATCCTTTCGCTGTCGCGCATTGCACGGAGAAAAACAGTGCAGAACCTGGCGTGGGCTACCGGTTATAATATTTTCGCTATTCCGCTCGCCGCCGGAGTTCTTTACGGGTACGGCATAATACTGCCGCCGGCTGTCGGCGCGCTTATCATGTCTATGAGCACGGTGATAGTCGCGGTCAACGCCAAACTCGTTTCATTCAATAAATGATATCTGGCCGTACGCGTCACTCGCGAGGTCTGTTCTTACTACATTAAATATTTAACTATTTGTTCGGCAGATGATAGAATAAAGCCGCTGTCCGGACCCGAAGGGTCACGTAGTGTTCAAAGGGGTGTTACTGAATGAATAAAAAGGACTTGGGCGCGTTAAAGGAAAAGGCGCGGCAATACCGGAAGCAGATCCTCAAGGTCGTATCCGCTGCCGGCAGCGGACATCCGGGAGGGTCCCTCTCAGCAGTTGAGATACTCACCAGCCTTTACTGCTACAAGATGAGGCACGATCCCGCGCGGCCCGGCTGGCGCATGAGGGACAGGTTCATCATGTCCAAGGGGCATGCTTCACCGGCTCTATATGTCACGCTGGCGGACCGGGGGTTTTTCTCCGAGGAAGAACTGGCTACATTCAGGAAGATCGACAGCCGTCTTCAGGGGCATGTGCACACGAGCGTTCCGGGTGTTGAGCTTTCAACCGGGTCCCTGGGCCAGGGGCTTTCGGTCGCGAACGGTGTCGCCCTGGCGGCCAAGATCCGGAAGAAGGATTTTAAGGTTTATTGTCTACTGGGCGACGGTGAGATCCAGGAAGGCCAGATATGGGAAGCGGCCATGACCGCGCCCCAGCATGAACTGGATAACCTGTGCGCGATCCTAGACGCCAATGGACTGCAACAGAACGAACCGGTCGCCAAGGTGAAGGACCTGGAACCATTGGCGGACAAATGGAAGGATTTCGGCTGGAACGTTCTGGAGGTTGACGGCCACGACCTGGGCGAGTTGACCGATGCCCTGGACCAAAGCGGGTTGGTCAAGGGCAGGCCCACTTTTATCATTGCCCGGACGGTCAAGGGCAAGGGGGTTTCCTTCATGGAGGGTAAGACCGAATGGCACGGTAAAGCGCCCGAAAAGGAGGAGCTGGAAAAGGCTCTCGAAGAACTCGGGTTTTAGCGGGAAGGTACCGGATGGAACAGAAGAAAGCTACAAGGGATGCTTTCGGGGAAGCTATTCTCCGGATGGGCAGGGAAAACGAGGATATCGTGGTGCTTTCGGCCGATCTTGAGGATTCGACGCGGACAGAATCTTTCAAGAACGAATTCCCCGAAAGGTTCTTCAATCTAGGCATAGCAGAACAGGACCTTTTGGGTACGGCCGCGGGGCTTTCCATGGAAGGCCTAATACCCTTCGCATGTTCTTTCGCGGTTTTTATCACTAACCAGGCTTACGGTATACTCCGCATCTCGATCTGCTATGACAACAGGAACGTTAAGATCATCGGTTCCCATGCAGGTATAACCGTGGGTCCTGATGGGGCGACCGCCCAGTGCCTGGAGGACCTGGCGATAACCCGCGTTTTGCCGAACCTCACGGTTCTCTCGCCCTGTGACGCGGTAGAGGCGACCAAAGCGACAGAAGCCATGGCAGGTATAAGAGGTCCGGTTTATATGCGTCTTGGAAGAACGGCTTTTCCGGTGATAACCGCTGAGCGGGACGCGTTCGAGATAGGTAAGGCCAACGTTATGCGTGAGGGTAAGGATGTCGCGGTGTTAGCAACAGGGCTTATGGTATCGGAATCACTGAAGGCGGCCCGCATGCTCTCCGAGGAAGGTATTGAGGCACGGGTTATCAATATCCATACCGTTAAACCCATTGATGAGGATGAGATAATACGCGCGGCCCGTGAGACCGCAGCGGTGGTAACGGCAGAAGAGCACCAGGTGCACGGAGGTCTGGGCAGCGCTGTCGCGGAAGTACTCGCCTGTCATTCCCCGGTCCCGGTTGAAATGATAGCGGTCAGGGATATCTTCGGCGAATCGGGGCAGCCGGAAGAACTTCTTGCTAAATACCATCTTACCGACACGGATATAGCCGAAGCCTGCAGGAGGGTTCTCCGGAGGAAGAAAGAAATTGGATAAATCGAGCGAGGTCCAGTTATTAAGCTGAACGGAATGTAATCGGAGGTGAAAATGAAAGTTCCTTTACAGATCAGTTTCAGAGGTATACCCGCCAGTGATGATATCAAGGCCCTGGTGGAGGAGAAGACGGGCAAACTGGAAGAGGTGTGTGACCATATCAATAGCTGCAGGGTCGCCATTGAAAAGACGCAGGAGCACCAGGAAAGAGGAAACCCCTACAGGGTGCGCCTTGATATCACCGTCACGCCCGGTCATGAAATAGCCGTAAGGAGAGAGCCCAGCAGGGGGGACCTTCATAAACCTCTTGAATTCGTCGTCCGTGACGCTTTCCACGCCGCGCGGGGACAGCTGATCGAACTTACCGACCGCCAGAGGCGCGAGGTGAAAACCCATCCGCACCAGCAGGCCAACGCGCTGGTCTCCAAGGTCTTCACCGACCAGGGATACGGTTTCTTGGAGACTATAGACGGACGGGAAATATATTTTCACCAGAACAGTGTTCTGAATAACGGTTTTGAACGCTTGAAACCGGGGACCGCTGTTCGTTACGTCGAGGAAGAGGGCCAGAAGGGGCCCCAGGCGAGCACGGTGCATATCATTGAACAGATATCCGACCTTTAATCTCAAATATGAAGATAAGATTTCTGGGCACCAGAGGCTATATAAAGCCCCGGTCGTCATCGCATAAGATGCACAGCTGCATGATGGTGTCCTATTACACTACACGCCTTTTGGTGGACTGCGGCGAGGACTGGCTCGGACGGGTTGAGGAACTCTCCCCGGACGCTATAGTTCTCACGCACGCGCATCCTGACCACGCGTGGGGGCTTAAACGATGTGCGCCCTGCCCCGTGCATGCTACCGCCGAAACCTGGGAGGAGATTAAGGATTTTGATGTCGCAGAGAATAACCGCAGGAAGATCTCCCCTGGAAGGAAGAAGACCATTGGCAGGCTGAGCGTTAAAGCTTTTACCGTCGAACATTCCACGCGCTGCCCCGCGGTCGGATACAGGATAGAAGCGGGTGATAGCAAGATATTTTACGCGCCCGATCTGGTCTATATCCATGACAGGGAAAAAGCGCTTAAGGGGATAGATCTTTACATCGGTGACGGGGCCACCCTCAAAAGCCCAATGGTCAGAAAAAGAGGGAACAGGCTCATCGGGCATGTTCCGGTTAGAACGCAGCTTACCTGGTGCGCTAAGGAAAATGTCCCCCGAGCAGCTATCACGCACTGCGGCTCCGGTATCGTTAAAGCCGACCCCCGAAAGCTCGCCAATGATCTGAGAAAAATGGCTGATGAAAGAGGCGTCGAAGCTTTTATAGCAAAAGACGGCATGGAACTTGTGCTGAGGTGAGCGGTATCGTCCCTTCCCGGAAAGAGGTGCTTTACCCCCCAGGAGTATTCCGGCGCGCGGTAGAATAAAGTCAGTAAAAAGTGGATTCTGCCAATTGCCTGCGGGTAAGTAATCTATAATAATATTATTAAAAGATTTTCAGCGGCGGATTGATCATTTTGGGATGTTAACGGATCTATCGATAGGGGTGTATAAGGGATGAAAGAGAATATCAAGATAGTTCAGCACGGAAGCGGGACGTTTTCCGACAGAAGCCATGCGGGCAAGATGCTGGCGGAAGCTCTAAAGGATTACGATCTGGAGGATCCGTTGATATTGGGCATACCAAGGGGCGGAGTGGTAGTGGCCGAGGAAGTTGCCGATTCGCTCGGTTCGCAACTCGATATAGTCCTTTCGAGCAAACTGGCAGCACCGGTCAATCCGGAACTGGCCATCGGTGCCGTCAGTGAAACCGGAAAGGTATTTATGGATCCCCGCCTCTCTTCGAGAGAATGGCCCGAAGGGTATATCGAGTCGGAGAAGAGAGAAAAAATGGGAAAGATCGAGCGCCGCAGGGAGATTTTCCGTAAGGCAAGGCCCAAAGCGCGGATGGAAGGAAGGACCCTGGTGGTGGTCGATGACGGCCTGGCCACGGGTTCCACGATGGAAGCGGCTCTGTGGGGAGCACGGCAGGAAAGGCCTTCAAAACTCATAGCCGCTGTTCCCGTCGCATCGGAAAGCGCCCTGGGAAGGATAAGCGAGGCTGCCGACCAGGTCCTGTGTGTCCGCCTTCCGAGCCTCTTCATGGCGGTAAGCCAGTTTTACGCGAACTTTCCGCAGACCACCGATGAGGAAGTTATTGAAATACTCAAAAAAGCTAGTACGAAGGAGAAGAAAGGCAATGGACCTTGATAAGAGGGCAATGGATATTTTCAGGAGGACCGGATACGCATTTATAGCCACTTCTTCCAACGGAGTTTCTCACCTGGCCGTTACAAGCGGACTTGATTTCACCGGTCGAGGCGGAATAGTGGTAAGTGAATGGTTCTGCCCGAGAACTCTTGAGAACCTGGAGGTTAATCCCTGGCTCTCTATCGTTATTTGGGACCCCGAGGAGGATAAGGGGGTACAGATATATGGACGCAAAAAAGATCTAAAGGAAACAGAGGTGCTTGACGGTCAACCGGCGACGATGGAGAGGAACCGGCATATTCCGCAAGTCAATAGCTCCCTCTCCATAGAGGTCGAGCGCGTGAGCGAATTCGTCAAAGGACCGCACAGTGACGACCGTATAAGGGGGAAGTGATGAAAAATAATATAATAGAGATAAATGTCGATAAGGGCGTGCTCAAGGGCGAATTGAACATACCGGAGAGAGCCCGACAGTTAATACTTTTTGCGCACGGAAGCGCCAGCGGATGGCAGAGCCCGAGGAACAGACATGTTGCTTCCCGTTTCCAGAAGGAAGGATATGCCACCTTGCTTTTTGACCTTCTTACCGGAGAGGAAGCGCGTGAGGATGCGGTAAACGCCAATTTCAGGTTCAATATAGCTCTTTTGTCGCAGAGGATGAAACAGGCCACGCGGTGGGCATCCGCTTTGCCGGAGGCTTCCGGTGTGGAGATAGCCTATTTCGGTTCAAGTACGGGTGTAGCCGCGGCTATAATCTCTGCTGTCGAGCTTGAAGGGAAGATCACCTCTCTGGTATCAAGAGGTGGAAGGTCCGATATGGCAGAAGAACATTTACCGAACCTTAAAAGCCCCATTCTTTTCGTGGTAGGAGGCAATGACCCCGTGGTGATGGATATTAACCGCAGGTCCGCCAAGAAGTTGACCTGCGAAAACAGTATAGAGGTAATAGAAGGGGCATCCCATCTATTTGAGGAGCCCGGGGCGCTGGACAGGGTCGCGGAACTGGCAGCCGACTGGTATGCTCGGCACCCCGGGACCGTAAAGAGTAAATAACACGCTTGGAACCGGGAAAATTCTCCGGTGTCTAAGAGGATATCGATAATATGCTTTTTCCGGTATCCGCCTTTGCGAAGAAACCGGAACAAAAGAAAAGGAGCGTTCTAATGAAGAATAAGTTTTTTATTTTGGTATTCATAATAGCTGTAATGGTCGCGTTCTTGAGCCCGGCGGTGATTTCATCAGCGGACGATGATTCATCAAGGCTCCTGAAAAGAGGACTTTTGGGGGCCGGAGCAGGCGCGGCGGGCAGCGCCGCCGGCGGCGGCAACGTCGGCACAGGTGCTTTGGTCGGAGCGGGAGTGAACGTTGTCGGAGGAGCCTTGCTGGATTCAATGACCGGCGAAAAAGTAAGGGACGCCGACGAAGTTCAGAAAATGGATCCCCAGGCCGCCTACAAGAGGGGATACAAGGACGGTTACAATAACGGCTACAAAGCGGGCTACAAAGAAGGTATACAGGAAAATATGCCGAAATAGGTTTAGTCTGGCAGCTTACGGGTGAAAGGATCCTGAAGTATTACCCGGCACGGCCGCTTCTGTCCGGAAAAGCTCATCCGGAACGTGCTTTCCAGATGTTAAACTTGACAGAACTGGCCTGCCCATTATAGTTAATATTATGGGAAGGGCCCCCATTATTTATTTCGGATGCGGGTAATAGACGTAATATATGGAGAAAGATAAATTCAATATCACAGAAGCTGTGGTCCGGAGGGCTGATGCCGGGGACCAGGAATACATAAACGAGAAGCTTGAAAAATATCTTTTGGATCGGGAAGACCCCGATTGGCGCAACTTCTATGTGGTCAAATATAAAGATAGAACCGTCGGTTTCGGAAGGATTATAGATCACGGTGCGTATCTGGAACTTGCTTCTATCGGGGTGGATTATTATTTTCGGGGAAAAGACATAGGGACCAGATTGACAAGGTTCCTTGTAAAAGAGGCGAAGAAAACGGCGCCTGGTAAGGAAGTTTATCTTGTAACGCACATACCGGGGTATTTCAGAAGGGCCGGCTTCAAAGAAATAAAAGGCCCGGGTCCCGAAGAACTGGAGTATAAGCGCCATAATAAATGCAAGCTTGACGCTTCGCGGATTAAGATCATGAAACTATCCTGAACCGGCAAAGGAGGTCGATATGGGTTTACGCGAGGAACAGAAAAACAAGGTCGAAGCTCAGATCAAGGAATGGGACGCCAAGATCGAAGAACTCAAAGCTAAAGCCGCACAGGTCACATCCGATAACAAGATCGAATACTTCAGGCAGATAGAAAAGCTGGAGAACAAGAGGGACGCGGTAAAGAAGGATCTGGAGGAAATGGTCTCTTCGGGTGAGGACAAGGTGGAGCTGTTCAAGGAAAAACTTGATGCCGCCGTGGAGGAGGCCAAAGGCATACTGGAAGGTATCGCTTCAATGTTCGGCAGGTGAGCGCACCGTTCATCATCCGGGGATTTATCATGGTACAAGATAAAAAAAGCACTTTTGGCACAAGATTGCGCAGGTACCTGATCTCAGGTATCGCTACGGTTCTGCCCCTGTTTATAACCTTTTACATAATAGGGTTCCTATTTCACCTAGCCAACAGGTTCATGGGAAGATATATCAACGATTTTCTCGTGGCGAATTACGGATTTTCAATACCGGGACTGGGGTTGTTGCTTCTTGTTGCCGTAACGGTATTTATCGGGGCTTTCGTGAGCAATTTCGTAGGGCGAAAGCTTTTCAGCCTTGCTGAAAGATTCTTCTACAAAACCCCGGTCGTGGCGAACATATACCCATCGGCCAAGAAACTTTCCGACTTTCTTTTCAAGGAGGAAGAAAAAAAGAAGTTCAGGAAAGTGGTGCTGGTGGAATATCCCGCACCAGGTTCTTATTCAATAGGATTTCTGACCAATAAGGGCATAGATGAGTTCAACCGCAAGACCGGCAAAGAGCTGATCACGGTACTGGTGCCGCTATCGCCCATGCCGTATTCCGGGCTGCTTCTTATCTTACCTAAAGAAAAGCTGCTGGAAGTGGATATGACGATAAACGAGGCCCTTAAACTGGTCGTTTCCAGCGGAGTTGTTGTCCCTGAATAAATAAAGCCCTGAAAAGCTAGAAAGGTTTAAACATGTGGACGAAATGGCTTCCATGGAGACTCATAATAAGGATATTGGCCAAGGAGCACGGGTTTATAGACCCGTTCCAGCTTCTCTCGCGTCTTACCACAATGGCGCAGCCTTCGGAAGTTCTGGCGCCGGTGGAACTCTTGCGTCTTGCGGCAGTACTTCATGCCAGGGGGCTTATAAACAGCCAGGTCATACAGAATAACCTTGACTGGTTATGGCCTTACTGGGTGCAGAAACAGTTCGATCCCGCCAGCAGGTCATTTGTCCCGAGAGCTTTTTCCCTTACGCATATCAATCTCACTCACAGGAACTGGACAGCCGTAGGTATACCCGGCGTGGAACAGATGCCTATAGTCGACCCCAGGGGGCTGGTAACCCCTCTTTATGACGGGTGGTCCATTGACAGCTGGCTTGTTGGCGAAGACGGCTACAGGTTAGTCCCTTCAAGAGCGCTCCGGGTGTGCCAGAAGCTTGAAATGCTGGAGAACCTGTCGGTCATGACCGATTCCGTGGAGGGGAAGAACTACCTCACCCAGAGGGTGGAGGTCGAGAACGAAAAAGGAGAGAACATTTGCAGGATAAGGCTCACTGGCAGCACTGAAAAGGAAGCTTATCTTGTGGTCTCCTTGAGGCCCTGTAACCCGGAAGGTATAAGCTTTATTCACGAGGTATCCATGATCCCATCGGGATGGCTGGTCAACAAGAAGAACAGGATCGTTTTCGAGAACACACCGGACGGCCGGATCTTCTCCGAATATGCCCGGGGGGATGTTTTCAATGATCTATTCAGATGGGACCAGAAGCAAAATATAACCTGTAATGTGGGGCTCTGCACCGCCGCGGCGCTTTTCAAGATCGAACCCGGCGGTGAAAGAGATATAACCGTGAGCGTGCCTCTGGGAGAGGAAGAGGACAGATCCGGTAAGGGCGTTGGGATCATCCAGGAAAAATGGAAGGATACTGTCTCGGGGGTCACCAGACTTGAAATTCCCGATGAAAAAATAAAATATCTCTATGATGCATCAATAAGGAACCTCATACTGCTTTCTCCTGAGAAGATCTACGCGGGTCCCTTTACCTATAAGCAGTTCTGGTTCAGGGACGCGGCCTACGCTCTTAACGCCATGCTGTCGGTGAACCTGAAAGAAAGGGCGCGTAATATCATTGACGCTTTTCCAAAGATGCAGACCCCTACGGGTTATTTCAGGTCCCAGGACGGCGAATGGGATTCCAACGGGCAGGTCCTCTGGTCGATGAAAAGATACTCGGAACTTACCGGCAGGGCGCCCGAAGAGTCCTGGCGCAGGTCCATAGCCAGCGCCGTCAGGTGGATACACCGGAAAAGATCATCCAGGAAGCAGGATCCCAAATGCTCGGGGCTTTTCCCCGCGGGTTTCAGCGCCGAACATTTCGGTCCGAATGATTTTTACTACTGGGACGACTTCTGGGGAGTGGCGGGCCTCGAGGCGGGAGAGCTTATGGCCGGGATGACCGGCAACAAGGCCCTTGCCGAGGAGTGCCGCGTTGAAAAGGGATCTTTCCTCAAGGCGATAAACGAAAGCATCTCCAAAACGCAGAAGGAAGAGGGCATATCGACCGTTCCGGCCTCTCCCTTCAGGCGCATGGATTCAAGCGCAGTGGGTACGATGGTCGCGGGTTACCCCCTTAAGATATACGGTCCGCGGGAGAAGGCCATACTGGATACCGCTGATTTCCTCATTGAAAAGGATTTCTTGAACGGGCTTTTCTTCCATGAAATAGCTCATTCGGGTGTGAACATATATTTGAGCCTGCAGATAGCACAGGTCCTCCTGAGGGCGGGGGATACAAGGTTCATCGGCATCATGGACGCGGCAGGCGAGATCGCCTCCGACACCGGCCAGTGGCCCGAAGCCATACATCCCTGGACAGGCGGGGGATGCATGGGTGACGGACAGCATTTATGGGCGGCCGCAGAGTGGGTGATGATGGTACGCAACTGTTTCATAACAGAAGAAAAGGATAAGCTCGTCCTCTGTTCCGGGATCCGGGACGAATGGCTGGCCGAGGGCAACAGGCTCTTTTTCGGACCCGCTCCGACGCCTTTCGGAGATTGCAGTATAGAGATCGCCTGTTTCGGGGGAAAGATCAGCGTAGGACTTGACGCGGACTGGCGGGGGAAGAGGCCGGAAGTGGAAGTACGGTTACCCGGCCGGCCCGCCGTGCACATGGGCGAGGGGAGCGATACCGTCCAGATAGAGGCAGGTGCGGAATGAACATACTGATGATGACCAATACATACGTGCCCATTGTGGGCGGTATAGAACGGTCAATCGAGGACTTTTCCTCTGAATACCGGTCCATGGGACATAAGGTTCTCATAGTCGCCCCGAGTTTCAAAAATATGCCTGAAGAGGAAGAGGGGGTCTTTAGGATCCCCGCCATACAGAACTTCAACGGAACCGATTTTTCGGTAGAGGTGCCTGTTCCCGGAAGATTGGAAGGTGTGCTTGAGCGGTTCTCTCCTGATATTGTCCATTCGCACCATCCTTTTCTCGTGGGTGACACGGCCCTGAGGATATCCGCCAATCGCAAGATACCCATAGTTTTTACTCACCACACGCGTTATGAGATGAACACACATTATGTGCCCGGTGATTCGGAGGCTCTTAAGAAATTCGTCGTGGAGCTCTCGGTCGGCTATTGCAATCTTTGCGACGAGGTGATAGCGCCCAGTGAAAGCATAGAAGATCTTTTGAGGGAGCGCGGCGTGGAGACGGAAATAGTTACCATACCAACCGGCATAAAAGTGTCTGAATTCTCCCGAGGTGACGGGGATGCCTCCAGAAAGAAGCTCGGTATACCGCCTGAAGCCTTCTGTGTCGGATACCTGGGCAGGATAGCCCAGGAGAAGAACATGCTTTATCTGATGGATGAGGTCGCGCCTTTTCTGAGTGATGAGGCGCGAGCGCATTTTCTGCTCGTGGGTGGCGGGGACCTTGTTGATGAACTGAAGGAGAAGGCTCGCAGCATGGGTATTTCACAGAGGACGCATTTTGCGGGTTTACTCAAAGGGCAGGATAAGATCGATGCATATCATGCCATGGATGTACTGGTCTTCTCCTCCAAGAGCGAGACGCAGGGGTTGGTCCTTGCCGAAGCCATGGCCTCGGGAGTGCCTGTTATAGGGATCGACGCCCCGGGAGTGCGGGAAGTCATAGATTCCGGGAACAACGGATTTCTGGTGGGGAACGGCGAAAGAGGCTCTTTCGCGGGGAGGCTCAAAGAGTTGCTTGAAATGGATGAGAGAAGCAGGGATTCTTTCCGCAAAGCCGCTTTTTCAACGGCTGAGAAGTTCGCTTACACGAAAAGCGTCGAAAGGACCCTGGATACATATAAGCGGGCCATAGCGCGTAAACGCCCACGCAGGAATACTGACCGGAGCACGTGGGCTTCTTCAAAAAGAGCGATACAGAAAGAGATGCAGATAATAACCAACGTGGTCAAATCCGCGGGGGCGATATTCAATCCCAAAAAGGATGAACATGAAGCCGGAAAGTGACAACGGACAGAAAATACTTAAAGGAAAAAGTATCAGTAAAGGATATTCAACAGGCAGTGCTTTTCTCTACCAGGACATTCTTTCAAGGAACCTCCATTATTACAGCATAGAGAAGGAGGATGTCTCCAGGGAGCTCGCCAGGATAAAAGAGGCCTTCGGAAGAGTTCTTGAGGACATTGAAAGCCTGGAGAAGAACGTTAAGGACGAGCTTGGCAGGGAACAGGCGGGTATCTTTAAAGCCCACGCTGAGATACTCAAGGACAAGGTTCTGCTCGAAGACATAGAGAAGGAACTTAAGACCGAACTGGTGAACGCAGAGCACGCCGTAAAGAACGTTTTCCGAAGGTGGGCGAACAAGTTCCGCGCCGCCAAGAACGAAATGGTGAAGAGCAAGGCGGAAGATATGGAGGACCTGAGCAGGAAGGTCCTTTGCTCTTTCATGAGATGCGAAGTGAATATCCTGGAGAACATACCGCCGGGAAGCGTGATAGTGGCCAGGAGGCTACTGCCTTCCGATACGGTCAGGCTAAAAAGAAAGAACGTGAATGGCATAGTGGTCGAACAGGGAAGCCCTGTTTCCCACAGCGCGATCATAGCCAGATCGCTGGGTATACCCGGGGTCGCCGAGGTAAAGGGTGCTTTGGGGGAGATAAATCGCGGCGATGAACTTATCCTCGACGGGTATAAAGGTACGGTGATAAAGAACCCAACCGGCAAGGAAAAGACTTTTTACGGGGAAGTGATCGATAAAGAGAAAAAAGTGCAGGAAAAGCTCATAAAAAAAGCCGGGAATATAGCAAAAACACGCGACGAAAAGCTCATAAAGGTCTATGCTAATATCGCTTCTGTTGAAGATGTCAAGGTGGCGGTGAGCAGGGGCTGCGACGGTATAGGCCTGTTGAGGATAGAGCAGCTTTACATGTATTCCAAGATACTTCCCGATGAGAAGTATCTGGTCAAGAACCTTTCAAGGATACTTAAACCCGCAGAAAATAAGCTCGTCACTCTGAGACTTCTGGATATAGGCGCTGATAAGCAGCTGCCATATATCGACATAGAGGATGAGCCCAGCCCAGTACTGGGTCTCAGGGGCGTCAGACTGCTTTTAAAGTACAAGAACCTGCTAATGACACAGCTGAAGGCCGCGTATATACTATCCAAGGACCACCAGATAAGGCTTCTGGTTCCGATAGTCACGTTCCATCAGGAGATAGAAGAGCTCAGGCAGATCGCCACTGAATGCAAGAGGCAGTTGAAGATCCGTTATGGCCTGAAGCGCAAAGATATCCCCATAGGGGCCATGATAGAGACCCCGGCTGCCGTGGAGAACATAGAAAAGATCGCCGATGTTTCCGATTTTCTGAGCATAGGCACCAACGACCTTGTGCAGTACTCGGTGGCGGCGGGGCGGGACAACCCGAACGTGTCGGAGTATTACGAAAAAGGGTCTGACCTTGCAATGAAATACATACACAGGGTACGCAGATCAGCGGCGAGGCATGGAATAGAATGCAGCGTCTGCGGGGAGATGGCCAGTGAACTGAAATGGATAAAACCGCTTATCGATGTCGGTATCAATGTCCTGAGCGTTTCCCCTTATCTGATACCTTTGATAAAGGACAGTATAAGAAAGATATGAAGACCCTGCTATTAGCGGGAACCGCGAAGAATATGGAGGCCGGATGAATAGAAGCGCTGTTCGGGTGACGATCGGCATCCTGGGGGTGATCGCTCTTGTCGCCTTTTTTAACGGACGCCGGACCAATACCGCAACAGGTGGAAGGAGAGGGATTAATATGGATAAAGCGACTTTTGCCGGAGGATGTTTCTGGTGTATGGAGCCCGCCTTCGAACAGCTGGACGGGGTCTCTGAGGTGATCGCCGGCTATACAGGCGGCAGAGTGAAGGATCCCACTTATGAAGAGGTTTCCGGAGGGGACACCGGCCATTACGAGGCGGTACAGGTTATTTACGATCCTTCGAGAGTTTCATACCGGCAGCTGCTCGATGTGTTCTGGAAACAGATAGATCCGACCGATACCGGCGGACAGTTCGCCGACAGGGGAGCGCAGTATAAGACCGCCGTTTTTTATCATGATGAGGAGCAGAAGCGCCTTGCCGAAGAGTCCAGAGATGAACTTGAGGCCTCTGGCAAGTTCCAGGAACCTGTCGCCACGAAGATAATCGAAGCTTCCGAATTCTATGAAGCCGAGGAATACCACCAGGACTATTACAGGAAGAACCCGCGGGCGTACGGCTCCTACAAGAAAGGGTCCGGGAGGAAAGATTATCTTGAAGAGAAATGGGGAGGCGAGAAAAAGACCCGGGATTACGAAAAACCCTCGAAGGCTGAACTTAAGGAGAAGCTGACAGCTCTCCAGTGCAGTGTGACGCAGGAAGGGGCCACTGAAAGGCCTTTCCAGAACGAGTACTGGGACAACAAAAAGCCGGGTATTTACGTGGATGTCGTTTCCGGAGAGCCGCTTTTCAGTTCCCTCGACAAGTTCGAGTCGGGCACGGGATGGCCGAGTTTTACCAGGCCGCTGGAACCCGGTAACATCGTGGAGGTAGAGGATAGAGGCCTTTTGACCGTAAGGACGGAGGTAAGGAGCAGAAAGGCTGATTCTCATCTCGGTCATGTCTTCGAGGACGGTCCCGAGCCCACAGGTCTGAGGTACTGCATAAATTCGGCAGCACTCAGGTTCATCCCCAAGGAGGACTTGGAAAAAGAGGGCTACGGAGAATACAAGGAGCTGTTCGATCAGAAATGAAGAAATGCCCCCGATGCAAGAGGACCTATGACGCTTCTTGGGATGTTTGCCTGTACTGCCGCGAGGAACTCGCTCCGGCGGAAGAGATAGCGGGCGAATATTATCTGGGCGACCTGGTCTCGCCCAGAGACAGGTTCCTCATCGTCATGTATTCGCTTTTACTCATCCTGATGACGCCACTATTGATCCTGCTCATCTATATAACCTATTTCAGTAATCTGGAACTGGGTTTCCGCAAGAGCGAGGAGGGCCAGCTCCGCCAGGCCATTTATTTCGAGGAAGAGGAGGAGAAAAAGAAGGCAGATAAGTGAGGCGGCCTGAAATGGACTTCACGGCCATCAGGCGCGCAGTTTGTTCTTTATCCTTTAGCATTTATACATTATAATATCAACCATGACTTCAACCAGAAATAGACCCATAGGCATATTCGATTCCGGTATAGGCGGTCTTACGGTCGTAAGGAGCGTCAGAAGATACCTGCCGGATGAGGATATCGTATATTTCGGGGATACCGCACGTGTGCCTTACGGTAATAAATCTAAATCGACGGTTATACGCTTCTCCCGTGAAGTAATGGATTTTATGATCTCTAAAAAGGTCAAAATGGTGATAGTCGCGTGCAACACCGCATCCAGTCTCAGTCTGGCCTCGCTGAAGAGGAATTACAAGATACCTGTCATCGGTGTTATCACCCCCGGTGCGGAAGAGGCTATCAAGTTTTCCAGTAACAGGAGGATCGGGGTAATAGGTACCAACTCGACCGTTGCCAGCGGAGCCTATCAGAAGGCCATAAACAAGATAGACCGCAGATACAAGGTCTTCAGCAAGAGCTGTCCTCTTTTCGTGCCGCTGGTGGAGAACAGGTTCTTTGCTGACCCCATTACCCGGCACGTGGCGCGCCTTTATCTGAACGGCCTTAAGAAGAAGAACATCAGCTCTCTAATACTGGGATGTACGCATTATCCGCTGCTTAAAGGTATTATCGGGCAGGTCATGGGCGAAGTAAAACTGGTAGATTCATCTATAGCCGTGGCCAAGTACGCCAAAAGATCCCTTAAACAGAACGATCTCCGTCCGCAAAGGCGCCGCCGGAAAGGCAAAGCCAGATTCTACGTCAGCGACGACCCGGAAGGGTTCAAAAGGTCCGCTGGCATATTCCTTAGAAAAAGCATAAAGGTGAGCAAGGTAACCATATGAGCACGAGGCAAGTGGATGTCGCCAGAGTCTCCGATGCCGTGGAGGAACTGTTCCTCAGGGCCAACACGGTCCTGAGGAAAGACGTGACAAAGGCGTTGAAAGACCTATACGAAAAGGAACAGAAGCCTCTTCCGAAAAAGATGCTGGGAGTTCTTCTTGAGAATCGCGACATAGCCGAAAAGAAGAATATACCCATCTGCCAGGATACCGGTGTTGCGGTCGTTTTCTTGAAGGTCGGCAGGAGCGTGGCCTTTACTGGCGGGGAACTTATGGATGCGGTGGATGCGGGTGTCCGCCGTGCATACGAAAAGGGCGGTCTTCGCAAGTCCGTCGTCGAAGATCCGGTTCTCAGGGGGAATACCGGTACTAATACGCCCGCTTTCGTGCATGCCGAGATCGTTCCCGGGGACAAGATCGGGATAACGGCCATGCCCAAGGGGTTCGGCAGCGAGAATAAAAGCGTGCTCTGCATGCTAGACCCTACAAGTGGAGAGGATGCCATAACCGATCTTTGCGTCGAGTCCGTCCGAAGCACCGGTCCTGATGCCTGCCCTCCTTATGTTCTTGGTGTGGGTATAGGCGCTACGGCGGATCTATGCTGTCTTCTCGCCAAAAAGGCTCTCTTAAGAGATGTTGATTCAAGTAATCCGGCCCAACACCTGGGGCGGCTTGAACAAGCTATCAAGGAGGAAGTGAACCGGCTCGGGATAGGGGTGATGGGGCTTGGAGGGATTTCAACGGTCATGGGCGTTAATATCGAAGCGGCCCCGACTCATATAGCCGGCCTTCCCGTGGCCATAAACCTGTCGTGCCATGCACTTCGCAGCGCGGATATGGTCATTTAAAAGGGTAACATGAAAAGAATAAGCGCTCCATTACAGAAAGATCAGATAAAAGACCTGAAGCCTGGTGAAGAGGTCCTCTTGGCGGGGACGGTTTATACGGCGCGCGACCAGGCGCATAAGCGCATGGCACTTGCTCTGGAGAAGAAAGAGGCCCTGCCGCTTGAACTTGACGGGCAAGTCATCTTCTACTGCGGGCCAACGCCTCCGGGCGAAAGGGTCATAGGCTCCTGCGGGCCCACCACATCCAGTCGGATGGATCCGTTCACTCCGGCCATCCTGCGGGCGGGCGTTAAAGGCCTGATAGGAAAGGGGAAGCGTTCCCCTGAAGTCGCAAGAGCCATAAAGGAGAAGGGAGCGGTGTATTTTATCGCACCCGGCGGCGCGGGCGCGTACCTCAGCGAGAGAGTGAGGCAGAGCCGTGTGGTCGCTTTCGAAGGCCTGGGGACCGAGGCGATATACATGCTCGAGGTGGAGGATTTTCCTCTGGTGGTCGGTATAGACAGCCAGGGAAGGGATATTTACGCGAAGGAAGAAGGGGAACAATGAGAAGAGGCGGAAGAACAGCGGTAAGTTTAAGAAAGGTCAATGTAGTTACCGATTATATCAAGTATCCGGAAGGTTCCTGTCTTTTTGAGCTGGGCAACACGCGCGTCATCTGCACGGCCAGCATCGAGGACGGGGTGCCGTTATTTTTGAGGGGGCAGGGAACCGGATGGATAACCTCCGAATATTCGATGCTGCCAAGGTCCTGCCAGAAGCGGATCTCCAGAGAATCCACCAAAGGCAGAAAGAGCGGCAGGACCCACGAGATACAGCGGCTTATAGGCCGTTCCCTGAGGGGAGTGGTGGACCTGGACGCTTTGGGTGAACGGACCATATGGATGGATTGCGACGTGATACAGGCTGACGGGGGCACGCGGTGCGCCAGCATAACGGGCAGCTTCATAGCTCTCTGCATGGCGCTGGAGAAGTTAAAAAAGCGCGGTATTTTTGACAGGCTTCCTCTGAGGCATTTCCTTGCGGCGGTGAGCGTGGGTGTTGTGGACGGCAAGAGCCTGCTTGACCTTGATTATGATGAAGATTCCCGGGCGGAGGTAGACATGAACGTTGTAATGACCGATTCGGGCAAGTTCGTGGAAGTCCAGGGTACCGCCGAAAGGGAGCCCTTCAGCCAGTCGGTGATGGATGAATTGATGAAACTAGCCAGGAGAGGCGTGAAAAAACTCATCAAAGAACAGAAGTTAGCACTGAAAGGAGTGGTTTGATGCTGGAGATACTTGTGGCTACGCATAACAAGAACAAAAGGCGCGAGATAAGCGCGCTTCTGAGCGGATATAGAAAGAAGACCAAGGTCAAGAACCTGGATGACCTTAATACCCAGCCTCCCATGATAGTTGAGAACGGCAAGACGTTCCGCCAGAACGCCGTGAAAAAAGCGGTAACTGTTTCAAAATATTTCAACGGTCTGGTGGTTGCGGACGATTCCGGTCTTGAGGTGAACGCCCTGGGCGGTAAACCCGGGGTACGTTCGGCGAGGTTCGCCAGGGCCAAAGCCACCGATCTTGAGAATAACCAGAAGCTTTTGAAGCTTCTTGAGAAGATGCCTAAAAAGGATCGCAAGGCCAGGTTCGTATGCAATATCGCGCTTGCCGCAGGTGGCATCCTTCTTGAAACTTTTGAAGGTACAATTGACGGCAGGATAGTAAGCAGCCCCAGGGGCGAGAACGGGTTTGGTTACGATCCGCTTTTCGTGCCCGAAGACCATGACAAGACCTTCGCTGAGATGGCGCCCGCGTACAAGAACAAGATCAGCCACAGGGGAAGGGCTCTGCGTAAGATGAAGAGAGTGCTCAAAAAATACGTGGAGGCGAACTAGCCTTTATTTGGTCCATCTGGGCTCTTCCAGAGTTCCCGTCAGGCGTGTTTTTCCCAGGAACCTTCCGAAACTCACGATAGCGTTCCTGAGCGCTGTCGTCCATTCCTGATCCTCTGCGGAAGGGTCGAGGAGGCGGTTCTCGAAAACCAGATCGAGTCTGCCGTCAAAGTCCACGTACCCTTCGCTGTTTATGGTTATGTCTTCACCGTGAAGGATCAGGTCATCCGTTTCGACGCGGCGGTTCTTTATCCTGAAACTCATTGACGCGCTGTCGATCTTTACCGGTTTTATGGCCGGGACCACTGCCTGCGCGGCTATATACACGTCTCCGAGTAGGGGGGTGAGTATAGGCATTGGCCCCAGGTCCGCTTCGGAGATCTTCACGCTGCCACTTCCGGAAAAAGTACTGGTCTCTTTCGCGTATCCGCTCAGTTCAAGCCCCAGATGGAAATTGCCGTAGATGTTCCCCTTATTACCCGTAAGATCGCCCATGAGCCTGCCGAAATCCAGATCGTTAAGGCTTATATCCAGCATGAAGGGAAGATCCCTGTCCGCCAGGTCCATCTTAAGGCCCCCGCCCAGAACGCCCCCGTAAATCACGCCGTTAATAAGCGGTATATGCAGCCTGCCGCCTGTCACGGTGGGCTTGGCCGAGAGCTCTTTTATGCGGAGCTTGTCTATTTTAAGGTCCGTAGCCGAGACGGTAGATCGTATCTGCCAATTTTCCGGGAGCATGCCGGTCACTGCCAGGAAAAGGTTGATCCTTACTCGTCCTTTCATGGGATGCGCTCTTGCGAACCTGCCGATCTCACCGGGCATTTCCGGGAAGGACTCCAGCTGGGTATTGACCGTTCCGTTAACGGAAAGCCTGAAATTCTCACCGAGAAGGTCAAGAGCTTCTCCCTTAAGGTCGAAGCGAAGGGTGTAGAACATGCCCCTGAACTCTTCTATCAGAAGATCCGTCCGGTTCACCACCAATCGAGAAGTGAAACCGAGGTTACGCGACCGCACGGAAAGATCATAGGCAGACCTTTCTTTCTCTTTTCGAGTGAAATCCGCCAGGTATTCGGTGTCTTTGCATTCAAAGTGCAGCTTTCCGCTGGTTATGGTCCCCCGATCCATTTCAAGGATACCGAAGATGTCCCGTAAGGTAAGCTCGGTGTTGCCGGCAACTGCTTCCAGTATCGAGACAGACTCTATAAGATCGGTATCCGCCGCTTCGGCGTAAGTGGCCGCCTTTCGCGAAAGCGTGCGGAGGGTGAAGTTGGTTATGAGGTCCGTGGAATGAAACCCCTCGACCACCAGCGTGGTCTTAAGGCGTTTCTCCCGTAATAGTTTCAGCATATCGACGGTTATCGTGACGCTGTTGATGTCCGCCAGAGTATCCTCCGCCTCGTTCACTCCGGATATGGCAACGTGATCCAGAATGACGGATTGGAAGGGGAGGTAACGCACCGAACCTATGCGAACAGGCCTGTTAAGTGCCTCGGACATAAACCGGGTAGCCTCAAGGCGTATCCTCCTGTGGATATCCTCTTTGTTCACCGAATACACCGTGACCAGAGTTATGGCCGTAAGGAGGATTAATAATAAAAGGATTTTCAAGAAAGTTCTCATGACGGAGTAAGTATAACACAGTCAAGACCCGGCGGGCAAGTGGGCGCCAGGCCGGATAAAGTAAAAAACCCGGCAAAGCCGGGTTTTTTACTGAACTGGCACGCCCGACAGGATTCGAACCTGTGACCCTCTGCTTAGAAGGCAGATGCTCTATCCGGCTGAGCTACGGGCGCAATCGGTTAAATAACATATTGACTAATTCTGGTGCGGATGGAGGGACTCGAACCCCCACGGTAAAACCACTGGCTCCTAAGGCCAGCGCGTCTGCCAGTTCCGCCACATCCGCTGATATCATAATGGTCGGGAAGGTGGGATTCGAACCCACGACCCCCTGCTCCCAAAGCAGGTACGCTAGCCAAACTGCGCCACTTCCCGTTTGTAACCATATATAGCTCTAAGCACTTGCATTGATGAACAAGATTTATAATTATAACAACGTGATTTTTATAAGTCAACTCGCATTTTTTTAATTGACTTAAGGCTTTCGAGCACATAGAATAAGGATTCGTCTAGGTTATTCTTGTGGTGGGCGTAGCTCAGTTGGTAGAGCGCCTGACTGTGGCTCAGGTTGTCGTGGGTTCAAATCCCATCGCTCACCCCATCTTAACGGAAAAGCCGGTCCTTCGGGCCGGCTTTTTTCGTTAATCCTTTCAAATACATATGTTCTAGGGTATAATACCGGCATGTCATTGGAAAATAATATTAATCTTATAAGAAAAATAGAGGATCACCTTTCCGCACAAGTACCTATTCGCCTGGGCGTCAATAAAAAGAACGAACTTGCGCGGCTTGTCTATGAAATATGCCGCGGGCGTTCAGTGGAGCCGGAACAGGTGTTCATCCGTATAGACCTTGGCGGCATGGTCGAGAAAGGTAAGAACGGCCTCTTTCGCAGGATAAAAAAAGCTCTTCTCAAGTTGAGATATCCCTCTATGAGAGAGGGGGACGACCCGCATATCATGCCTTTTACCGTCGATAAACCGGTGCCGGAGCCGGAGGCCTGGGATTTCAGGATCCTGCCGGAGAAAATATACGTGGAAAGGTCGGTCGAGAGCGTCGAATGGACCGGGTCTTTTCTCTCGCGCTTCCCGGAGGCAAGCGTGGATATTATAGACGATCCCGGGCAGATCCTGTCATCTTTCACCGGCAAATCCCAGGTCGAGCTTTATAACGAAAGGTCCCGGCGGATCCTGGTCACGAAGAATAGATCCGGATACGTGAAACCCTGTCCCTGTACAAAGAACGTCCACAGGTGCGGTTACAACATACTCAATCTGGGCTTCGGCTGCCCCATGGACTGTTCGTACTGTTACCTGCAGATGTACAGCAACTCACCATGGCTTGTGTTCCAGGCGAATGTTGATGATTATCGCGCGCCGATAGAGGATTTCGATGCAAGGGTCGGCCGCAGGACGCGCATAGGTACGGGTGAATTCACCGATTCTCTCTATCTGGATAAGTATACCTCGTACTCCTCGTACCTCATACCCTTGTTCAGGCAGATGAGGAACCTTGTTCTTGAACTTAAGACGAAAACGGTCGATATCGAAAACGTTCTCAGGCACGAGCCCCATGATAACGTGGTGGTCTCCTGGTCCATCAACACAAGGAAGATGGCCCGGAAATACGAGAAAGGCGCCAGTTCGATCGATGAAAGAATACGGGCCGCTTCACGCGCCGCCGCAAGAGGGTTCAAAGTAGGTTTCCATTTTGACCCGATAATCTATTACGAAGGGTGGGAGGATGAG
This sequence comes from Candidatus Omnitrophota bacterium, assembly GCA_014728045.1. Taxonomy (NCBI): domain Bacteria; kingdom Pseudomonadati; phylum Candidatus Omnitrophota; species Candidatus Omnitrophota bacterium. The sequence continues at coordinate 111,519 of WJMH01000012.1, forward strand.
TACAGGCAAACCGTAGAAGAACTGTTCTCGAACAGGGATATCCTAGAGAACACCGAATGGATGAGCCTGGGCACTTTACGTTATACTCCGGGTCTGAAGCAGGTCGCCGAGCAGAGGTTCGGGGAGAACCGGATGTATTACGCCGGGGAATTCTTTCTCGGCGCGGACGGAAAACTCAGGTATCCCGCCAGGCTCAGGAGCCTCATGTATAATAAAATGATAGAATGGATAAGGGCTTATCCGACATCCGCCTGGATCTACCTGTGCATGGAGCCTGATGAGATATGGGGGGATACTCTGCTGGAGAAAAGCGATTATTCTTATGGTGCCAAGATAAGGGGGTAAAAATGCGTTCAGTGAAGATATTGTTATCGGTCATGTTTTTTGCGGTCAATTGTTCTTTGGCTATCTCCCAGCCGGCCAGTCCGGAACCCGGAGAGATCGTGAAACTTCCTGAGCCCAGTCATGAAGGCAACGTGTCGGTGGAGGAGGCGATATACCAGCGCAAGTCAACAAGGAATTTCTCGGACAGGGCGCTCACGCTAGATGAGGTTTCGCAGCTTCTCTGGGCCGCCGGGGGGAGTACCCATGATGGTCTGACCGGCCCGACCAGGTCCTATCCTTCCGCCGGCGCTATTTATCCTCTTGAGATATACATTGTCGTAGGGGACGTGGTCGGTCTCAATAAGGGCATATATTCGTATGACTGGAGGAGACACCAGCTCGAACTGGTTAAAAAAGGCGATCTTCGCGATGAACTTTACAAGGCGGCTTTGTCCCAGAGAATGGTGCGCACGGCACCTCTTACGCTGGTGGTCACTGCCCAGCATGCCAAGACCGCAAGAAGGTACGGCCAGCGAGGCGTCAACAGGTATGTGAGCATGGATACCGGTCACCTCGGACAGAATGTCCACCTGCAGGCGGAAAGCATGGGTCTGGGAACGGTTATGGTGGGCGCTTTCGTGGACAAAGAGGTAAGCAGGGTCCTGGGGACCGAAGAAGAGATGCCGGTTTACATTATGCCGGTGGGGTATCCCTTGAAAAGATCATGATAAGAGCCGATCTTAAGCGCATAGACGCCGCTATAAGCGAACTGGCAAGGGAAATAGATTTTTATCCCCTGCTCACGCCCGTCAACCGTCTGGAGGAACAGGAGAAGTTCTTCTTGAACCTGGCGAGGGAGAAGGAATATAATCCCCGGTTCATTTATAAAAAGAAGGATTTCACCGGAGAGAAGGACACTCTCCGGAGGATGCGCGATAGCCTGAGGGAAGAGGATCTTCTGGAGGGCATCTTCCGCCGCAAGATCGATTTCATGCTGACCGAGCAGGAGCTATTGGATTGCGGGGACTGGTCTTTCGGCGAAGTGGCGAAAAAGCTGCACGGCACCCCCGAAGAGGGCTGCATCGAAAAAGCGGCGGCCATACTGGAAAATAGCCTTCAAAGTGATTACGCCTTTCCCGAGGAAAGCGTTACCCCGGAAGAGATGGCGGGGGAACTCAGCGAATATATGCGCGGGAAAGGCCTTGAATGGAAGGTCAGGATAACCGATAAGATCATACCCAAGATAACCGTATCGGGCAAGGACAGGACGCTGTATATTAACTCCCGGATAAGATATACCCGGGCCGAGGTGCAGAGATTAAAAGTGCATGAGATAGAGGTTCATGTATACAGGGGCGCTAACGGAGCTGTTCAGCCCTACAGGATATTCACCGAAGGCCTTGCCGGCTACAACGAGACCGAAGAGGGCCTGGCCGTTATGATGGAAGATGTATCGGGTTGTCTTGAAGTGGATACGCGCCAGATGAAGCTCTATGCCGGACGCTCTCTGTCTACGCATCTTTGCATGAGGGGCTCGTTCTACGAGGCTTACAGGGGTCTGGAAAGGTATTTTCCGGGTTATATGGCTTACCGTCTTGTCGAAAGGGCCAAAAGGGGCATTTCGGACACTTCGCTGAAAGGATGTTTGACGAAAGGATCACATTATATCAGCGGATGGATAAAACTTCGCAAGTATGTTGAACAACACAAGGATTTGAGTATAATCTATGTTGGGAAGGTCAGAATGGAAGACGCCGGATCGTTAGAAGAACTTTTGCGTGAGAATCTGCTGAAACCGGCGCAGTATTTCCCGGATTTCAGATGCGGATAAGAGTTCCTGAAATGAAGAAAATAAGCGAATATCTTATTGAGAAATACGGCAAGTGGGGGTGGCTCGGGCAAAGAGCGCACGACGCCTGCGGGATAAACCGCATCCTTCCGCTGGATCTTATCATATGTTGTGATCACGGCAGGGAACTGCCCGTTTATTTCAGGCCGGAGGATGTTTATTCCGTGGAGGGCGGGACTGGTATACGCAGGGACTGGTCGAACGAGGACCTTAATGACAGCCTCAAGGGGGATCTTGGTCGCAGGATAAGACGCAGGTTGGTGACGCAAGGCGGGAAAGTTAATCTGATCTGTTACAGGTCGGTAAGACGTCTTGAGAATGGAAAAGGCAGGTACAGAAATAATCCGCGCCTTCTCGCGGTCGCCCAGAGGATAAAAAAACGTTTCGACAACAAAGCTCTTCTGCACAGGAGCTTGCCCGGGCTTTCTCTTCCGCAGATACCCGGCATCGTGGACAGGATCAGCAGGGCGGATTTCAAGAGGCTTCGAGAGGACCTCGAGCTTCCTTTCGTTATACAGTTCCCATACGGCTCCAGCGGGCACTATACCTTTTTGATAAAAAGGCCGAAAGACCTGAAGAGCCTGGTGGAGCATCATCCTGAAGCCACCGCTCTCATCAGAAAGTATATTGACGGGTTTTCACTGAACGTCAACGCTGTCGTACTTTCTTCCGGGAACGGCCCCAGAGTAATGTGTTCAGCCCCTTCGGTGCAGATGACAGGTATCCCCGAGTGCAGCAATTCCCCGGCGTCCTTCTGCGGGAACGATTATTCCGCGGCAAGGGACCTTGACCCTGCTCTTGTGCGTCAGGTCAAGAGCTATATGGAAACGATCGGCCGGTGGATGGCTTCTTCCGGGTTCAGGGGTCTTTTCGGCATGGATTTCGTGGTAAAGGACGGGACGGCATATCCGGTCGAGATAAACCCCAGGTTCCAGAACTCGACCTCTCTTTTGACGGTGCTTCATTCTTTATCAGCTAATCGAAAAGGAACGCTTTTCCTGTTGCACATAGCCGAATTCCTGCAGGATAAAGACGTTCTCCTAAGGCGTTATATAAAAGATTTTCCCGCAGAGGAACTCATGCGTCCGGTCGAGGGAAGCCAGCTTATCATACATAACCGTCTGGAAAAGAGACTGGTGACCGGTGATCTCTTCCCGGGTGTCTACCGCCGGCAAAGAAAGGGCCTTAAGCACCTCAAGCAAGGCGCCTCACTGTGGGACTGCTCAGGGCCGGATGAATTTCTGCTGACTTCGGGGGTGCCGGCTCCTTCACTTAGGGTAGAACCCAACGCGCCGGTCCTGAAGATACAGTCCCGGGGGAACCTGCTGGATATTTCCAATAAGAGGCGTCTTACTCCCGAGACCGCGAAAATAGTATCGCTAGTATACGAAAGGCTTTCGTTGAAAAAACCGGGCCGGGTAAAAACCGCCGAGCCCGCATGATCTCAAAAGAAAAGGAAATCGCATGATTGAACGTGACCCCAGATACTACGTCACAGGTTATGACGGGAGAGATCCCTATAAAGCCCCTTTTTACATCAACGCGTTAAGTTTTGACGGGGAGGAAGGGGGTTTCAACTGTTCCCTTATAGAGAAGTTCAACGAATTCATCAGGGGACATCGGATATCTTCATCCTGCCGCCTTGAAGGTTCTTTCAAAAAAGATTCCGTAAAGGTGCCTTCCAGGATAGTTGTGGTCAACGCTTCTCACGATGACCTGCCCACCTCTTATGAGACGGCCAGGATCTTTAATGATTTCTGCAGGGAGAAAGGCTATGCCGCCGAGGCCGTTGTGGTGAACACCCGGGAACACCTGCTTAAGGAGGTCAATGTCGATCCTGAGGAGACTTTACTGGTCAGCCAGTGTGTTGACAAGAATGTATACAACGTTGCTCTGGCAGAAGAGCTGGCCCAGAAAGGTACGGTCACCGTCCCCGGCAGGGTCACCGCCCCGGGAAGCGTGTTCTCCGATAAGGACAGCACCTATCGGTTGCTTTCCGAGGAGGGAAGCGATTGGAGCAAGGTAGCAAGATATGTAAAGGTGCCCGTGGAGGGAAAGAGCGTCGAAGAGGTTGTTGATGAACTTTTCCAGGCGGTGGACGAGCTTGAACAGTTGACCGGGGATATTACATTCTTCGTTAAGCCTCATGAAGGCGGCGGCGGACTGGGGGGTTTTCGCATAACCAAGGTGAAGGAGGGGTACATAATACCGGATCTATCCAAGGTTTCCGGGGACCTCTCCGAAATACACCCGACCTTCATTGATTTCGACCTTTCCAGCGAGGCCAAATTAAGGGAGCTTTTGTGGATATACAGGCTTTTCGCAGGCAATGATAAAATGTCGGAAAACTATTTGAAGGTTAAACTTCCCGTTATGAACAAGGACCAGACCGAAGCTATCGGTATCCTGAAAGAGTACCTCGCCGGCAGCGAGATAAAAAGGCACAAAAAACTTGCCGGTATGGTGCTCAGTCCGGAGAAAGCCCGCAGCACGCTGGTGGAGGCGATAAAGATCTTCGAAAAGAAGTTCTACAGAAGATATGTGCCGCTTGTTAACGAGCATATAGATTTCGGATTATGGGGATTGAGGGCCCATTACAGGCTTTCCACCGAAGGGCCCAGACTGGAGACGATGTATCACCGAATTTTCCAGCTCGGGTTCACCGAGGAAGGCCTGGGGTACGTGGGGTCGGATAATATCTCTAATAAACAGACCGGGGATCTTGAGATCACCAGGCTGGGACCGGTTAACCCGATAATGCTCGAGGCCATAGGAGGAGAGCAGGCGCTTTTTGATTCGCTGTTAAAGGGCGCAGAAGCTTTGGCCGAACTCAATGATCTTCTTGCGGATGAGGAGAAAGGATCCGTTCCGCTCAGGCTGCAGTTGGACCTGGCGACGATATCCCGCCGTATCGGAGAGGGCAATGCCGATACCGCACGGGGATTATGCCTGGCCTCGCGCTGGTCTGATTTCGTGCGTAACGCCCGCCAGTGGCTTGAGGACAGCCTTGTGTATTATACAAAAGTAAAGGAGTCCGGTTGAATTCGGTCTACATAACAATATTTTCTATTCTGGTCTTGTGGGCGGCTTATCACTTTTACGGTAATTACATAGCCAGGAAGGTGTTCCGTGCCAGGAGGGACAACCCCGTGCCCAGCGAAGAGCTGAGAGACGATGTGGACTACGTGCCCACGAACAGGGAAGTGCTTTTCGGTCACCATTTCGCTTCGATAGCGGGTACCGGCCCCATTGTAGGACCCGCCATAGCCGTTATCTGGGGATGGGTGCCCGCGCTTATCTGGATACTGGTTGGTTCAATTTTCGCGGGCGCGGTTCATGACTACGCTTCCTTGATGATGTCCACCCGGAAAAAAGGCGTATCCATCGGTGAGCTCTCAAAAGGGGTCATCAGCCCACGGGTCAGGACGCTTTTTCTTTTCGTTATACTGTTCGCCCTGTGGATAGTCGTCGCCATATTCGGGATGGTGATGGCGGTAATATTCAAGATGTACCCGCAAGCGGTGTTCCCGGTGTGGATACAGATACCGATAGCGGTATCTGTGGGATGGCTGGCGTACCGCAAAAAGTGGAATATGACGGTAATGTCCATCGTCGCGGTGGTCCTTATGTACGCGTCCATAATTGTCGGGGTCAGCATGCCGCTCAGCATGCCCGGACTTTTCGGTCTTACGCCCATGGCCATGTGGATAATAGTGCTTTTTATCTACGCGTACATAGCCTCGGTGTTGCCTGTCTGGACACTTTTACAACCACGCGATTACGTTAATTCGCACCAGCTGATAGTTGGTATAATTCTTATAGTGCTTGGTATCTTTTTCGCGCATCCGGTGATGGTCGCCCCGGCCGTACAGCTCGCGCCCGACGGGGCTCCGCCCATACTGCCGTTCCTTTTTATAACCATCGCCTGCGGGGCCATCAGCGGTTTTCATTCGCTGGTCAGTTCCGGCACCAGCTCAAAACAGCTGAAGAACGAGGAGGATGTTCATTTTGTGGCATACGGCGGCATGCTCGCAGAGGGCCTTGTCGGAGTGCTTGTTGTGGTGGCAGTGGCCGCGGGGATAGGTATTTTCGCGAAAACAGCCACCGGTGAGGTGCTGAGTGGAAGCGCCGCGTGGGAGTATCATTACTCGAGCTGGGAAGCGGCTCGGGGGCTTACCGCGAAGGTAGCCGCTTTCGTTAACGGCTCGGCCAACATGCTTACGGCCCTGGGGATCCCGCTTGAGTACGGACAGGCCGTTATTGGCGTTCTCATCGCTTCTTTTGCCGGTACTACTCTCGATACGGCCACCCGTATACAAAGGTACGTGGTGACGGAGCTGGCGGTCGATTATAAAATCAAACCTATGCAGAAAAGGTATCCCGCGACTGCTCTTGTTGTCCTTGCCGCGGCGGCTCTTGCCTTCAGTGAAGGAAGCGGCAAGGGGGCGCTGCTTTTATGGCCGCTTTTCGGTATAAGCAACCAGCTTCTGGCGGGACTGGTTCTGCTTGTTGCGACGATATACATCATCAAGGAGGAGAGGACCAATGCCTGGACAACAGGCGTACCGATGATATTCATGATAATCACATCCAGCTGGGCGATGACGGTAGGGCTTGTTAATTTCTATAATACGGGATCGCATCTCAGGTTCGTTATCGGCAGCATGCTGTTCCTGTTGGAGATATGGATGATAATCGAGGCGGTTTTATACCTTCAAAGAAGAAAGAAAGGCGAGCGCCTGTAGCTCAGCTGGATAGAGCAACTGGCTTCGAACCAGTAGGTCGCAGGTTCAAGTCCTGCCGGGCGCGCCATAAAAAGGGGACAATAATGAAAGTGACCATAGCGCAGATAGATCCGGTCATAGGAGATATTGACGGCAACCTTAAAAAGATCGTGGATGTTTTCTGTGACCATGCCAAGCGAACGGATCTTGTAGTCTTTCCGGAGCTATCTGTTACCGGATATCCTCCGCGTGACCTTTTGGAAAAGCCGGGTTTCATAGAAAAGGCGCAGGAAGCCCTGCGCGAACTCGAGCAGATCTCAGGCAAATATCCGACCAGTGGCATGATCGTCGGTTCGCCTGTACCTACCGGTAAAAAAACAGGCAAGGGGCTTTACAATTCAGCCGTTCTGATACATGGGGGAAAGGTGCTCGGCTCCAGCAGCAAGACGCTTCTTCCCGCCTATGATGTGTTTGACGAGACGCGCTACTTTGAGCCCGCTCCCGAGCCGGCTGTTATTCCATTCAAGGGGGAGATGCTGGGCATCTCCGTTTGCGAGGACATGTGGACGGCGGATGAGCTCTGGCCGAGAATGGTTTACGGGTGCGACCCGATCGAGAAACTTAAAGAAAACGGAGCGACGATACTCATCAACGTTTCGGCATCGCCTTTTTACGCGGGCAAGGAAAAGATCAGGTATGACCTTATAAAAAGCCATGCGATCAAACACGGCAAGCCTTTCATTTTCGTGAACCAGGTGGGTGGTAACGATGAGCTTGTCTTTGACGGCAGGAGCCTTTCGGTGGACGCGCAGGGTGAACCGCTCGCCGTGCTTTCACCTTTTACCGAACAAATCAAGACGGTGGATACATCTGGTCGGGCCAGCGAGGGAAGTTACTCCCCCCAGGATGAGATAGAATCCGTTTACCAGGCCCTGGTGCTGGGACTGACCGATTACATGTCCAAATGCGGTTTCAGGGAGGCGGTAATAGGCCTCTCGGGCGGGATAGATTCGGCCGTTGTCAGCTGTATAGCCGCCGACGCCATAGGGCCGGAGAACGTGCTGGGCATCACCATGCCTTCGGAATATACCTCAGAGGAAACCGAGAATTATTCTAAGCAGCTTGCCTCGAACCTGGGTATATCCTTCAGGGTGATACCAATTAACGATATATATACCTCCTATCTAAAAGCTCTTAAGAACGACATTGAGCCGGAGGATGAGACAGACCTGGGTATAACCTTCCAGAACATACAGGCGAGGGTAAGGGGTAATATCCTGATGGCCTTTTCCAATCGGTACGGTCATCTTTTGCTCAGTACGGGCAATAAAAGCGAACTGGCCGTTGGATACTGCACGCTCTACGGTGATATGGCAGGAGGTCTTGCCCTTATATCCGATGTCCCCAAGACGATGATATACAAAATGGCTGGATATATAAACAGGAAAAAGAAGCTTATCCCGCAAGAGATAATCGACAGGCCTCCTTCTGCTGAGCTGAAGCCGGGGCAGCTGGACCAGGATACCCTGCCGCCTTATGATAAACTTGATGAGGTGCTTTACCGGTATCTGGACGAGGGAGAGTCCCCGAGAAAACTTATCTCCAGCGGTCTGGACGGAAAGCTCGTGAACTGGGTGGTAAGGAGCGTCAGCAGGAACGAGTATAAAAGAAGGCAGGCCCCTCCCGGGATCAAAGTGACCAGCAAGGCCTTCGGTTCAGGCAGGAGAATGCCAATTGCCGCCAGGTACACCGAATAAATGGTCCTGGCAGTTGCAATTTTACGGCTTTCATGATATAAAATGCTCTACCTGAAAATATACCTCGACAAGAAAAGGAGTCATCATGGCGAACGAAAGTGTCCTGAAAAGGTATAAGGGCAACCCCATAATCACCGCCAGCGCGGTACCCAGGGCCAACAGTATACATAACAGCGCTGTAGTCCCTTTTGAAGACGGATATGCGGGGATATTCCGCGTGGACGAAATAGACTTCAATTTCACCATGCACGTGGGTTTCAGCAAGGACGGTATCAAGTGGGATATAGAACCGGATATACTGAAGATGGAGTGCGACGACGAATATCTCAGGATAACCGACAGGACCTATGATCCCAGGCTTACAAAGATAGGCGATACGTATTATTTCACCTGGTGTCTGGATTCGCCCCAGGGGCCAGTGATAGGAATGGCAACCACCAAGGATTTCAAAAGGTTCGAACAGAAAGAGAACCTGACGCTGCCGGCGAACAGGAACTGCGTTATCTTCCCCCGGAAGATAAACGGTAAGTATGCCATGCTCAGCAGGCCGAGCGACAGAGGGCACACTCCCTTCGGGGACATGTTCTTCTCCTCGAGCCCTGACCTTGTCAACTGGGGCTGTCACCGTTTCGTTTTCGGTACCACCAGGAGCAGCTGGCAATCCACTAAGATAGGCCCCGGTCCGGCGCCGATAGAGACCGAGCATGGGTGGCTTCTGATCTACCACGGCGTTTGGACGAGCTGTAACGGCTACCTTTATTACGCCGGCGGGGCGATACTGGACCTTGAAGAACCCTGGAAGGTCCTTTACAGGACAAAGGATTACCTCCTTGCCCCTTCGGAACCGTATGAAAGGGTGGGGGATGTCCCTAACGTTGTCTTCCCCAGTTCGGCGATAGTCAATGACGGCACGATCCGTATTTATTACGGATGCGCCGATACATGTATATCCATAGCCGAGGGGGAGATCGAAGAAGTGATCGATTATATAAAGACCCATAGCTATGAAGCCACGGGAGGCTATAAAAGGGCTTGAGGGTTGAAGATACGTTATTAATATTATATTTATACTTGAATTTTTTTTTGACCCTGTGATATAATACGCTTCTAAAATAACGGTGCCCGCATAGCTCAGCTGGTAGAGCAACTGACTCTTAATCAGTGGGTCCAAGGTTCGAGCCCTTGTGCGGGTACCATCTTTTTCTTTATAAGAAATTGTACGCAAGTCGAGCGGGTGTAGCTCAGTTGGTAGAGCATCACGTTGCCAACGTGATTGTCGTCGGTTCGAGCCCGATCACCCGCTCCATTTTTAGAAGACCTCTCTAGTTCAGGAGCTTTCCAGAAAAAATGTTTTAGGTGCGAATATATATTATTGTGGGATAAATAATAAATTAGGAGTGGCATGAACATTATAGATTTACTCTCAAAAGACGCGATATCCGTGGACCTCCAATCGACCGAAAAGGAGGAGATAATCTCGGAACTGGTAGAACTGCTCGTTTCTTCAGGTTCCATCAAGAAACCGGACAAGGATCTGGTCCTGAAAAAACTTCAGGAAAGGGAGATGCTCGGCTCTACGGGTATAGGAAAAGGGGTTGCTATTCCGCATGCCAAGTGCGCCAAGGTAAAGAAAATGGTAGCCGCTCTGGGGATCTCGAAGGAAGGAACGGACTTCAAATCCCTGGACGGGGAAGCGACACATATTTTCTTTCTCCTTATAGCGCCGGGCGAGACTCCCGGTCCCCATCTTAAGGCGCTGGCCAAGATATCACGTCTTTTGGACGACAAGTTCGTCAGGGACAGGCTGCTTTCGGCTTCATCGCCGCAGGAGATATTGAAGATAGTCAAAGACGAAGAACTTAAAAAAGTAGCCTGATCAGGATACAAGGATAAGCATGAAGCGGCTAAAGTGGTTATATCCCGGGATGCTCATAAAGCGGTGGATATTCCTTACGGTCTTCGGGATACTTCTGGTCTCGATGGGGTTTGTGATAGTCATACTTGAACGCAACCCCGAGAACAAGGCCATAGCGGGCCTTGTCATTATCTCCGGTATACTTTGCGTGATAATAGCCGTAAAGAGGATACTCAAGTCGCTCATGGCGGCCCTGGTGCCGGAGCCGGGACGGGCCGAGAACCTGCTGGTAGAGAAGATATATGAAAAACGCATCCTGGAAAAAGGTCCCAAGATAGTCGTTGTCGGCGGCGGGACCGGGCTGTCCACCCTCTTGACGGGGCTTAAGCAGAAGACGAGCAACATTACCGCTATCGTCACGGTAGCCGATGACGGGGGCTCTAGTGGCAGACTGCGGGAAGAGTTCGACGTTCTGCCGCCGGGGGATATACGCAACTGTCTGGTGGCCCTTTCCGATTCAGAGGATTTGCTGGGCGCTCTTTTCCAGTTCAGGTTCAGTGAGGGCAGAGAGCTCAGGGGACATAATTTCGGGAATCTTTTCATTACCGCTCTTTCACAGGTTACGGGGGATTTCGCCAGGGCGATCAGGGAATCCAGCAAGGTCTTGGCCATAAGGGGCAACGTGGTGCCCGCTACTCTTGAAAAGGTCAGGCTTGTTGCCAAAAGGGAGGACGGCAAGGAGACGGTGGGGGAAAGCCGCATACGCGAAGAGGGCAACAGCCCCATCAACCGCCTGACGCTTACGCCTGACGGGTGCGAAGCCGCAAGGGAATCCGTCGAGGCGATAAGAGAGGCCGATGCCATTATACTCGGCCCGGGCAGTCTTTACACGAGCGTAATGCCCAATCTGCTCATTGAAGGGATAAAGCGAGAGATAATCAGGTCAAAAGTGCCCAAGATATACATATGCAACGTAATGACCGAAGCGGGGGAGACGGACTATTATTCTGTAAGCGACCACGTGAGGGCGATCATAAAGCATACGCATCCGGCGATAATCAATTACTGCGTAGGGAATGTTTCACGGATCCCCAAGCCGTTGTATGAGAAATACGCGAAGGAGAACAAGTTCCCGGTGAAGCTTGATGAGAACGACGAACGGTGGCTCAGACAAGAGAACATAACATTGGTCAAAGCGCACATAGCCAGCATGAAAGAATTCGTCAGGCACGACACGCATAAATTGAGCGACGTGATCGTAAGGATATTGAACGAACACAAGAAAAAATGAGGAACGCGTGAAAGCGGCAAAGTTCGCAATGGCGTTTCATTGCTATCAACCGGTCTTTAACTTTGTATCGGAATTTGAGAATGCGTATGAAAAGGCGTATCTGCCCCTTGTTGATACCCTGGGAGGATATCCCCGGGTCAGGGCGTCATTGCATTTTTCAGGTAATATGCTCGAATGGCTGGACGGGCGGCACCCGGATTATCTGGATAAGCTCAGGCTGCTGCTCGATCGGGACCAGATAGAGATACTGGGTGGAGGCTGTTACGAGCCGGTAATGGCCATAATACCCGAGCGGGACAGGGTGGAACAGCTCAGGCTGACAGAAACCCTTATCCAAAGGCTCTTTGGAGTGAAGCCGGAAGGCGCATGGCTCGCCGAAAGGGTGTGGGACCCCTCCCTTGCGGACACACTTAGCGGAGCGGGGATCAAATACACGATAGTTGACGACCACCACCTGGAAATGGCGGGTTTCGGTGAAAAGGTGTTCGCGCCGTGCTTTACCAGCGGTGAAAAGGGCAGGGTGGCTTTATTCGCCTGCCTGAAAGCGCTCAGATATTCGATACCTTTCAGGCCTCCGCGGGCATCGATAGGGTACATGAAGAGTATCGCTGCCGCAAGAGGTGATGAACCCACGTGTTTCTTCTTCGCCGATGACGGCGAGAAGTTCGGTGCCTGGCCGCATACGTACAGATGGGTTCACAAGAGGGGATGGCTCAAGAGTTTTTTCGCTCTTTTACAGGATAATGCGTCATGGCTTGAGACGGTCAGATATTCTGATGTTCTCTCCAGCGTCGAATGCGAGGAAGTGGGCAATGTGCCGCCTTCAAGTTACGCAGAGATGATGGGCTGGAGCGGCGGGGACTTCAGGAACTTCCTCGGGAAATACCCCGAGGCGGACAGGATGCACAAAAGGATGCTTTCTGTGAGCGATGCTATAAACGCGCATGGAATCGCCTGCGAGAGAACCCGGGCCGCGAGGAAAGAGCTTTTCAAGGCACAGTCGAACTGTGCTTACTGGCACGGCACTTTCGGCGGACTTTACCTGCCGCATCTTCGAAGCGGTGTGTACAGGCATCTGATAAGGGCGCAGGACATGATAGAGCCACCTGAAAGGGAAAAGCTCCGGAATTTCCAGTGCGTGGAAGTGGACCTCGGCTCCGCGGGCAGTGAGACCCTGCTGGGAAGCGGGCATCTGGACATTTATATAAGTCCCGGTGAAGGAGCTTCGGTAAGAGAGCTCGCCCACAAGGCTTCAAGCAGTAACCTGGTCAACACACTGACGCGTGTAAAGGAAAAGTACCATGATAAGCTGGGCAGGGGTTTTTCGCTCAGGGTGAGGAAGGCCAGAAGGGCCATTTTCCGGGGAGAGCACGCTGATATACATGACGTTCTAGGCGCGGCCGAGAAAGGCCTTAAAAAACACCTGATCTATGATAATTATCGGAGGGGATCTTTTCTCTCGCATGTTTTCCTGGAAAAATTCCCGTGGAAGGACCTGGCTTCGGGTAGATCCGGATGCAGCAGCTTCCTCAAGGGGGGATATTCCTCCTCCGTGAGAACGCATAGTGGATTCATTACATGCGACCTTGCAAGGAGAAGCGTTGTCCCTTCAGCCGGTGGGGCATCTTGCGAGGTGGGGATGGCTAAACGCGTGATGCTTGGAGAAGGGCCGGCCGTGATGTTCTCTGAGAGGCTTGAAAAATATTCCTCCGGCAGATATGATTTGAGGCATGCGGTGGAATTCAATTTTCTTGTCTGGGATAAAAAGGTGATTTCGCGTCAAAGGTTATTGCGAACGGATGCTTTATCGCTGAAAGACATGTACTCGGGCACGGTGCTCGATTTTTACATGGACAAAAAATATACGGTCTATGCCAGACCGGTTTATACGGTCAACGAGACCGAAATAGGACTTAAGAAAATGTTCCAGGGGATATCCGTCTTCATAGGGAATGATATCGTCCTGGACGATCAGAGAGGATCGGATCGGATAAAAGTGACCATAGCGATAGGATAGTTGATGGAGATCAGAAAAGAAATAGTCGTTAAGAACAAGACCGGGCTTCACGCCAGGCCCGCTGCCTTGTTCGTTCAGATAGCTAATAAATACCAGAGCGACATAACGATAATCAAGGATGACCAGGAGGTCAACGGGAAATCCATAATGGGTATACTTATGCTCGCCGCGGAAAAGGGTTCAAAGGTGACCATAGTGGCCAATGGTGAGGATGCTGAGCATGCCGTTAAGGAGTTGGAAGAGATACTGCTTAACGACATGGAGCCTGAAAAATTCTGAATAACAGGTGGCAGGAAGAAGAGGGGACTAATCTGATGGCTGATAATAAGAAGTCTTCCAAGAAGAAACAGATCCAGCTTAAGGGGATCCCGGCAGCGCCCGGTATCGCGATAGGAAAAGCTCATGTTTTCGGCACGGAGGACATGATACCCCAGGAACGCAAGATATCCGAATCAGAGGTATCCGGCGAGATAGACAGGTTCAAGCGGGCTCTTGCCGAGACCAGGAAAGAGGTCCTTGCCATTGAAAGAAGGATCTCCAAGGAAATGGGGGTAGAGCACGGGAGTATATTCAGGGCGCATCTTCTGGTTCTCGAGGACAGCGTGCTCGTGCAGGAGGTCATCTCCCGCCTTAAAAAGAGGAAAAAGAATATCGAGACCATCTTCGCGGAAGTGCTCAATAAGTACATAAGCGTTCTGTCTTCGGCCAAGGACGAATACCTCAGGGACAGGGTAAGCGATATAACCGATGTGGGAAAAAGGATACTTCGCAACCTGATCGGAGCCGAAGAAAGGAGCATGGAAGGGCTTCACGATAAATCCATTATAATCTCCTATGACCTTTCTCCTTCGGATACTGCAATGATGCACAAAGGCCGGGTGATAGGCTTCGCTACCGATATTGGCGGCAGGACCTCACATACCGCCATCATGGCGAAATCCCTGGAGATACCCGCAGTGGTCGGGCTGGAATCCATTACCGACGTGGTCAAGAACGGCGACCAGGTGATACTTGACGGTACGCACGGTGTGGTCATAGTCAACCCCACCAAGAGATTTCTTGACAAATACCATAAGGAGAAGAAGAAGCTCGAGAATCTTGAAAAGGAACTCGTCGAGCTTAAGACCCTCCCCAGCGAAACGACCGATAACAAGAAGGTCACCGTTGCGGGTAATATAGAGCTTCCCGAGGACGTGGCAAGTGTCATCTCCCACGGCGCCGAAGGCATAGGTCTTTACAGGACCGAATATTTCTATATGAACCGGCGGGATCTGCCCAGCGAAGAGGAACAGTTCAACGCCTACAAATCCGTGGCCCTCAGGATAAAACCCCATTGTGTCGTTATAAGGACCCTTGACCTGGGCGGGGATAAGTTCCTTTCGCAGCTTGAGGTCCCGAGGGAGATGAACCCGTTCTTGGGGTGGAGGGCGATACGCTTCTGCCTCGCCAGACCTGATATCTTCAAAGCCCAGCTGAGGGCGATACTCAGGGCCTCGGCGTTCGGTAACCTTAAGCTGATGTATCCGATGATATCCGGTGTCGGGGAGCTCAGGCAGGCAAATATGCTCCTTTCGGAGGTTAAGGAAGATCTGCGCAAGGAAAAGGTCAAGTTCAATAAGGATATCCCGGTCGGGGCGATGATAGAAGTGCCCTCGGCTGCCATTACCAGTGACGTGCTGGCCAAGGAAGTCGATTTTTTCAGTATCGGCACCAACGATCTGATCCAGTATTCACTGGCTGTTGACAGGGTGAACGAAAAGATAGCCTATCTTTATGAGCCCACTCATCCGGCTGTTCTTAACCTCATAAAGCAGGTGATAGACAACGGGCACAGTGAGAACATACCCGTGGCCCTGTGCGGTGAGATGGCGGGGGATATTTCGCTTACCATGATACTGCTCGGCCTGGGGCTGGATGAGTTCAGTACTTCTCCTATCGCTGTTCCGGAGATAAAAAAGATCGTTCGTTCGATAAGTTATGACCAGGCGAAGGAGATCGCCGAAAAGGCGCTTACTTTCAGCACGGGTAAAGAGGTGCAGGATTTCGCCAGGAAAAGATTGCTCGAAATAGTACCTGATATAGCCATAGAGTTGTCCGAATAAGTAGAATGTAAGGAAAGGATAAACATGAAAGCTCTGATACTAGCTGCAGGATACGGCACGAGGCTGTACCCGTTAACGCTTGACCGCCCCAAACCCCTGGTCAAGGTCGGCGGCGTTACCATACTGGAACGGCTTTTACGCAAGCTTGAGACCATCGAAGAATGTGATGAGATCTACATCGTTACCAACGACAAGTTCCACGACATGATAGTCAAATGGGTGCGCGACAGGAGTTTTTCGGTAAAGCTCAAGGTGATAAACGACCTCACCCGCTCCAATGAGGACAGGCTGGGCGCCATAGGCGATATAAACCTGGTGCTGAAGAAGGAGAATCCGGAGGATGACGTGCTCATACTGGCCGGGGATAACCTTTTCGAATTCGATATAAGCGATTTCATATCCTTCTCGAAGAGAAAGAACAAGTTCAGTGTCGCCCTGTATGACGTCAAGGACCGCAAACTCGCCCAGAGGTACGGGATCGTTTCGCTGGACGACGACAAGAAACTGACAGAATTCCAGGAGAAACCCGATAAACCCAAGAGCACCCTTGCCTCGACCGGGATATATTTCATGCCGCAAGAGACTCTCGGGATGATGAAGGATTATATGAGGACCGATCTTGTCAAGGATGCCCCGGGCAATTTCGTCAAATGGGTTTCAGAAAAGGACGGTGTTTACGGGTATGTGTTCAACGAAGGATGGTACGATATAGGGGACAAAGGTTCGCTTGAGAAGGCGGATATCGAGTACAGGAAAAAAGAGCTATAATAAGGAAAAAGGAGAAATGGATGAAGAACAGGTATTTATTCACCTCTGAAAGTGTTACCGAGGGGCACCCGGACAAGGTTTGCGACCAGATATCGGATGCTGTGCTGGATTCTATATACAAGGAGGACCCTTCCGGACGTGTCGCCTGCGAAACCATGGTGACCACGGGCCTGGCGATAGTCGCGGGTGAGATAACGACTTCCTGCTATGTTGATATACCTAAAGTGGTCAGGAATACCATAAAGGATATAGGGTACACACATGCCGATTACGGGTTCGATTACCTTACCTGCGGTGTTATGACGTCCATTCAGGAACAGTCGCCCGATATAGCCATGGGCGTTGATGTGGGTGGTGCGGGTGATCAGGGCATGATGTTCGGTTATGCGACCGACGAAACGCGTGAATTCATGCCCATGCCCATCACCCTCGCGCATGCCCTTACCCGGCGCCTGGCGAAGATCAGGAAAGAAAGGGTGGTCAAGTATCTCCGTCCGGACGGCAAGAGCCAGGTGACGGTAGAGTACCAGGACGGTAAACCCAAAAGGATAGCGACCATAGTGGTGAGTGCCCATCATGACCGCAAGACCGACATGAAGGATATCCACAAGGATATGAAGGAGCTTGTCATCAAGGAGGTCATCCCCCAGGAACTGGTGGATAAGGATACCAAGATATTCGTTAATCCAACCGGCCGGTTCGAGGTCGGGGGGCCGCAGGGTGACACTGGAGTTACCGGCAGGAAGATAATCGTTGATACCTATGGTGGCGTGGGCAGCCATGGCGGTGGATGTTTCAGCGGCAAGGACCCCACAAAGGTGGACAGGTCCGCTTCCTACATGGCCCGTTATGTGGCAAAGAACATAGTCGCCGCGGGAATAGCCCACAAGTGCGAGATCCAGTTCGCTTACGCGATAGGCGTACCGGAACCGGTGAGCATCATGGTGAACACTTTCGGTACCGGAAGGATCACCGAAGACAAGATCGTAAAACTGGTCAGGGAGAATTTTGACCTTACCCCCGGGGGCATAATCGAAAAGCTCATGCTCAGGCGTCCCATATACAGGAAGACGGCCGCCTACGGTCATTTCGGAAGGGACGGGGAAGGTTTCATGTGGGAAGAGATCGACATGGCCGAGGTCCTGAAGAAAAAAGCCAAATGACCGGTGTCTGCCAAAAAGCAGTTAAAGGAGAATGAAATGGCAATTTCTACCGAGGATTACAAGATAAAGGATCCCGCGTTGGCGGATCTGGGCAGGAAAGAGATAGCCATAGCCGAGCGCGAGATGCCCGGGCTTATGTCCATAAGGAAAAAATACAGCAAGCAGAAACCCCTCTCTGGCGCGCGTATCATGGGTTCCCTTCACATGACCATACAGACGGCTGTTCTCATAGAGACGCTGATCGAGCTGGGAGCGAATGTGAGATGGGCGAGCTGTAACATATTCTCGACGCAGGACCACGCCGCGGCGGCTATGGTCGAAAGAGGTGTGCCCGTTTTCGCCTGGAAAGGGGAGACCCTCGAAGACTACTGGTGGTGCACCGAGCAGGCTCTCACTTTCCCCGGCGGGAAAGGTCCGAATCTAGTGGTCGATGACGGGGGGGACGCCACGCTCATGCTGCATCTGGGCGTGCAGGCGGGAAAGGACCCTTCGGTGCTTGATAAAGAGCCCGGCGGGGAGGACGAGGAATGTCTTTTCAAGCAGTTAAAAAGTTCCCTGAAGAAAGACCCCTCTAAAGGGGACACTCTTGTTTCGGAGTGGACAGGTGTTTCAGAGGAGACCACTACCGGGGTCAACAGACTGTACCGCATGATGAACAGCGGTACTCTCCTGGTGCCGGCCATCAACGTGAACGATTCGGTGACCAAATCCAAGTTCGACAACCTTTACGGGTGCAGGGAGTCCCTGGGTGATGGCCTCAAGCGGGCCATGGACGTGATGCTTGCGGGCAAAGTTGCCGTTGTATGCGGTTACGGTGACGTCGGCAAGGGTTCGGCACAGTCGCTCCGGAGTCTCGGCGCCAGGGTGATAATCGCCGAGATAGACCCCATTTGCGCGTTACAGGCGGCTATGGAAGGATATGAGGTGACGACCATCGAAGAGACACTGGGCAAAGCCGATATATACGTCACTGCCACGGGTAACAGGGACGTAATAAGGATAGAACACATGGAAAGAATGAAAGACCAGGCCATAGTCTGTAACATCGGTCATTTTGATAACGAGATTCAGGTTTCGAAGCTGGAGAACTATCCGGGCATAAAGAAGGTGAACATCAAGCCCCAGGTGGATAAATTCATCTTTCCCGGGGGCAGCGAGATCTTTCTCCTTGCCGAAGGCAGGCTTGTAAACCTTGGATGTGCCACGGGTCATCCTTCTTTCGTAATGTCAAATTCCTTCAGCAACCAGGCCCTGGCGCAGATGGACCTGTGGAAGAACAGGGACAAGTACGAAAAAAAGGTATATTGCCTGCCCAAAAAACTCGACGAGGAGGTCGCCAGACTGCATCTTGAGAAGATAGGCGTTAAACTGACCAGGATGACCAGGGACCAGGCTGAATATATTGGCGTGCCGCTCGAGGGGCCTTACAAACCCGAACATTACAGATACTGAGAGAGGTGTATGGCAGATAAGTTAAAGAGGATAGGAGTGCTTACTTCAGGAGGCGACGCGCCGGGGATGAACGCCGCAATAAGGGCTGTCGTGCGCAAAGCCTGTCATGAAGGCCTTGAGGTCAAAGGAGTGCTCAGGGGATACGAGGGCCTTATCAACGGCGAATTCATCGATATGGATTCCCGCAGTGTGAGCAATATACTCGGTAACGGAGGGACCATTCTCAAGACGGCCCGCTCCTCCGCCTTCATGACCAAGGAGGGGCAGAAGCGCGCGGTAGATAACCTTTCCCGGAACGGCCTGGATGCTCTGGTCATAATCGGTGGGAACGGTTCTTTCCAGGGAGCGCATGTACTGCATTCCGAATGGGGCGTTACGAACATAGGCATACCGGGCACCATAGATAATGACCTGGGGTATACCGATTATACGGTGGGATCCCACACTTCGGTAGATACCGTGCTGGATGCGGTGGACAAGATACGTGATACGGTGACCAGCATGGAACGCATCTACGTTATCGAGGTGATGGGCAGGGAAGAGCCTTACATAGCCGTTATGGCAGGTCTTGCCGGGGGAGCGGAAGAAGTGCTTTATCCCGGTAAAGAGATCACGATAGAGGAGATGGCCGGGGAGATCCGTTCAGCCGAGAAGCGCGGCAAGAGGAGCTGGATCATAATCGTTTCCGAGGGGTTTTCCAGCGCCCACGATCTTTCAAGCAGCATCGCCGAAGCCACAGGTTACGAAGTCAGGCCCATAACCCTCGGCCATGTGCAAAGGGGCGGCAGACCCAACGCACCCGACAGGGTTCTCGCCTCAGCAATGGGGGTGGAGGCCGTCTCAGCCCTGCTTGAAGGCCATTCGGATAAAATGGTAGCCGTCCAGGCGCGCAAGCTCTGCCTTGTGCCTTATCTGAAAGCCTGCCACGAGAGGGAAAAGGACCAGAAGCTGTATGCCAGGACCTATGGGCTCACGAAACTTCTAGCCAAATAAAGAGCCGGCTATTCACCGTAAGCATAAAATGAGAATAACAACAAGATATCTTCTTAAAGAACTGGGAGGCCCTTTTGCCGCCTCTCTTTTTGTCTCGACCATCATCCTTGCAGCCGGGAACATCATCCAGACCGCGGACATGGTGGTGAATAAGGGCGTTGAGATAACTCAGGTCCTCAAACTATTCTTTCTTTTTTTGCCGTATGTCCTTATTTTCACGATACCCATCTCGGTGCTTGCCGCGGTACTTCTCGGCTTCGGCAGGCTTTCCAGCGACAATGAGATAACTGCCCTCAGGACGAGCGGTATAAGCATATACAAAGTGATACTGCCTATCATCATCGCCGGTTTCATCATAAGCCTTGCAAATGTGCCGCTTAATGACAAGATCCTTCCCCAGTCGGAATACCAGGCCAGGAAACTGGCAAAGAGTCTAGGGATAAAACACCCCACCGCGATGCTCGAGCCGGGGGTTTTCGTCAAGGGATTCAAGGACTACATAATCTTCGTGCATAATGTCAAGGGCAACAAGCTCGAAGGGATAAGGATATACCAGCCTCGCGAAGGAAAGGCGACAAGGGTCATTATCGCCAAGAAGGGGGAAGTTATACCCATGCCCGAGGAAGACGCCGTCAAGCTGAGGCTTGAGGACGGAACCGCCGATGAGGTAATGCCAGACAAGCCGGATGAGTTCTACAAGCTCACTTTCAAGGAATATTTCATGACGCTCAACCTTGAGCACGCGGTAAACACCAGCAATATCCAGAAAAAGGCGAGGGAGAAGAGCATCAAGGAACTGCTCCAGGAGATGGACACTCTGGCTGAAGATGATATTAACAGCGTTCCTCTAAGGGTCGAGCTTCATAAAAAACTCGCCCTGGCGTTCTCGAATCTGGTGTTCGTGCTGGTAGGTATCCCCCTGGCGATCACGACGCACCGCAGGGAGAAATTCGTCGGCCTGGGACTGGCGGTAGCCCTGTTCCTTGTATACTGGGGGATCATGCTCAGCGGGGTCGCCTTCGCGATAAGGGCCCTTATCCCCGCGTGGCTGGGCGTCTGGGCGGCGAACATGATCCTTACGGCCATAGCTTTTATTCTTTTCGGAAGGGTCGCTGGAAAATAAGGAAAAACAATGCGGATACTGGAAAAATACGTTCTTGGGAATTTTTTGGCCGCCCTTGTTTTCTGTGTGCTCCTTCTTGTCGTGCTGGGCATTATCGGTGACGTTCTGGGATTCATAGACGACATCTTCAAGCATGATATACCTCTGGGCAGCATCCTTTCATTTTATTTTTACCTTGCGCCTTTCGCTTTCGTGAACATGCTGCCTTTCGCTTGCATACTCAGCTCCGCTTTTGTTTTCAACAGCCTGAGCAAGCACCATGAGGTGACGGCGGTGATAGCGAGCGGGCTGAGCTTGTGGAAACTGTTAAGGCCCGTGGTATGCGTGACCTTCATCTTGTGTATAGCCACTTTCATAATCAATGACAGATATGTTCCCCCGAGCATGCAGAAAGCGACCCGCATCAAACAGGAGGAACTTGAAACTGGCAAGGAGAGATCCTCCTCCCACATGAAGAATATCGCGGTGTACGGTAAAGGCGACCAGATCATCTTTGCCAAATCATATTCTCAGAAAGAAGAGAGACTTGAGAACGTCATCATTCACAAACAGGATGAAAATAACCTCGTCAGCGAGAAGATAAGCGCAAGGCTTGTTGAATACTTGGGAGATGGTGCGTGGATGGGGACGGATGTGATCGTTTTCACTAAAGGAGAAGGCGGTCAGTTCGCGCCCGATCCCGAAGTCTACAAGAAGAAGCGCCTTGATATAAGAGAGAAGCCCCAGGACTTCTCGGCGCACCAGTGGGATCCCAAGTTCATGAGCTTTCAGCAGCTCAGGAAATACCTGCGCCTTTTCAGCAGGGGATCCCCCTCCACGGTCAGGCGGCTTCTTGTGGACCTCAACTACAAGCTGTCCTTTCCTTTCGCCGCGCTTGTTACGATACTTGTCTGCGTACCTTTCAGCATAGAAACAGGCCGTGCCAACCCGTTAGTGGGCATGGTCAGGGGTATTACCGTTGCCATGCTGTATGTACCTGTAATGGCGGTAAGCCTGGCCCTGGGAAAAGGAGGCGTTCTGCCTCCGGTCGTGGCGGCCTGGTTCAGTAACGTGCTCTTCGTGGGGCTGGGAGTATATTTCATACACCAGAAAAGCTGATCTGTTTTCTCGGGGTTCTGGCCAGAGTGAACCCTGATACCTTGCCCGCGCCTGCCTGGACGAGCTGCCGGGCGCAGGTCTCAAGAGTTGCTCCTGTTGTGATTATGTCGTCCACCAGTACCACGTTCCTCCCGGCGACCAAGTCTTTGTCGATAACCCTGAAGGACCCGGCAAGGTTCCTTACCCGTTCGTTCCTTGGAAGCCCCGTCTGGGCTCCGGTATTCCTGGTTTTGACCAGGATGTGTTTATGGCTGGGGACCGAAAGCTCTTGCTGGAGGATGTGCGCGATGAGTTCCGACTGGTTATATCCTCTTTTCCGTCTTTTTGCCGGATGCAGGGGTACGGGTATCAGGCAGTCGGAATCCTTTAGAAGGACGCCGTACTTCTCCAGGCAGGAAGAGATCATCCCGCCGAATAAAGGGGTCACTTTGAGGCGTCCGTTGTACTTGAACTTCTTAATGCACAGGCGAAGGCTCCCTGCGTATGGTCCGCAGGAGAGGATATTTTCGAGGGGGCCGGAACCGCTGGCAGGAGGGAGGAAGTGATCATTTAAGTCTCCCGCACAATCCGGGCAGATCGGCAGAGGGTAATCTGCGCTGTGCTTGGCGCATAAGGCGCATGTCTCGGGGAAAAAAAGGTTAACACAGGAGTTGACGATTTCTGCCAGTACCATAAAGCTTCCTCCATTTATATATATTGAGATGCGCCCCGGAGTGTTATTTCTTTCAAAAATTTTGTATTCTAAACGATATTCATATAAAATAAACCTGATAATATATTCATCGGGAAAGGATTTAAGATGAAGAACGAAAACTTGTTCAATCTTTCCATGCTGGTTCTCAGGCTCGTGCTCGGGGTCATTTTCGTTGCCTATGGCGCGCAGAAGCTCTTCGGGACCTTTGACGGCATAGGTCTGGAGGGAACGGCCAAGATGGTTGAAGGCCTTGGGTTCGGGAATGCCTATACGATCGCCCTGGCATGGGCCTGTATAGAGTTCATAGGCGGTATATTTCTCATGCTGGGCATACTGGCGAGATGGTCGGCTTTGGCGATATCCCTCACCATGCTCGTGAGGATCTGGAAAATCAATCTCATGTACGGGTTCTTTCTCCAGAACGGGGGAGTTGAATACGGTCTTTTAGTGGTGGGAGCATGTATACCCCTCATCCTTTTGGGTGGGGGCAGCTGGTCCGTCTGGGATATCTAGATCGTCCCTTCCGGAGCCGCTTGACCCTGTGAGTTGATTCTGATAGAATAGGCGAAAACGAAAGAGAGGTGCTTTATCATGAAAGCTGTAATTGACCAGGACAAATGCATTGGTTGTGGACTCTGCCCCCAGATAGCTCCCGAAGTATACGAGATGAAGGGTGATAAGGCAGTTACTATCTTGGACGAGATACCGGAGGACAAGGCTGAAGCCGCCCAGAACGGTGCTGACCAATGCCCTGTGGCGGCGATAGAAATAGTCAAGTGACCGCGACAGTGCTTCTTTGAATCAAGAAAAGACCCCTCCGCAACCCTTTACGGGGCGGCCGAGGGGTCTGTTATATTACAAAAAAAGGACTAACTGACCGTAATGAGAGCGTTGAGAAGGGTTATAGCATTTCTATTAGTGGTTGTTCTGCTTTTGACGGGTTTCTATTTTTTCTACATGAAGCCCAGGAAAGTGATCCCCATCCTCATGTACCACTCGATAAGCGACGATCGGGGGAGTTCACTTAATGTGACTGCGGAGAACTTCGACAGGCAGATGAGGTTCCTTGTCATGGGAGAGTATTCTGTTATCTCCCTGGATGATCTTGTCCGGGGTATCCGCCAGGAGCGCAAATTCCATCCCAAAACAGTCGTTATCACTTTTGATGACGGCTTCGAGGACAATTACCTTAAAGCTTTTCCTGTTTTGGCGAAATATAAACTGCCCGCGACGATATTCCTTGTAGCCGGCTATATTTCCGAGCGGGAAGGGTATCTTGACTGGGACCAGGTGAAGCTCATGATGGATAACGGCATTGATTTCGGCGCACATACGGTGAACAACGTATATCTGCCTTCGGTGGAAGACACCCGCACCCTGTGGTGGGAAGTTCACGGACCCAGGAACATAATAGAGAACAATACGGGCAAGGCGCCCGGTTATTTCTGTTATCCGACCGGCGGTTTCAACACCAAGGTGAAGAACGCCGTAAAAAGGGCCGGCTACGAAGGCGCCTGCACGACCAACAGGGGATTCGACAGGCTAAACAGGGACGTATACGAGCTTAACAGGATAAAGGTCACCAATTCCGACATGACCAAACCGTTCCATTTCAGGGCGAAACTCTCGGGATATTATAATCTTTTCAGGAGCCCGAAAAAAGGCGATTAAGGGGGAGTTCCATGCACAAAGGACTTATATACGATACCAGATACCTGGAGGGGAGTGTTTCCGAGGAGGATATCCAGGATCTCTTTCCCGAGATCGAGAAAGCGCATTCCCAGATTACCCGGGGTACCGGCGAAGGAAGCGATTATCTCGGATGGCTTGACCTGCCCGGCAGGATAACAGACGATATGACTGGAGAGCTTCTGGATACGGCTTCCGCTCTGCGTGAGAAGTCTGATGTAATGGTCATAGTCGGTATTGGCGGGTCTTACCTCGGCTCCCGGGCTGCGATTGAGTGCCTTTGCCCTCCGGAGGAGAAGAAAAGGATATTGTTCGCCGGTTACAACATGTCCTGCAGCGAGCTTAAGTCACTCGCGCAGCAGCTTGAGGATAAGGATTTCAGTGTGAACGTGATATCCAAATCCGGGACCACGACCGAAACGGCGGTGACTTTCAGGATACTTCAGGACCTTTTGAAAAAGAAGTACGGCCCCGGCGATATTTCCGAAAGGATCATAGCCACAACCGATAAGGAAAAAGGTGCCCTCATGACCCTGGCCCGGAAGAACGGTTATAAAACCTTCGTGATACCGGACGATGTGGGCGGGAGGTTCTCTGTCCTCACGCCGGTCGGGCTTTTCCCGATGGCGTGCGCGGGTATCGACATAAAAGAACTTATTGAGGGGGCGAGATACCAGCAGAAAGCTTCATCAGAGTGCGATATCGTTTCCAACCAGAGCTACAGGTACGCGGCGGTACGCAACTGTCTTTACCGCAAAGGTAAAAGGATAGAGATACTCGCTAATTTCAACAGCAGGCTCCATTACGTGAACGAATGGTGGCGCCAGCTTTTCGGTGAGAGCGAAGGCAAACAGGGTAAGGGTATTTTTCCTTCATCATGCGACTTTTCGACCGATCTTCATTCCATGGGACAGCTTATACAGCAGGGTGAAAGGAACCTTTTCGAAACGTTCCTTATCTTCGAGAAGGAGTCCTCCGGTTGCAAAGTTCCCAGGACGGATGAGGATCTGGATAAACTGAACTATCTGGCGGGGATGGAGCTCAGCCATATTAACAGAAAAGCCTATGAGGCGACGAGCCAGGCCCACTTCGAGGGAGGAGTGCCCAATTCAACGGTCTTTCTGCCCGAGAACACCGCGCACAGCCTCGGCCAGCTTTTCTATTTCTTCGAAAAAGCCGTAGCCGTATCCGCTTATTTGGCCGGGGTTAATCCTTTCGACCAGCCCGGTGTGGAGGCCTACAAGAAGAAAATGTTCAAACTCCTGGGTAAACCCGGCGCCTAGATCATGGAAATAGAATTCACTTTTATAAGCATATCCGTGGCCATACTGAAACTGTTCATGATAATGGTCGCTGGATTCTTGCTCTATTATTTCAAACTGATAGATGATAAGTTCACCGACATGCTGAGCCTGCTTCTTGTCAGGCTCGTTTTTCCCGCGCTTATAATATCTAAAACCGTCTTTCATTTCAGTTTCGCTGAATATTCTTACTGGTGGTTCCTGCCGTTGTGCGGTATTATCTTCTCGCTCGGGGGCATGGCTATGGGAGGTGCGGTGCACAGGCTGATGCGGCTTGACGCGCCTGTAAAGGAATTCATGTCAAGCTGCGGGTTCCAGAACTGCGGATATCTTCCTATGAACCTCATACTTTTCGCGTTCGCCGGGGCGGTGGCCGACAGGCTTCTTGTTTATATGTTCCTTTTTACCTTGGGGTTCAACCTTATTATGTGGTCGCTTGTTCCGCTTTTTCTTTCCGACAGGTTGAAAAGCGGGTTCCATCTCAAGGTATTCCTCAACCCACCGGTCGTGGCGATAGCGTTCTCTCTTGTTTGGGTAAGCCTCTTCGGAAAAGAGAGCCTGCCCCCGATTGTGGCCGATCCGCTGAAACAGCTCGGACAGGCGGCCTTTCCGCTTGCGATGCTGACCCTCGGCGCTTATCTTTCAAGGTACCGCGCGTTCCATCCCGAAAGGAAGTTATCCCTGGTAGCCTGTACCGTGACAAAACTGGTATTATTCCCGCTTTTGGTACTTGGGATACTTCTTATGGTTCCCCTGAGCCATGATTACATGTTTTTCCTCTTTCTGCAGGCCGCGATGCCCACAGCTGTATCCCTAGTGGTTATAGGTAGTTACACAAACGCCGACAATAAATTCCTTAGCAGCAGCATATTTTACACCCATCTGGTTGCGATCTTCAGTATACCTCTCTGGCTGGCGATATTCAGTTTTTTTACAGGATAAATCCCCGGGGATAAATGCTTGTTCCTGACGTTTGACTTATCACGGATAATAGGGTATTTTAGTTAAATCGGATGATATAATATATATATATTTTAAGGAGGTACATAATATGGCTTTGGGTATAATATTAATAATATGCGGGATACTGATTGCCTTGTATCCGCCCTTATTGTCACTGGTAGTGGCCGTTCTTCTTATTTTCTCGGGTATTGTTGTAACGATCATGGCTTACAGGTACAAGAAAATGGCGCGCCAGTTCGACGATCCGTTCCTGGATTTTTTCATGAAAATATAAAAGGAGCATTATAATGAGAGAGTTAAAGGCGAACGATCTCAGGCATGAATGCGATTCTTCAATATTTCCCTTTAAAACGACCGAAGATTACGAGTTCGAACATGAACCGGTGCACCAGGAAAGAGGCGTGAACGCAATAGATTTCGGGCTTAACGTCAAATCGAACGGGTTCAATATATTCGTCTGCGGGGCGACCGGCACCGGAAGGAACACACAGGTTAACAAACTCGTCAATGAGATAGCCGCTAGGCAGAAGAGCCCGGATGACTGGCTGTATGTCTATAACTTCAGTCGCCAGGATGAGCCTGTTGCGATAAGCCTGCCCGCGGGCAGGGGCATAATGTTCAAGAAGGACATGGAAGAGCTCATAGACGAGCTCAAGGTCGAGATCCCCAAAGCCTTTGAAAGCGAGGACTACGAAACGCGCAAGCATGAGCTGTTAAAAGAATATAAGACCATGAGGGATTCCACCCTGGAAAAGGTCGAAGAAGAAGCGTACGAGCAGGGCTTCATGCTCAAGCAGTCGGCTACCGGGGTCATACTGGTGCCCCGAAGCGGCGAACAGCCGATGACGGCGGATGAGTATAACGATCTTTCGGACGAAGAGAAAGAAGAGATAGACGGGGAAAAGCACGAGCTCCACATAAAGATCGAAAAGGTCTTAAGCGAAGTGAGGGCGATGGAGAAAGCGGCTAAAAATAAAATAAAAGAGCTGGAAAAAGAGGTCGTGCTTTTTTCTGTCAAACACATTATTGACGAGCTGCGCTTCAAGTATAGGGAATTCGAGGATGTAGTGCAGTATCTTAACCTGGTCCAGGAAGACATAGTCGATAATCTTGAACTTTTCAAGGAAGAGGAGGAAGACTCCCAGAACGTCCTTTTCGGGGTCAAGACCCCTTCCAAGAAAACCTCTTTGAACAAATACAAGGTCAACCTCCTGGTCGACCACAGGCATTCTAAGGGTGCTCCGGTAATCAGGGAACCCAACCCGACATATTATAATCTTGTGGGGAGGATCGAGTACGTCTCTCACTTCGGTTCCATGTCCACCGATTTCACCATGATCAGCGCCGGGGCTCTTCATAAGGCCAACGGGGGGTACCTCATACTGCAGGCTATGGACGTTCTTACCAGTTTCATGGCATGGGACGTGCTCAAAAGGGTCATACGTAACCAGGAGATAAAAGTAGAGGACATAAACGAACAGTTCAGGCTTATTACCACTACCAGCCTGAAGCCCAATCCCATCCCATCAAATATAAAGATCATCATGATAGGCCCGCCGTGGCTTTATCAGGTGCTTTACAAGTTCGATGAGGATTTCCGCAAGATGTTCAAGATAAAGGCGGATTTCGACATCGAGATGGACCGTGTCGATGACATGATAAATAAGTATGCCTCCTTCATCAAGGTTCGCTGTGAAGAGGAAGGTCTCAGGCATTTCGACAGGAAGGCCGTGGCAAAGATAGTCGAGTACGGTTCGCGCCTTACCCAGGACCAGGAAAAGCTCAGCGCCCGGTTCATGTACATCGCCGATCTTTTGAGAGAAGCCGATTACTGGGCGGGCAGGGATAACAAGGAGTATGTCGACAGGCCCCATGTTGAAAAGGCGATCCATGAGAAGATATACCGTTCGAACATGATAGAGGAGAAGATCATTGAACTTATCGACAGGAACATAATCATGATCGACGCCGAAGGCGCGGAGGTGGGGCAGGTCAACGGTCTTGCCGTACTGGATATAGGCGAATACATGTTCGGTAAACCCACGCGTATCACCGCCAAGACGTTCATGGGTATAAAAGGTGTCGTGGATATCGAACGGCAGGTCAAGATGGGCGGAAATATCCATTCCAAAGGCGTCATGATACTCAATGGGTATTTCGGGGAGAAGTTCGCTCAGGATAATCCCCTTACCCTGAGCGCGAGCATATGTTTTGAGCAGTCCTATTCGGGGGTCGAAGGAGATTCGGCATCCAGCACCGAAGCTTATTGCCTGCTTTCATCGCTTTCGGGGGTCCCTATCAAGCAGTCAATAGCCGTCACCGGGTCTATGAACCAGCATGGCATGGTGCAACCGATAGGCGGGGTTAACGAGAAGATAGAAGGTTTTTACCATACCTGTAAGATAAAGGGCCTTACCGGCGATCAGGGAGTTATGATCCCCGGGTCGAACGTGAAACACCTTATGCTCAAGGAAGAGGTCATAGAAGCGGTGAAAAAAGGAAAGTTCCATATCTGGGCAGTTTCCACAATAGACGAGGGCATTGAGATCCTCACCGGCAAGAAAGCGGGCAAAAAGAACAGAAAAGGCGCGTATCCCAAGGGGTCTATAAATTACCTCGTGGATAAGAAGCTCAAGGAATACTCCAAGAAATTCTCCAAGTTAGCCGAGAAGAGAAAACGCGCCAAAACGGGTCGGAAAGGCAGCTAGAGATCCAAATGAATATATTGCTGGTAATAGGACTCGTCATCCTTCTGGGTATGCTGGGAGGTAAAATAATGAGCAAGCTGAACCTGCCCCAGGTCATGGGGTACATGATAATCGGCTTGCTCCTGGGCGAATCATTCCACGGTTTCTTGAGCGGTCCCATCATTGATTCCTTCAGGCCCATAATCAGCCTCGCACTGGGCATAATCGGCTTTATGATAGGTTCGGAGATAATCTTCGACCGGTTCAAGAGATACAGCCGTTCGATATACACCATCCTTTTTGTCGAGGCACTCCTCACCTTTTTCCTTGTAGCCGGCGGGGTCACACTCCTGACCGGTAAACTGTACGTGGGGCTGATACTCGGGGCTCTGGCTTCGGCGACGGCTCCGGCGGCGACCTACAGCGTTCTAGGCGAATATAAGGCCAGGGGGCCTGTGACAACGACCACCCTGTCGATCGTGGCGCTCGATGACGCGCTGGCCCTCCTTATCTACGGTTTTGCGAGCGTGTTCGCAAGGGCCATAATAGTACAGCAGCGCGCTTCGGTGCTTTTGACCCTTGCGGTTCCTATAATGCAGATAGCCGGCTCCATACTTATAGGATTAGTCTCCGGTTTCATATTGCACAAGGTAGCCTCAAAGATGAAGGCCAGGGAGCAGATGCTTCCCTCCACGCTGGGCACCATAATCCTTGTAGTGGGGCTCTCCATATATTTCAAGGTCGATCCCATACTCGCTTCGATGGTACTGGGCACGGTTGCATCGAACCTGCAGTCGGCGGAGAACAGGGAGATGTTCGAGCAGATAAAACGATTCAGCCCGCCTATTTTCATACTTTTCTTCGTTATAGTCGGCGCGCGCCTTGATGCCAAGATACTTACCAAGGGCGGGGTTCCGGCGATCGCGGTGGCGTATATAGTCGCGCGGAGCATAGGCAAGGTGGCCGGCGCTTATATAGGGGGTAAGATCTCCAAGGCCAGGGAAACTGTGACCAAATATCTCGGTTTCTGTCTTTTTGACCAGGCGGGAGTGGCCGTCGGTCTTGCCCTTGCGACATACCATACCTTCAGCATGCTGGGCGGGGAGGCCCGCATAGCCGGTCTTATGATAGTCAATATAATCACGGCGACGACCTTTTTGCTGCAGATGGTCTCGCCGCCGATGATAAAGCTGGGCATAAAAAAAGCCGATGAGATCAACAGGAACGTGACCGAGGAGGATATAGTCGAATCCCACAAGGTCAAGGATGTGATGGAGGAGGACTTCTTTGTTATCAGGGAGAACAATAACCTCCACCAGATCATTGATATAATGAAGAAGACCGACGCGTTCAATTTTCCCGTTGTAAAGATGAACGGCGATTTTCTGGGTGTTATTTCACTGGGGGATCTGCGCGATACGTTCAACGAGGAACAGATGGACGAACTCATACTCGCCGGAGACATAGTCCGTGAAACTGATACCGTCGCGTACGCTGACCAGGAGCTTAAGGATGTGATAAAGGTCTTCAGGGCGAAGAACATTGATTATATCCCCGTTCTGGCTGACAGCACGAAAAACCAGTTCGTCGGCCAGCTTGAATACCGCAGGCTGATGGATCATATAACCAAGGAAGTGATATTCAGACAAAAAGAACTGGAAACCTGAGTCGATTATTAACTGAAGGGAAGGTGTGGGCATGAAGAAGATCTTAGTTGTGTTTGCGGTGATAACGGCGTTATCGCTGGCACTGACGTCCGTCGGCCAGTCACGTACGGTAATAAAAAATCTTTATACCGAGCTGGAGGGCGTTCGGGACATCAGGATCTACGTAGCCGATGTCAAGGATTCCTCCGGAGGTCAGATGAAAGGGATGCTAGAGGATACCAAAAAAGCCATAGAGAGTGAATTCGACACGAGACTGTCGCTTGACTTTAAGATCGTCGACAGCAGGAGTAAGGCCGATTTCATCATCATGGTCGATGTTGAGGAGCGCATATGGCTAGATCATGACCCTTTAGATTCCGACAAGGGGATAGGGACGCCCGCGACGGTCGCCGATATGCTTCTTGACGAGGACTACGCCAGGATGCAGGCGGATGTTGTAATACAAAAGGGGCCCAATGCCAGCAGGGATGTCAAAAAAGCCCTTAGGGACCTGCGCATACGGGGCGACGTGGTCTGGGAGAGAGAGCTCAAAGCCACCGTTACAGAGGGGGATATGCCCGAAGAGGCAAGCAAACCGCTTATCGAGAAGCGCCTTGCCCATATGATAATGATAAAGGTCTTCGGGAAAAAAGCGAAGATAAGATAAACCCCAGTTCGGAGAAAGATGGAAAAGCCTTGACTTTTCCATCTTTTTTGTTTAATATATAGATAGATATAAATATATCTATTTGATTTAAGAAGAGCTTCTTTACGCTAAATTAAGGAGGTTGAAAATATATGAGGTCCGATAGATTCACCGTTAAAACACAGGAGGCTTTACGCAACGCTGTCAACGAGGCCGTTGAACGCGGCCACCAGGAAGTTGACGTGGAGCACCTGCTTTACGCCCTTCTGGAAGATGAAGCCGGGAGCTGTTCAGTGATAATAAAAAAGATAGGAGCCGATCCCCACCGGATCCGGCAGATACTCGGTGAAGAGCTCGCCAAGAGGTCGAAGGTTAGCGGTGGAGGCGCCCAGCCCTATCTTTCCAATCGGTTGAACAGCGTGCTGTCCGTTGCCGAATCCGAAGCCAAGAAGCTCAAGGACGATTTTATCAGCGTTGAACATCTGCTTCTGGCCATGTCCGAAGAAAAAGGCACCGTTTCATCTGACATCTTAACAGGTGAAAAGGTAACAAAGAGTAATATCCTCGGCGCTTTAAAGGAGCTCAGGGGCGGACAGAGGGTTACCGACGAGAACCCCGAGGGTAAGTTCCAGCCGCTCGAAAAATACGGCCGGGACCTGGTGGAACTGGCCCAGATGGGCAAGCTTGACCCGGTCATAGGCCGGGACGAGGAGATACGCCGGCTTATACACGTTCTTTCGCGCAGGACCAAGAATAATCCCGTTCTTATAGGGGATCCCGGTACAGGTAAGACGGCCGTTGTCGAAGGGCTTGCGCAGCGGATAGCATCAGGGGATGTGCCGAACAGGCTCAAGAACAAAAGGGTGATAGCCCTGGACTTGGGATCACTTATCGCCGGGGCTAAATACCGGGGTGAATTCGAGGACAGGCTGAAAGCTGTTCTTAAGGAGATAAAGGAAAGGGAAGGGGAGATAATACTTTTCATAGACGAACTACACACCCTCGTGGGCGCGGGGGGCGCCGAAGGCGCGGTGGACGCCTCCAACATGTTAAAGCCGGCTCTTGCCAGAGGTGAACTTCGCTGTATAGGTGCGACAACGCTTGATGAATACCGCAAATACGTGGAAAAGGACAAAGCTCTTGAAAGAAGGTTCCAGCAGATCTTCATAGGGGAGCCGTCTGTGGAAAATACGATAGCCATCCTTCGAGGTCTCAAGGAGAAATACGAGGTCCACCACGGGGTGATGATATCAGATTCGGCGATAATAGCCGCAGCGATGATGTCTGACAGGTACATTTCAAACCGATTCCTCCCGGACAAGGCGATAGATCTCATAGACGAGGCCGCTTCCAAGCTGCGTATCGAGATAGACAGCGTTCCGACCGAGATCGACCAGGTGCAGCGCAGGATCATGCGTCTTGAGATAGAGCGCCAGGCGCTGAAAAAAGAGGACAAGACCGAGGCTGGCAAAAGCAAGATAAAAGCCGTGGAAGAGGAGCTCAAAGAGCTGCGCAGCGAACTTGAGAAGATGAAGGACCACTGGGAGAAGGAGAAAGCCGCGATCGGCAGGATAAGGGACATAAAAGAGAAGATCGACCGGGAAAAAATAGAAGAGACGAATGCTGAGAGGGAAGGTAATCTTGCCAAAGTTTCGGAGATAAGATACGGTTCGCTTGTCAAGCTGCAGAAAGAGCTTGACGAGAGAACGAAAACGCTCGCCGAGATACAGAAGGACAGGGTCATGCTCAAAGAGGAGGTCAACGACGAGGATATCGCCAAGATAGTCTCGCAGTGGACTGGTATACCCGTGAGCAAGCTGATGGAGTCTGAAATGGAGAAGCTCGTTCACATGGAGGACGTTCTTAAGACCCGTATCGTCGGGCAGGACGAGGCCGTGGAAAAGATAGCTAATACCGTCAGGCGCTCCAGGAGCGGGCTGGGTGATCCAAACAGGCCCATGGGGTCGCTGCTTTTCCTGGGGCCGACGGGAGTAGGCAAGACGCACATGGCCCGCACCCTGGCGTGGTTCCTTTTCAACGATCCCGAAGCCATGGTCAGGATCGATATGTCCGAGTATATGGAAAAACACGCGGTTTCCAGGCTGATCGGGGCGCCTCCCGGTTACGTGGGGTACGAAGAAGGAGGGCAGCTCACCGAGAGGATACGCAGGAGGCCCTACAGCGTAGTACTGCTCGATGAAATAGAAAAAGCTCATCATGACGTTTTTAACATACTTCTTCAGATAATGGACGACGGGCGGCTGACCGACGGGCAGGGGCATGTGGTGGATTTCAAGAACACCATATTGATCATGACCTCCAACATAGGTAGTCAGTATTTTGTGGACAAGACCAGCGGTAAGGAGGATATCCGCAGAAAGGTCACCGAAGAGCTTAAGAAGAATTTCCGACCGGAGTTCCTGAACAGGCTTGACGAGACAGTTATCTTCAATCGCCTGAGCGAAGAGGATGTTCTCAAGATAGTTGAACTTGAACTCGGTGAGGTTAAAAAGCGGCTTGAGGCTAAGAACATAGAGCTGGTGGTCACTGGTCCAGCGCAAAAAGAACTGGCCTCTCTCGGGTATGATCCGGATTACGGGGCCCGGCCCCTGAAACGGCTGATACAGAAAGAGATCCAGGATAAACTCGCGATGGAACTGCTTAAAGGCCGGATCTCCGATGGTGATAAGGTGACGGTTGATTATGACAGCAAGGAAAAGAGCTTCGTTTTCAAAAATACAGGATAAGAGGTGATATGAATGGCTAATGAAGACTATTATTCCGTACTCGGAGTGAAAGAGGACGCCAGCCAGGACAAGATCAAGAAAGCATACCGCAAGCTGGCGCTTAAATACCATCCGGACAAGAATCCCGGGGACAAGAAAGCCGAGGAGAAATTCAAGAAAATATCTGAAGCTTATTATACTCTCGGTGACGAAAAGCGCCGGAAGGAATACGATAACCTCCGGAAAATGGGTGGTTTCACGGGGGATTTTTCATCATCCCAGGGTTTCGATCCCTCCGAATTCTTCCGGCAGTTCTCAAGAGGAGGCAGTTTTTCATCGAGTTCGGGCTTTGGTGATATTTTCGGTGATATTTTCTCTGAAGCGGCTGGTCCCAGAGGAGGCAGGACGCGCACTTATTATTATTCGACCGGTGGCGGCCTCCGGGCAGACCAGGCGCAGACCCCGGCTGAGGTCAATACCGATTCCAGCGCCGTTCTTCCCATACCTAAGAAGCTTGCCGATAAGGGCGGGGAAGCTAAGTTCAGGCTTGCCACGGGGCGGAATATTACACTGAAGATCCCCCCGCAAACCAAAGAAGGGCAGAAACTCAGGCTCAGGGGCCAGGGCGAGGTCTGTCCCTGCTGTAAGCATAAAGGGGACCTGATAGTAACCATAAGGATAAAGTAAAATGGACGATCATGATATTGTAAAAATATTCAAGGCGCTAGCCGATAAGACGCGGCAGGATATAGTTGGACTGTTGGCGGAGGAGGAGATGAACGTTACCGATATCTGTTCCGAGTTCAATATTACCCAGCCCACCGTCTCCCACCACCTGCATATTCTCAAGAACTGCGATCTTGTTGACACCCGCAAGGACGGTAAGAACGTTTATTACTGTCTGAGACAGGAGATAGTCGACGAGGCTTTCGGCCGGATAGTCAAGAAAATGCATATAAAAATAGTCAGGAAGAAGAAAAGATAAGCTTAAGCTCCCTCCACTTGCGGGTTTTCCCTGCGTTATGATATGATATTACCACCATGAGAACGACACTCGTAGTCGACGGATATAACGCTATAAACGCTATTGCCAAAACGAGAAGGCATCTTGGGAAGGATCTGCTTTCGGCCCGGAGTGATATCATAACGATAACCAAAGAGTATGTCCGATCCAGCGGGTATATCACGGATTTCTGTGTTGTATTTGACGGGCAGGATAAATATCGTCATAATGAAAGGCTTTACGGGGCGGGTGACATTTCACAGGTCTTCTCCCGTACGGGTGAAGGTGACGATAAGATCATACGGACCGTTAAGGAATATTCCGCCGATGGCAGGGTGATCGTCGCCTCGAACGATAATTACGTGAGGAACATGTCCCGGGGCTACGGGGCCAGGATCCTTCCGGTAGAAAACCTTGTGAAGAAGAAGCGCAGCGTATCCCGCAAGGAACGGGGGAGTTCAAAGAGAATAGACGAGAAGATCAAAAACAGGATAACCCGTGAGTATAGAAGAATGCTGGGTTTGGAGTGAGATATAGATGGATACAATTACCCGTACAGATAATTCGCCGATAAGGCAGATGATAGAGGCTAAAGCCGTTTTGGCGCCCATGGCCGGCATAACGGACGTGCCTTTTCGTATGCTGGCAAGGTCTTTCGGCTGCGCGTTCTGTTTCACGGAGATGATAGACGTTAACGGCATAATATACAACAACAGGAAGACCTTTAAACTCATCGAAAGGGTCCCCGCAGATGCACCTCTGGGAGTGCAGCTCGTCGGGCAAAACGAGGATAAGTTCGCTTACGTCTCCAATCTCTTGCAGAGGAAGGGTTACAGGATGATCGACATCAACGCGGGTTGTCCTGCCAGGAAAGTCATCAAAGCCGGTAAGGGCGCTGCGCTTCTTAAGTCTCCTGAGAAGATCCACAGCATAGTGAAGAGGGTGGTCAGCGAGGTCGACGTGCCGGTTACCGTTAAAATACGCAGCGGGTGGGATGAAAATACCAGAAATTATCTTGAGGTGGCGGATGCGGCTTCTTCTGCGGGCGCAAAAGCTATCTGTGTTCATGTCCGTACCAGGGAGCAGATGTACAAGGGAAAGGCCGATCACGAAGTTAGCCGCCAGATAAAGAGCGCCCTGGATATTCCCGTTTTCGCCAGCGGTAACATTTTTAACGCCGAAAGCGCGGGAAAGGTTCTCTCCCAGACTGGTTGCGACGGGGTTTTCGTGGCAAGGGGCGCGCTTGGCCGCCCGTGGATATTCAGAGAGATCAACGGTTCTTTGACCGGGGGTGTGATCCCGCGCCCGCCCGGTTTCGACCAGATGAAAAGGGTGATGATAGAACACTACCGGTTATGTACCGAATATCTTGAGCCCGGCAGGGTCCATTCGAGGATGTACAAGCATGTCAGCTGGTATCTCAAAGGATACAAGAACCTTGACGATATCATGAAAGAATACCAGAAAGCCGGCACCCTGGACGGATTCATGCGTTTGGTGGAGAGGCTTCGTCTCGATAACGGCAAATACCTTAAATTGGGGGATAAATGAAAAAGGTAATACTGGCTTCGGCTTCAAAAAGAAGGTCCGATATTCTCGATTCCTGCGGGATCGAACACATTATCGTTATAAGTGATATTGAAGAAAAGACCGGCAAGGGAAAGAACGTATCGGATACGGTCCTTACTAATGCCGCAAGAAAAACGGAAAAGGTCTCGCGCGAGGCCGAGAAGGCAGTGGTGATAGGCGCTGATACTCTTGTCGTGCACGGTGAGGAAGTCCTGGGAAAACCGCAGGATGAGAACGCCGCGCGCCGGATGCTTAGCAAGTTCTCCGGTACCGAGGTTGAAGTTTATACGGGTCTCTGCGTTATAGACACTGATACCGGCAAGAAAGCCAAGGGCTTCGAAAAGAGCTCTCTTGAGGTAGTGCCGCTGTCCGGGGAGCAGGTGGAGAGATATTTCAGGCTGCTAGGGCCTTATGACAAGGCGGGCGGCTTTACCATCGAGGGTATTGGTTCTCTGATTTTTGATAACATAAAAGGATCCTTTTACAATATCCTGGGCCTGCCTATGATCAAGCTTAAGGAGATGTTCAAGGAGCTGGGCCTTGATATACTGGATTTCGTGAAAACATGAAAAAGTATTACGTTATACCTTTTTTTATACCGTTCAGGGGCTGCCCCAATAAATGCGTTTTCTGTGACCAGAACAGGATAACCGGCGAAAAGATGCCCGCTCCCGGTGAGATCTCCGAAAAGATGGAAAAATATCTTCACACCATGCCGATTTCGGGTGTTCATATTGAAGCCGGATTTTTCGGCGGGAGTTTTACCGGGCTATCGCGGAGAATGCAGACGGAATATCTTTCCCCGCTCGGGCCATATCTTAAAAAAGACCGTATACACGGCATAAGGCTTTCGACGCGACCCGATATGGTGGACGAGGAGACGGTGGTCTTCCTCAAGGACAAGGGTGTTACCTGCGTGGAGCTTGGCGTACAGTCGATGTGCGAGGGAGTTCTTTCATTGTCCCGCCGGGGACATACCCCCCTGGATACAGAGAGAGCCTCTCGACTGGTCCTCAGGCACGGTCTTATGCTCGGACACCAGATGATGGTGGGGCTTCCCGGAAGCAGTAGGGAGAAAGAGCTCTATACCGCCGAACGCATAAAACAGCTCGGTGCCTCTCAGGTCAGGATATACCCGCTTTTGGTGATAAAGGGCACAGAACTGGAGAAGATGTGGAAAAGTGGTGAATATACCGCTCTCGGGCTTGAAGAAGCCGCAGAAAGAGCGGCGCTTCTGATCTCGTTTTTTGAATCAAGCGGGGTAAAGGTCATTCGCTGCGGGCTGCATCCTTCCCCGGGGCTTATATCGGGCGAGGAATATCTTGCCGGACCATTTCATCCATCCTTCGGGCAGATGGCAAGGCGCAGAGCAAAGGAACTTGTTTGCAGAGATGCTGATCGTTCACGATAAAAGACTTCCCGAAAAATATACCAGAGCGCTTTCTCAAAAAATAGGAGGTGCTTCGTTCCTGGCTTTCGAGGGCGTTCCCTCAAGTGGATATGAATCCATTCGCGCTCATCCTGATATTTATTTTTTCCAGCTGGACAGGGATAGTCTAGTGCATTCTCCATCGGTGCCGGATGGATATCTTAAGATCCTGAGAAGGGCCGGAGTGCGTCTTATAAAAGGGGCGGAAGATCCCGGGGAAAAATATCCTTATACGGCCCCGTATAACGCAGTAAGGGTAGGGGATGCCGTCTTCTGTAACTCCAGGTATACCGATCCGGTCATTAAGCAAATGCTGAAGCGGGAAGGCCTCAGATGTGTGGACGTTAAACAGGGATACGCGAGGTGCTCCGTTATCCCCGTAAGCGGCAACGCCCTGATAACGGCTGACAGGGGTATTGCCGAAGCTGCGGGCAGAGAGGGTTTTGCGGTGCTTCTTGTCACAGCTGGGGCGGTCGTTCTTCCCGGTGAGAAGGCCGGTTTCCTGGGAGGTGCTGCCGGTGTGGCCGGAGAGAAGATCTTTTTTCTCGGAAGTATAGAAACCCATCCTGATTCAGAGAGGATGAAAGAGTTCCTCCGCGGGCATTCTGCAGAATACCGCGATATAGAAAGTGAACCGCTTTACGATGCGGGAAGCATTATGCTTTTCCAATAAATTATATTCTTGACAGTTTTGACGATTGTGTTACAATATTATCGGGTTAAAATTAAAAAAAGGAAGCACGGTCAGATGAAAGAACAGCGAAATTATGTCAGGTACAACGTTCTCCTTGAGGAAAGTGTTGGACTTGAGTGTGTTCACGACAGTGAAAAAGTCTGCGTCAGTGATATTTCATATACGGGAGCGGGCCTTTCTCTAAAAAAAAGGCTGTCGCTCGGTCAGACCATCAAACTTGAAATATGCGTGCCCGAGGACGATATCCCGATGTTCGTCACAGCAGTGGTCGCCTGGGTCTCCAAGCAGGCCGATCAGGACGGCCTATACCGCACGGGGGTGCGCCTGTTCAGGGTCAGTTCTTCCGACAAACAGCGTCTTCTTGCTTATCTCAATAAGCACCTCACCTATATTTAGAAAGCTTTTCCTTTACACGGGACCTTTTTTGGGGTTATAATCTTACCGAGTGACCGTTTCTTTTATTATTATTACTATAATAAGAAAACTTACCGCATTTTTTTCTGTATTTAATCAGGAGGCTTATATGTCCCGCTTCAAAAAGCTCTCTACCTATTTTCTGATGGTCCTTACCGGTGTTATTGTTGTTTCTTCTTTCGGGTTTTCAGCAGAAGACGTCGAAAAATATATCCCGAGTGCTGAAGCTGCCGAGAAGGGAATGACCCTCTGGCAGATAATCGTCGCCGGAGGAGAGGTCATGGTCGTCCTGGCCCTTCTTTCCATCGCGGCGTTGGGGCTTATAGTTTATTATTTTCTTACGATGAAGCAGAACGTGCTTTTTCCGGAGGGTTTCCAGGAAGAGGTAATACCTCTCGTGGAAGGCGGCCGGTACGAAGAAGCCCGTAAAAAGTGCCAGGGAAGCGACAATCTCCTGGCCGGTGTTCTTTCGGCCGGACTGGCGCGCATAGGACGCGACAAGATTGTCATCAAAGAGGCGATACAGGACGAAGGCAGACGCAGGATAGATGACCTGCGCCAGAAGCTGAGCTATCTCGCTGATGTTGCGGCCATATCGCCGATGGTGGGGCTTCTAGGGACCGTGCTGGGCATGATACAGGCTTTTAACGTTATCGCTTTCCAGACAGGTGCGGTAAAGCCGATCCTTCTTGCCAGCGGTATATCCAAAGCAATGGTCACGACCGCGACCGGACTTATAATAGCCATTCCGGCAATGATATTCTATTCCTTTTTCAAGGGGAAGGTGCAGAATTACTCGGCAAGGCTCGAGGATCTCTCGACCGAGCTTTTTCACCTGATAACCGAAAAGTAACCGGGGGATGAATGGATTTTTCTGACCAGAGACAGACTTTGTCGGAGAGGCCGACCATACAGATCGCGCCTCTTATAGACATAATCTTCCTGCTTCTCATATTTTTCATGGCGGCGTCGATATTCTATCAGCTGGAGACAGAGATAAACATAACGGTTCCCACGGCAAAAGAGTCCACTGATATACGGCGCACGCCGGGGGAGATCATAATCAATATCCGCAAGGACGGCTCCGTTGTCGTTAACCAGAGACAGATGAGTTATGATGAGCTGGACCGCATGCTCAGGCGAGTTTCGGAACTCTACAGGGGGCAGCCGGTCATCATAAGGGCGGACAAGCAGACTTATCATAAGAACGTGATCAGGGTGCTTGACCTCTGCGCCGGGGCC
This sequence comes from Candidatus Omnitrophota bacterium, assembly GCA_014728045.1. Taxonomy (NCBI): domain Bacteria; kingdom Pseudomonadati; phylum Candidatus Omnitrophota; species Candidatus Omnitrophota bacterium. Next base: position 152,738 of record WJMH01000012.1, read on the forward strand.
GATATCTGGAACGTTTCTTTTGCCACGATGAAAGAAAAGCAAGAATGATTCTTTCTTGAGACGGTGCGTATCATGAACAAATTCAGAACTCTTTTCATACTCGCGCTTATTTTCGTTATGCTCCCATCGACGGTGGAGCCACAGGATAAGCGCATCGACGCGGAATTGGAGGAATTCGATTTCGCGAACGGTCTTTTTTCACGGGGTATGTATGAGATGGCGATCGAGGGATACAAGGATTTTCTGAAGCAATATCCCCGGAGCGAATACGCGGAACTGGCAAGTTTCAGGATAGCCGAGTGTTATTTCATGGACGAAAAGTACGATGAAGCGATAAACCGGTTCAGTCTGTTCCTTGATAACTATCCCGATGGAGAAATGGCCGGTAAAGCCACCCTTAGAAAAGCACAGGTCCATTACCGGAAGGGCGACCTGGCCGCGGCGAAGCGGATACTCAAGCAGATACTTTCCGGAGGGCTGGATGAGAACCTGAAGACCTCGGCTAAGTACTACCTGGCGGGTATCCATTTCAAGCAGGGCGAGCATGCTTCTTCCGAGGCTCTTCTTGAAGAGGTCATCGCAAGTCCCGCCGGTGGAAAATATACCGCTTTCGCCTATATAAACCTCGGTGATATATATTCGGAAAAGGGAGCGCATGAAAAAGCGGCAAGATATTACGAAAAAGCCGCGGGCGAGACGAAAGAAGCAGAGATCGCAGCAAAGTCTTCCTTTCGCGCCGGCAACGCTTATTACAAAGCGGGTCTATTCGATAAGGCGAAAAGCCAGTACTCCAAGGTGACCAGCAAGCCCGGGGTTTCCGATTCTTTCGACGAAGCGGCCACGGGACTTGTATCCACGCTGTATAAGAGCGGCGACTATACCGCCGCCGTACAGGCTGCCGAGGATGCCCTCCCGAAACTGAAGCAGGATGAGTCAAAGGCGCAGATACTCTTTCTTAAGGGCAACGCGCTCTTCTTCGCCGATGAATATGACCGGGCGGAGACGGTATATGATGAAACCATAAGAAGCTATCCCGGCTCGGAATTCGCGTTAAAATCCATGCTGAACCGTTCCTGGGTCCTTTACAGGATAGGCAGGTATGACGAGTGTGTCGAAGCGGTAGCCGATTATATGTCCAGGACGCGCGAGAACACGGATGAGGCTCTTTACGTCAAGGGGGAAGCGCTCATAGGCGCCGGGTACACTTCACAAGCCATAGAGACTTATGAGGAAATAGCAAGTGATTTTCCCGAGTCGGTTTATCACAGGGAGGCATTGTACGAAATGGGATGGGCCTACGCCTCTTCCGGAGAGCCGGCAGAAGCGGTGCGCAATTACCGGATGTTCGTTGAGCAGTATCCGGACGACAGCAGGTCCCCGGCGGTTTTACTGAAAGCGGCGCAGGAGAACCTTGATATGCAAAGATATTCCCAAGCCGAAACGGATTACATGAAGTTTTTGTCCACCTACAGCGAAAATCCTCTGAAAGAGAACGTTTTATTCCAGCTCGGCAGGGTTTATCTGGAAAAGGGGGATACCGCCAAGGCCTTGAACATTTACCAGAAGTTCATCAGTGAATTCCCGGATTCTGAGGCCGCTGACGCGGCGATATACTGGATGGGACGGGCATATCAGGAACAGCAGGACTTTGACCGTGCCCTCAAGGCCTATTCGCGTCTTGAGGCCGATACGGAAAGTGGATTCTATCACGAGGCCGTTGAATCCATGGCGTATTCATATTTCCAGATGGGACAGTTCGATAAAGCAGCCGAGAAGTATTACGCGCTGATCTCCCGGGAGAAGGAACTTGTCCTGCCCGAGGGGGTATATAAATGGGTAGCCGAATACTACATGGGCCGGGATGAAAGCAAGATATCCCTTGAAGTCCTGGATATACTTACCCGGCGGTATCCGGACATGAAGAGCGAAGGCGAGATCCTGTACATGTACGCGGAGAATTACGCGGGCCTGGGAGAATGGGATAAGGCCCGCGAGCGGTTCCTCGGGGCGATAGAGAAAGGCGCTCCCTCACCCTACAGGGAAAGGTCCTATCTTGGACTGGGCAAAGCGTATTCCGCCGCCGGTGAATATGATAAAGCCGTTGAAATGCTCACAGAAGCCCTTGCCTCACGGGAAGACAACCTGACGGGCGCTCTGGCAAGATACGAGATAGGCAACGTCAAATTCAAAGTGATGGATTTCAAGGAGGCGGCAAAGCAGTACATGATGGTCGCGATCCTATACGACGACAGGGAACTTTGCTCGAAAGCGCTTTTCCGCGCCGGTGAAGCTTTTGAAAAGGCCGGTATGCCGGAAAAGTCCGCTGAAGCCTACCAGGAACTTATCCAGAGATATCCAGGAACACCTATTGCCGGGGAAGCCAAAGAAATGATAGGTCGGGTGAAAAATGGATCGAGGTAAGAAGACCATACTGGCCCTATTTATATCCGTTACCGCACACGCGGTTTTCTTCGCTACTTCGCCTCATGTCATCATGTCCGGGATGACGGGTGTCATGGACGAGACAAGGCAGATATTCCGTTTAAAGGGGGTAGAGGAGGAGCCCGCGGAGGTGGACCTTTTTGAAGGCGCTGAACCCGCGCCGCCTTCGATAAAAATGACCCAAGAGGTCTCGCAGATGAAGAGTCCCGCGCTCAGGAGGATGATGCTTGAGAGGAAGCTGGATGATGACCTCTCGCTGGATAAAAAGAAAAAAGAGATGACCGAGCAGATAAAAGAGGACATAGTTCCCGAGCCGGAGAAGTTCGATAACGGTGCGAGGCTCGATATTGACACAAAAGAAGAAAGGCAGCAGGCAGCTCCCCGGAAAAGGTCTCTTGCTGAGAGGCTTTCAACGGAGAGCCTGGTGGAATATCCCGCCCGTGAGTCTCCGTCCGTCCGGGATGAAGGATCTTACGGTGTTTCTAGAAGCCCTGTTGAACTGCCCTCAACCGGAAAGGAATGGGAGCCTTCCGCCGGAGGCGTCTTTCAGCCTGATAAAGCCGATGTCACCGGTCCGGCTCGTGTGGGGGAATACGAGGATATAGGAAGGTTCCTCGATGTTGAGGTCAAGGTCTATGAAGACCCGGCTACCGGGGAAAAGTTCTTCAAGATAGTCATCAAAACGAGAAAAGAGAATAATCTCGGGGTCATCCCGAAAGAAGTGATCTTTCTTGTTGACTCGTCAAAGAGTATAACCGGGGAAAAACTCTCTTACGTGAAGGAGGGCCTTTTATATTCGATCAGGCACCTTAATCAGGCAGACAGGTTCAACCTGGTTGCCTTCAGAGGCAGTCTCATCAGGTTCATGGAAGAATCCGTCAGCCCCCGGAAGAGAACTCTCGAGAAGGCCGAGGATTTCATAGGAGGCCTTGAAGCGGTCGGCCAGACCGATGTGGAGAACGCCCTTCTGGGGATCATCAACGAACCGGTACGCTTCCGTCCCTCCTACATAGTCCTCATTACCGACGGGAGGCCGACGACCGGGGTTACCGATTCCCGCAGGATCATACAGCAGATAACCAGGCAGAACAAGATGCAGAGGCCCATATTCTGTTTCGGCGGCGGGATGAGGGTGAACCGGTATCTTTTGGATTTCATATCCTACCAGAACAGGGCTTGGAGCCGTTTTGCCGACAGAACGCATGACATGGAGGATGAGTTCATCGAACTTTACCGCCAGATAAAGGATCCCATACTCCTCAATGTCAGATACAGGCTTAAAGGTGTTAGCGTTGAGGAGGTTTATCCCAAGTACCTTTCGGACTTTTACAAGGGAAAACCTTTTACGCTTTACGGGAGGTTCGAGGACGAGGACGTATTCTCCGTACAGATCCTCGGCCAGATGAACGGGGACACGAAAGAGTTCATATTCAAAAGTTCTCTTCTGGAGGCTGAAAGAGGAGGAGCCGATATAGCCCGCGAATGGGCGTTCCGAAAGATCTATTATCTCATAAGCCGTAACACCATGGGAGCGGGAGATCCTGAGCTTCTCAGGCGGCAGATAAACCACCTGAGCCGCAAGTATGGTATAATCACGCCATATGATATAGAGGGATCTGATTAAGTTAGGAAGCTTTAAAGAAGGAGAGTGGGCCGAGTGAAGTTCAAAAGGTTGTTGATCCTGGTAGTATTAGCCGTGTACGTGCTTTTTTCGGCGGGATGCGCGGTTGCCTGGTTCCTTGCCGGAGCGGGTACCGCGGCAACTGTCGGAGCCGTAATGGAAGAGCAGAAAAAGGAATAGGACCTAAGTCATCTTTTATAGCAAAAGGAGGTAACGTGTCGCTGAATCACCTTATATATATCCTGTCCATAGTCTTTGGGGTATTGATCCTGGCCGCGCCAAAGATAGCCAGCTATCTTGTCGGTGCCTATCTTATAGCATTCGGTGTAATAAAGCTGATCATGGTCTTAAGCTAATAACTTTACGGGGGTTTTCATGCAGATGAAAACTGATTTCAGGGAGAAGGAGAGGGAACTTGAGTCGGAGATCCGGAACTTCGAGCAGGAAAGGGAGAATATCCGCCGGATAATCGGCAAGATCGGCGGCGCGCCCACAAAGAAGGGCCGCCTCATCAACGCGGTTTTCATAGTGATGGTGCTGGCGGTATTCGCCATGTCCATTATATGGGGAGGACGTGTCAGGTTCTTTATGATAGAGGTGGGGATACTGCTTCTTTCGATAAAACTGATATATTTCTTAGAGAGCCATATCAGGTTGAACCATTTCCAGTTCTGGATACTTTCCTCCCTTGAATGGCGTCTTGACAAGATAGACAAGAACCTTAAAGAGCTTATGAAGGTCTACTCTGATGAAATCTGAATTCATGGAACTTGCTATTAAACAGGCCCGTAAAGGCGCTTCAGAGGGTCACGGCGGCCCCTTCGGGGCTGTTATTGTAAAAGACGATAAGATTATTTCATCGGCGCATAATTCGGTGCTAAGGGATAACGATCCCACCCGTCACGCCGAGATCAGAGCCATATCCATGGCGTCAGAGGAGCTGGGAAGCTATGATCTCTCAGGATGCAGCATATACGTGACCACCGAACCCTGTCCGATGTGTTTTTCCGCCATACACTGGGCCAGGATCGACCGGGTCGTTTACGGCACCCGCATAGAGGACGTCAAGAAGCTCGGATTCAATGAAATGACCATATCGGCCTGCTGGATGAAAGAAGAGGGCGCTTCCAAAGTTGAGATCGAGCCCTCCTTTATGAGGGATGAGTGTGTTGCCCTATTGAAATTCTGGGAAGGACTTCCGAACAGACAGGTGTATTAAATCCTTGTTGTTATTTGACTTGTGTTCTCTTATAAGTATACTTCTTACTAGATGGCGCACAGGGGTCTAGACCTGTAGATACCAATCAAGGAGGAAGATAATGAAAATGAGTTTAGGAGTGGGAGTCCTCGTGCTCCTGGGGCTTGTACTTATTCTTTTCGGGGTCATTTTCAAGCTTTCCGGGCTTAATCTCCTGGAGCCTCAGATAAAAGAGGTCACGAATTTCTTCATTGTAGCCAATACCTGTTTGCTTCTGGCGCTTATTGTAGCCAAGTTCGATACTTCTGAAGAAGAATAAGATCCAGACGGGTAAAGATAAGCGAAAAGTGATTTAGCAACAGAGGGTTCCCTGCCCAATAAGCGGGGAACCCTTGATTTTATAACCGCCATATCAGGCATATCCACAAATGTCCGTATCAAGGGAATTTTTCGAAAAAGACGGTCCCATGGCCAGGGAGCTTGAAGGGTATGAAATACGCCCCCAGCAGCTGGAGATGGTGCAGGCAGTTGAAGAGGCTATAGAAGGTGATCGCAACCTAATAGTCGAGGCCGGTACAGGTGTGGGCAAGAGCCTGGCGTATCTTGTGCCCTTCATCATGTGGGCCGCGAGGGAGAAAAGGAAAGTTGTTGTATCCACCTACACGAAGGCCCTTCAGAACCAGCTGTACGTTAAAGACCTGCCTTTCCTCAAGCGTGTTCTTGGCGTTGATTTCTCATATGAGATATGCATGGGCTCGGAGAATTACGCCTGCCTTAAGAAAGCTCAGCGTAACGGTCAGCGTAAGCTCTTTGATTCCAAAAGCAAAAAGGCCCAGATGGAAAAGATATCGAACTGGCTCACTCGCACCGAAACGGGACTTATGACCGACATGGATTTTGTTCCCGACAGAGCGATCTGGCAGAAATTCTCCAGGGAAGCCGATATGTGCCTGGGGAAGAAGTGTTCCTACAGCGAGAGATGTTTTTATCGCATGGCAAGGTCCAGGCAGCAGCAGGCCCATGTCCTGGTGACGAATCATTCGCTTTTATTCACGGATATGATGTCCGAGGCCAGGGTATTGCCCGAATTCCATGGACTTGTTCTTGATGAGGCCCATACGCTGGAGGATGTTGCAACAGGCCATTTCGGCAGGGACGTCAGCAATTTCGGGCTTAAGAACCTGGCCGGGGAGATATCCCGGCTGGCATCGTCTTCTCTCGTCGCGGAAAAAGGCGCTGAAGAGAGGGTGCGCGATGAGATCAGCGAGGTGAATACGCGCCTCAAGGAATTCAACGCCTCTTATGGCAGGTTCTTCGACGAGGCGGAGAAGATCTTTGGCCGTGATGAAAGAGTTATCGGTTTCAACAGGGAGGATTTCTTTCACGAAGATATCACAAGGCCGCTGGTCGCGCTATCGTTTTCACTGATGGTATTGAGCCGTGATCTGGCAGAACCCGAGGAAAGGGAGCAGGCCCACGCTTACGCGGAAAAGTGCGACAGGTACGCCGAGGCGCTGGACTTCATCTTCGCCCACCAGAACGATGATTACGTTTACTGGATAGAAGTGAAAACCCGTAAAAGGTCCACGAATTATTCTTTTCACGCTGCTCCCATAGACATAAGCGGCCAGATGAGAGAGCTTCTTTTTGAGAGGATCTCTCCGGTAGTCCTGACCTCGGCTACACTGGTCTGCTCTTCATCCGGCAGGGCTGACTTCAGCTTCATAGAGACCAGGCTCGGGCTGGATGACCCCCTTGAACTGGCTCTGGACTCTCCTTTTGATTACGCCAATAAAGTGCTCATGTACATGCCCCGGGAAATAGCGGACCCCAACAGTGATTTTGCTTCTTACAGGGAACAGGCGCTCGGTAACATCATCGATATCTACGATATAATGGGGGGCAGGATATTCGCCCTTTTTACCAGCTATGATATGCTCTTCTGGACGGCCGGAGAACTAGCAGATCGAAGAAGCCAGATGAACATCCTCAAACAGGGGGACCTTCCCCGGTATGTACTGCTTGACGTTTTCAAGAAGAACCCCGATTCAATACTACTAGGGACCACGACCTTCTGGCAGGGGGTGGACGTACCGGGAAGCTCTCTGGAATGCGTGATCATCACAAAACTGCCTTTTACTGTCCCCAGCGACCCCATAAATGCTGCCAGGATACAGTCCGTACGCGATAACGGACAGAACCCCTTTACCGAATATCAGCTTCCTCAGGCCATCATAATGTTCAAGCAGGGATTCGGACGCCTTATAAGGGGTCATTCCGACAGGGGTGTCGTCGCGGTGCTCGATCCGCGCATCAGAACCAGGTTCTACGGCAGAGAATTCATAAATGCCCTGCCCAGATGCCGCCGGACGGATGACCTCGCGCAGATAAGGGATTTTTTCGCCGTAACCGGTCTCTGAAGTCTGCCCCCATATAAGGATTTATCTCGCCTTAAAGCCGGGTTGTCATCACAAAAAAAGAATGTTATTATATATTACTTAAAACATAAGTAATTAGACGGACGTTAAAACCAAGGAGGTACGAAATGTCCCAGGGGATCACCGCCATAAACGAAAAAGTGCAAAAAGAAAGTGTGTTCATAGAGGACCTTCTTGCCGAGATAAGAAAAGTCATTGTCGGGCAGGAATATCTTATAGAGAGGCTCCTTGTGGGGCTGTTGGCGAATGGTCACGTTCTGATAGAGGGCGTGCCCGGTCTGGCCAAGACCATGTCGGTCAGGGTCCTTTCAGCGGCCATCGACACGGGTTTCCAGAGGCTTCAGTTCACGCCCGACCTTTTGCCCGCGGACCTCATAGGAACGCTGGTCTATAATCCGAAAGAGGGTAATTTCACGACCAAAAAGGGTCCTATTTTCTCTAACATAATACTGGCTGATGAAATCAACAGGGCTCCGGCGAAGGTACAGAGCGCCCTTCTTGAGGCGATGCAGGAGAGGCAGGTCACCATAGGCGAGAACACCTTCAAGCTCGACGAACCGTTCCTGGTGCTTGCTACGCAGAACCCCATTGAGCAGGAAGGGACTTATCCGCTTCCGGAAGCTCAGGTGGACAGGTTCATGCTCAAGATAAATATCGGATATCCGCACAAGGAGGAAGAGCACAAGATACTCAAGAGAATGGCAGTCACGGATAAGAAGCTGGAAGTCAAGCCCGTGATCTCCCCCGAGAAGATCGTTGAGATGAGAAAGATAATTGACGAGATATACATGGACGAAAAGATCGAAAAGTACATAGTTGACATAGTGTTCGCAACGCGCAGCCCCAAGGATTACGGCCTTGAAGAGCTTGAAGGGCTTATAGATTACGGGGCCTCTCCCAGGGCCAGCATAAATCTCGCGCTCACCGCGAAAGCGTACGCATTCGTCAAGAGACGCGGTTACGTTACACCCCAGGACGTTAAGTCGATAGGTCCGGACGTTCTGCGTCACAGAGTAATACCCAGTTACGAGGCCGAGGCGCAGGATAAAACATCGGAAGATATCATAAAGAGGGTTTTTGACGAAGTCGAAGTACCGTAAACGATCGCTCAGGCAAAGATGATACCCAAAGAAGTAATAAACAAGATAAGAAGGATACAGATAACCACCTCGCGAAAGGTGACCGATATCTTCGCGGGTCAGTACCAGAGCGTCTTCAAGGGCGTGGGCATGGAGTTCGAGGAAGTGCGACAGTACATGCCGGGCGATGAGATACGCTCCATAGACTGGAACGTGACCGCCAGGATGGGGCACCCTTATGTCAAGAAGTTCGTGGAGGAGAGAGAACTGACCATAATGATACTGCTGGATGTTTCCAACTCCTGCCGGTTCGGTACGGCCGGTCGCGTAAAAAGCGAACTCGCTGCGGAACTGTGTTCTGTGATAGCTTTTTCGGCCATTCAGAACAACGACAAGGTGGGTATGATAACCTTTACAGACCGTGTCGAGAAGTTCGTTCCCCCGCGCAAGGGCGTGCGGCACGTGTTAAGAGTGGTGCGCGAAGCTATATATAACGAGCCCGAGGGCAAGGGCACCGATATAAACCAGGTGCTTGAGTATCTTAACGGCGTGACGACCAGGCGTTCGATAACATTCCTTGTCTCGGACTTTTTCGCCGGCGATTTCAAGAAAACCCTTTCAATAACCAATAAAAGGCATGATGTTATCGCTGTTACCATTACCGATCCGGCCGAACTTGTGCTTCCCAAGGCCGGGATCATAAAGATGCACGACGCCGAGACGGGCGATCTTTTCGAAGTTGACACGTCCGATCCGGCGTTAAGGGTCTCTTACGAAAAGCGCTCGAGCGAGCTGGCCGAAAAGCGCTCGAAGATCTTTCGTTCCACCGGGGTGGATTCTATAGACATACGCACGGATTCTTCTTATGTGGAACCGCTGATCAAGTTCTTCAGGATGAGAGAGAGAAGAATAAGGGGAGGCAGATAGTTGGTTCTTACTAAAAGAAAAATGTTCATTTTTGCCGTTCTGGCGGCCATGGCCGTCGGGCTTATGGCAGGAGAAGCCTGTGGCGATGAGGAGCTGGTCTTTAACATAACCAGCAAGGTCGACAGGAGCAAGGTCAATATCGGTGACCCCATCAAGCTGGAGATAAAGGCCGAGGGAGCTTCGGGATATAAACTCGTTTTCCCCGAGAAGCCCCAGGAGTTGGGGGAGTTCTCTCTTATGAGATCGCGCCCGATCGAGGAAGGCCGAGCGGAAAGGATCGTCGGCCGGGAATACGTGCTTGGCATATATACAACAGGGCTGCACGTTATACCGCCCGTGGAGGTCATGTATCGCAGTGAAGGTTCCGGTGGGGATTGGCTGAAAGCGAAAAGCCCTCAGGTGCCCATGGATGTGAGGAGTCTCCTAACAGGCGACGATACCGACATAAAGGATCTTAAAGGCCTTGCGTTTCTGGGGGGGGGTTCTCCCGGGCTATTGCTCTTTTTGATTGTTCTGGTTCTTGTCGGCGCTGCCGCGTGGTTTTTCTGGAAGAGGCGCTGGCAGCACATAGAGCAAGCTCAAATGAGGGAAAGGACAGCCTATGAAATAGCTCACGAAGAGCTCAGCCGCCTGAAGGCGATGGACCTGGCGGGCAAGGGAAGGGTGAAAGAATATTATACGCGGCTTTCCGATATCGTAAGACGTTATCTGGAGAAGAGGTTCAGCTACAGGGCCCCGGAGATGACGACAGAGGAATTTTTGCGGGAGCTGAAGACCTCGCCCCTTATCCAGAACGAGCACAAGGAATTGCTTAAGGATTTTCTTTCGAAATGCGACATGGTCAAGTTCGCCAAGTACGGACCGACCCCCATCGAGACCATTGACAGTTTTAAGGCTGCAGAAAAGCTGGTCGAGCAGACGCGCGAAGTAGAAAAGGAGGAGGTGGAGGCTTGATATATCTGGCGAATCCATGGGTCCTACTTCTTTTGTTGTTGATACCCCCAGCGGTGTACCTGCTCACGAGGTACGGCAGGCGCAGAGAAAGCAGCGTGCGTTTTTCCGATAAAGGCCTCGTAAAGGGATTCAAACCGTCCTTGAGGCTCAGGATGAGTAAAACTCTCGTATATGTGCGGGCGCTCTCTCTTGTTTTGATAATTGTCGCGCTGGCACGCCCGCAGTCGGCCTTCGAAGAGACCAAGATACATATCGAGGGTATAGATATAGTGCTCGCGGTGGATGTCTCCAGCAGTATGCGCGCGATGGATTTTGAGATAGACGGCGAAAGGGTGGACCGGCTCGAGGTGGTAAAGAAAGTCGTGCGTGATTTTATCCAGAAAAGGCCGAACGATAAAATAGGGCTTGTAGCTTTTGCCGCGCACGCCTATACGGTCTGCCCACTTACGCTTGATCATGACTGGCTGGAGAAGAACCTGGAGAGGGTGAAGATCGGCATGATGGAGGACGGCACGGCCATAGGTTCGGCCCTGGCCGGCGCGCTTAACAGGATCAAGGATACAGGGACTAAGGAAAAGATCATAATCCTCCTGACCGACGGGAGGAATAACGCCGGCAGGGTATCGCCGATGGTCGCAGCAGAAGCGGCAAAGGCGCTAGGGGTGAGGATCTATACCATAGGAGCCGGCACTAAAGGCATGGCACCTTACCCGGTGAAGGACATGTTCGGCAATACGGTCCTGAGGCCCGTGGAAATAGAGATAGATGAGAAGCTTTTAAAGGAAATAGCCGATACCACCAGCGGGCTTTTCTTCAGGGCTACGGATACAAGGTCCCTGGAGGACATATACGGGGAGATCGACAAGCTCGAGAAGACCCCCATGGAAGAGACGGGATACCACATTTACAATGAACTTTTCGGATATTTCCTCGTTCCCGGTCTTTTGCTGCTGCTTCTGGAGGTTCTGTTGTCAAATACATGGCTGAGGAGGATACCGTAGATGAGGTTCGGTCTGCCATATATGTCCATATTGCTCTGGCTGGTGCCGCTACTTGTTGTTTTTTACTTCCTGGCCGCCAAGATGCGGAAAAAGACCATGGAAAGGTTCGCTGAAAGCCCCTTGCTTGTAGAGATAGCTTCTGATGCGGACAGGCGGAGGAGAAATATATCAAGCGCGATCATTGTCGTTTCCGTTTTTCTGATCGTTCTGAGCCTGATGAGGCCGCAATGGGGTTTTCAGTGGAGAGAGGTGGAGCGGCGCGGAATTGATATTGTCATTGCCCTGGATACGTCAAAGAGCATGCTCGCAGAAGACGTGTTGCCCAACAGGCTTGAAAGGGCCAAGCTGGGCATTAAGGACCTGGTCAGGAAGCTCAAGGGCGACAGGATAGGGCTTGTGGTGTTCTCGGGTACCGCTTTTTTGCAGTGCCCGCTCACTGTGGATTACAACGGGTTCTTGCTTTCGCTGGATGACGTTACTGTTGATACCATACCCGTGGGAGGGACCTCGCTGGCGAACGCCATATACACCGCCATGAAAAGTTACGAAGGCGGAGGTAAAAAGAACAAGATACTTATAGTGATAACCGACGGAGAGGACCTCGAGGGCGGGGTAGACAAGGCAATAGCCATGGCTAAGCACGAAGGCGTGAGGATATTCGCCGTAGGGATAGGAGCCATCGAAGGCGAGCTTATACCCGTCACCGGGAAAGAGGGACGCAGGGTTTTCCTCAAGGACCAGAAAGGGAACGTTGTCAAGACAAGCCTCAGAGAGGATGTTCTCCAGAAAATGGCGATCGAGACCAACGGTATGTATGTAAGAGCCACCGGGGGGGAATTCGGACTTGATCTTATATATGAGAAGGAGCTCTCGAAACTGGAAAAAGAGGAGCTTAAAAGCCGGATGGAGAAGCGATACCATGAAAGATATCAGTATTTTCTGGGGCTGGCGCTGCTGCTCCTTTTCATTGAGCCGTTCATAGGTGATTCCAGGAGAAAAGACAGGGCGTTCGTTAAATAAGGATATGTTTATTGGGACTATGAGAACAAGAGCACTGATCATGATCATATTATCCGCGGCGTTTATCTTTTTATCTGACGCTGCGTCTGCTGCGTCGGTAAGGGGTATCGTGCGCAGGGCGGAAGAACTTTTTGAAGAAGGGAAATATGCCGAGGCCCTGGAGGAATACGACAAGGCTCTTCAGCTTGAACCCAACGCGCCGGTCATCCGTTATAATAAGGGAGTTGCGCTTTACCGGAAAGGTGAATATCAAGAGGCGAAGAAAGCTTTCATGAGAACTCTCGCGACAGGCGAGGAGGATGAGAATATAGAGAAAAAAAGCATTTATAATGCCGGTAACAGTAAGTTCCGGGCCGGTGAAAGCTTGGAGAAGGCTGACCCCCAGCGGGCTATAAACAGTTATAAGGAAGCCTTAGAATATTACAAAAAAGCCATACAGCTCGCGCCGGAGGATGAAGACGCCAAGTATAATTATGAGTTTACGCTGAAGAAAATACGTGAGCTGCAAAAACAACAGCAGCAACAGCAGCAACAGCAACAGGATAAGGAGCAAAAAGACCAGCAGCAGGACCAGAAGCAACAACAGGATCAACAGCAGCAGGACCAGAAGCAACAACAGGATCAACAGCAGCAGGACCAGCAAGACCAGAAAAAGGACCAAAAGAAGAAAGACCAGCAGCAGGACCAGAAGCAACAACAGGATCAACAGCAGCAGGACCAGCAAAAGGAGAAGGAGCAAAAAGACCAGCAGAAGAAGGATCAGCAAAAGGACCAGCAGAAGCAGCAGGACCAAAAGCAACAGAAGAAGTCTTCCCGTCACGAAGAGAGACAGCCTGGGGGAGCGGGCGAACTGCAGCAGCCACAACCCGCCCCGGGGGAGCTTACCAAAGAGGAAGCGCAAATGCTTTTAAGGGCGCAGGAAGAGGAAGAAAGCCGGATGAGAGCCCAGCGCATGAAAGCTCGCAAAGCTCGCAGGCCGGAGGTCGTAAGGGACTGGTGATCTTTCAAATCTCAGGATAAAAATGAAAAAGACAATTATTTACATACTGGTTTTTTGGATGGCCGCATCCGCGAATTCGTGGGCCGAGGACTACAGCTACGAAGCCGAACTTGAGAAAAACAATGTCTCAGTGGGTAACCCCATATATCTCTATCTTACGTTCCGCGGCTCCCAGAAGGTGGACAGGCCCAGCATCTCGAAGATCGACGGGCTCCAGGTGCAGTACGTCGGTCCTTCCACGAAGATACAGGTCATAAACGGTCAGGTATCGCGGTCGATAACACATACCTATCTATTGCTGCCCTTAAAAAAAGGTGAATATACGCTCGGTCCGTTCGTTGCCAACGTGGGAGGCGTGGATTACAGTACGGGTGCGGTCACTCTTTCGGCCAGGGACGTTCCCGGTCCGGTTACACCGGGAGGCGGTGGTATCGCACCGGCGCCGTCGGCGCGACAATCTAACCCTGCGCGGGAGGAGCCCTCGGCAGCGTACCAGGATGACAGAGTGTTCCTGACCATGGATGTCGAAAAGCAGAGCGTTTACGTCAATGAAGAGATCCCCCTTGTCATCAAGCTCTATGTCAGTAATGCGGGGCTGAGAGAGATACAGTACCCGACGTTCCCTCATGAGGGTTTTTCCACGGGGGAATATTCTGAACCCATAAGGCGCAGCGAAGTAAAAAGGGGGGTCAGTTATGAGGTCCTCATGTTCAGGATGAACCTCTATGCCATTAAGGAAGGCGATTATGTGCTGGGCCCGGCAAGGCTTAACTGTAAGATGGTGACCCAGAAAAAGACCAGGCGAAGAGCATCGTTTTTCGGAAGGAGCATATTTGACGATGATTTCTTCACCAGCCGGTTCGGGGTCAATACCTTTCCCATAGAGCTCGAATCCAATGAGATACCCATGACGATACTGCCTTTCCCGGAGAAGGGCAAACCCACCGATTTCCAGGGAGCGACCGGGGACTTTTCTATGGAGGTCTTTGCCGATCCCAGAGAGGTCAAGGTCGGCGATCCTATCGTTCTTAAGATGATAATCACCGGCACCGGCAATCTTGATACCGTTACCGCGCCGGAAGTTTCCGTGGGCGATAAGTTCAAGACCTATGAACCTCAGGTCACAAAGAAAGATAACAGGAAGATCTATGAACAGATACTTATTCCCAAAAACGAAAAAGTGGAGCAGATACCCGAGGTCTCTTTCAGCTTTTTCAACACGGATACAGGCAGGTATGAGACGATTACGCGCGGCCCCGTGCCCGTTAAGGTCATCGAACGCCCTGAGTCCGAACGTGCCGTCAAGATGGTATCTATAGGCGGGGAGGAGCAGATGCTCTATCCCAAGGAAAAGCTCGGGCAGGATATCGTGTATATAAAAGAGAGCCTCGGGGGCCTTGATCCAAAGGGGGAGTTCATTTTTTCAGGCTGGCTGTTCTGGGTGGTGCAGCTCGCGCCATTGGCGGCGTTCGTATTCTTTTACGCCGCACACCGCAGAAAAGAGAGGATACAGACAGACAGAGGTTACGCAAGGTCTCTTAAAGCGCCCCGGAAAGCCAGGAACGGGTTGTCAAGGGCTAACACTTATCTGAAGAAGGGAGAGATACTGCCTTTCTATGACGCAATATTCAAAACGCTGCAGGAATATATCGGCAACCGCTTCGACCTTCCCAGGGGCAACGTGAGCCTGACAGTGGTCGAGAAGAGGCTTCTTTCTTCAGATTGTGACGAGGAGATCCTTCAAATGCTTCGCGAGGTGTTCTCAAAATGTGAAATGGCCCGGTACGCGTCGGCGCCCCCGGGAGGGGAAGAAGCTGAAGAGATGCTCAGTAAGGTGAGGAAGATCATCGACTATATGGAGAAGGTGAGGATCTGATGGGTTTTCGTATATCAAAAGGACGTTTTGGAAGCGCAATTAAATGTCTGTTATGCGCTGCTGCTGTTCTGTCTTTTTGCATCTGTTCCCATGCTGAGGAGAGGGAAGCCGGTCCTGAGAGGCTTTTTGCGCGCGGCAATGACTATTATGAACAGGGTGACTATCAGAACGCCATCAATGAATACAAGAAGATAATCGATGGGGGTCAGGCCAGCGGACCTCTTTACTATAACATCGCCGGGGCGTATTTTAAATCAGGCCAGCTTGGGAAGGCTGTATTGAATTACAGGCGGGCGATGTTCCTGATGCCGCGTGACGGTGACCTGAAGGCCAATTACAAGTTCGCCAAAAGTGCCGTTCTGGAGAAGCCGCCTTCGCCCCAGGGTATATGGCAGAAGGCGGGGATCGGGTTATATGCCGGCAATTTCACCGTAAATGAACTTGCTATTCTTTCTTCAGCTGCATATATTCTCGCGCTTTTTCTTCTTTACCTGTTACTTACGCGCCATGCGGTCAACTGGTATTTATCGGTCGTTATCCTGTGTCTCGTGCTTTATATAGGCCTTAACATGGCCGTTATCTGGAAGAAAGCCCATGACTACAGGACCGGTGCGGTCACTGTCTCTTCCGAAGCGCAGGCATATTACGGACCTTTCGATACCGCGACCAAATTCTTTACCCTGAATGAAGGAGTGCATGTGAACGTTCTTAGTTCAAAAGATGACTGGTACAAGGTCAGGCGCCGTGACGGAAAGATCGGCTGGGTGAAAAAAACCACAATGGAAAGAATATAATGATGACGATCAAGGAAAAGATACAGAAGGATCTGATACTGCTGGACGGGGCGTTCGGGACCTACGCGCAGATGCTGGGGTTAGGGGACACGCATTTCGGGGATAAACCGGGGTGCATGGAATACCTTTCCGTTCAGAGTCCCGATTTTGTCACTAAGATACATGAGGATTATCTTGAGGCCGGGGCCGACGCTGTTGAGACCAACACTTTCGGAGGCAACGCACTGAAACTGGCCGAGTACGGTCTGGGTGACGATGTTTACGATATTAACCTTGCCTCAACCAGACTTGCCCGTTCGGCCGCGGACAGATTCTCCTCCGGCGGTAGACCAAGGTATGTTTTAGGCACCATGGGCCCCACCGGTAAGCTTCCCTCCTCGCAGGATTCTGAACTTGGGAACGTTCTGTATTCGGATTTGAAAGAAGATTTCTACCGTCAGGCACTGGCTATAATAGACGGTGGAGCCGATGCGCTCCTTATCGAGACGGGGCAGGACCTTTTGGAGATGAAAGCTGGCGTTAACGGAGCCCGCCAGGCTCTGAAGGAAAGAAGGAAGGACCTTCTTGTCTTGGCACAGTGCACCCTTGCCAATAACGGGAGGATGCTCCTGGGGACCGAGATATCAGCGGTCTGTTCGACGCTTGCATACCTCGGGGCCGATGTTGTGGGGCTTAACTGCAGCACGGGTCCGGTGGAGATGGAAGAAGCGGTCAGGTATCTCAGTTCGCGTTCATCGGCGTATATATCATGCGTCCCTAACGCGGGACTGCCTCTGGAAAAGGACGGCAAGACGGTCTACCCCCTAAAGCCGGATGAAATGGCACAGATAATGGCGCGCCTGGTGAGGGATTATCATATCGACATTATAGGTGGTTGTTGCGGGACAAGTCCCGAACACATTAAAGCCATGAAAGGGGCCGTTACCGTCTCCAAGAAAAGGGCTTTACCGGCCAATTTCTCTTTTTCCAGTTATTACAGGGCGAAAGACCTTCGCCGGATCAAAAGACCGGTGAAGGTGGGGGAGAGGATAAATACACAGGGTTCACGCAGGATGAAGGACCTTCTGAGGAATGAGGATTACGATAATATCGTGGAACTGGGTAAAAGCCAGCAGAAAGACGGGGCGGATATCCTGGATGTATGTACCGTTCTGACGGAGCGTTCAACGGAGAAAAGGGATGCGGTGATCCTTACCCGGTCCCTTGGTGAAAGCGTGGATATACCTCTTATGATAGATTCCACGGACGCGGATGTCATAGAGAGCGCACTTGAGAACTATCCGGGAACTCCTTTCATTAATTCGGTCAACCTTGAGGACGGGGGGAGGAAGGCCGACAGGGTGTTCTCGCTCGCCAAAGAGCACGGCGGGTTCGTCGTCAATCTTGTGATAGATGAGAAGGGAATGGCCAAAACCGTCGAGAGAAGGCTCGGTATAGCTGAGAGGCTTTATAAAAAGGGAGTGGAAGAACACGGTCTTCAGCCGCACAGGATGATATTCGATATGCTCACCTTCACCCTGGGTACCGGTGAGGACGAGTATACGAAATCAGGTAGGGACACTTTGAGGGCCATCAAAATGCTGAAGGAGAAGTATCCCGATGTCCTTACCGTGCTGGGGGTTAGCAACATATCCTTCGGATTGCAGAAGAACGCCAGAAAGGTGCTGAACATGGTTTTTTTGCACCACGCGGTAAAGTCGGGCCTGGACCTTGCGATAGTGAACCCGGGTGAGTACCTGGATGACAGGGATATCCACAAGGATGATAAGAAGCTGGCGGAGGACCTTCTGTTCAACAGAAGAGATGACGCTTTATCACGGCTGGTGGCCCATTTCGACAGATCCGCCGCAGAAGCCGTGGAGGTCACAGAAGGCGACGAACACCTGACGGCCGAGGAAAAACTGCGCAAGTGTGTTTTTGAGCGTGACAAATCGGGTATTATTAAGGCGGTAGAGGAGGCGATGGAATCCTATACCCCCCAGCAGATAATAAACGATATCTTGATGGCCGCCATGAGAGAGGTTGGGGATAAGCTGGATTCGGGTGAAATGGTCCTACCTTACGTTCTTCAGTCCGCCGAGGTCATGAGGAAGGCTATAGAATATCTTGAGGGTTATCTTCCCGCCGAATCGGTGGCGAACAAGGGCAAGGTGCTTCTTGCGACCGTGTTCGGGGATGTGCACGACATAGGCAAGAATCTCGTTAAGATGATCCTCAAGAATAACGGTTTCCAGGTCATAGATCTGGGTAAACAGGTTCCCGTGGAAAAGATCGTCGAGGAGGCCCGTAAGAACAAGGTGGATGCGGTGGGTCTGAGCGCGCTTTTGGTTTCGACGGCCAGGCATATGAAGACCTGCGTCCAAGCCATGTATGACGCTGGGCTTGAATATCCGGTCCTTATAGGGGGCGCGCCTACCAATGACAGGTTTGCCCGGGAGATATCTTTACTCCGGGATAAGAGCGTTTACAAAGGAGGCGTTTTCTATTCAAGGGACGCTTTCACCGGGCTTAAGATAATGCAGGCTTTGATGGATCCGGCGAAGAAGAAAGAGGCCATGAACGAATATCTCTGTGAAGAAGCCCGCGAAGGGAAAGCCCGACGAAGAGTAGCTCCTAAAAGGCGCGAAAGCCCCACTAAAAAAGAAAGCGCGGCGGGTAAAGTTCCGATGCCTCCCTTTTTCGGAGTGAGACCCTTATCCAGCATACCTGCCGACGGGGTCTTCGAATATCTGGACAAACGTGCGGTTTTCGAGCTTGCCTGGGGCGCGAAGCTGAAGGACCAGGATAAAAAACATATGCTCATGAAGAAAGAATATGAACCCCTTCTCGATGAGCTTAAACAGGAATGTATGCGAAAAGGATGGCTCGATCTCAAGGCGGTTTACGGTTATTTCAGGTGCCGTGTAGAGGGGGATAAGATGCAGGTGCTCGATGAAGGCGGTTCTCCGCTCGAGGAATTCATTTTTCCTGTTTCGGGCGGCATATGCCTTACGGATTATTTTGTGAAAGGTCCCGATAAACTGGATGTAGCCGCTTTCCAGGCTGTCACGGTGGGTAAAAGGATCAATAGAGCGATAAGCGAACTGGGGGATAACAAGGAGTATGCGCGCGCGTTCTATCTCCACGGGCTTAGCGTGCATCTGGCCGAAGCACTTGCTTCCTACGTGCATGACCTCATCAGGAGCGAGTGGGGCCTTAATAAGGGCCAGGGCAAGCGTTACAGTCCCGGCTATCCCATGTGGCGCGACCTTAAGGACCAGAGCAAGCTTTTCCGGCTTCTGGAAATAAACGAAAGGCTGGGGCTTGACCTTACCAGGGGTTACCAGATAGTACCCGAACAGAGCACTACCGCCATGATAGTGCACAGCGACAAAGCAGAGTATCAAGGAGGATAACATGGAATGCAAGCAAGACAGGAACAGATCCTTTTGCAACTGTTCGTATGAACCCTGTTCCAAAAAAGGTATATGTTGTGAATGCCTGCAGTATCATATTAAATCCGGGGAAATGCCGGCGTGTTTTTTTCCGGATGATATAGAAGAGGGATATGACAGAAGCGTGGGTAACTTCGTAAGGATCTGGCAGGAACGTAAACACATATAAAGGACGATCTATCCGGACGGTGGGGGATCTGGTGTGGTAAGGTCTGACACCGGGACTCTGCCGTTATTAGCTTTTATCATGAGGAAGACAAAGTATCAGGTCATAGTTGTTGGAGGAGGTCACGCCGGCTGTGAGGCCGCGCTTGCCTGCGCGCGCATGGGCGTGGATACGCTCCTTGTGACGCTCAAAAAACAGGCGATAGGCTATACTTCCTGTAACCCCTCGATAGGAGGGGTGGGCAAGGGGCAGCTTGTCAAGGAGGTGGATGCTCTGGGGGGGGAGATGGCCAAGGCGGCTGACGCCAGCGCGATACAGTTCCGTATGCTTAACACCTCCAAGGGTTATTCGGCCCGCTCTTCGAGGGCACAGATAGACCGGAAAATGTATAACGATTACATGCTTGGATGTCTTGACTCAGAAGAGAGCCTGGATATAGTGGAAGGTGAGGTAACGGAACTTGTCATCTCAGGCGCTTCCTGTAAAGGCGTGCGCACCTCAGGCGCCGGGGAATACACTTCTTCCTGCGTGATTCTTACCACAGGCACTTTCATGAACGGTACCATACATATAGGCCTGGAACATTTCCCGGGAGGCCGTATGGGCGAGAAATCTTCAAAAGGCCTTTCGCAGAACCTCTCGTCACTGGGTTTCAACGTGGGCTCTTTGAAGACGGGTACCCCGGCTCGCCTTGATGGCAAAACCATAGATTTTTCGCTTCTTGAAGAACAAAAAGGGGATACGCAGATAATACCTTTTTCCTATTCGACGAGCGCGATAAGGCTGCCGCAGAGGTCCTGTTACATGACCAGAACAAATCCCGGAACGCATCGCATAATCACTGGCGCGCTTGACCGTTCACCGCTTTATTCGGGTAAGATAAGGTCAACGGGGGTGCGGTATTGCCCGTCCATAGAGGATAAAGTGGTAAAGTTCCCCCACAGGGATTCCCACATAGTCTTCCTTGAACCTGAAGGCTTGATGACGGACGAATACTACCCTAACGGGATATCCACATCTCTTCCCGTTGACGTGCAGGTAGAGATGCTGCACAGCATAAGAGGGCTGGAAAGGGCCAGGATGAAAAAGCCTGCCTACGGTATAGAATACGATTTTGTAGACCCCACTCAACTTTATCCCACCCTTGAGACAAAGCCGGTAAAGGGTCTTTTCCTCGCGGGTCAGATTAACGGGACCACCGGATATGAAGAAGCCGCGGCTTTGGGACTAATGGCGGGTATAAACGCGGCCTCAAGAATAAGAAAGAGGGAACCGGTAGTGCTTGAAAGGTCGCAGGCTTACATAGGTGTGCTCATAGACGATCTTGTCACAAAGGGGACCAGTGAACCTTACAGGATGTTCACCTCCAGAGTGGAGTACAGGGTCCTTATCCGGGAAGATAATGCCGACACCAGGCTTTCAGAAATAGGCAGCCGACTGGGGCTTATCCCGGAGAGTTATCTGAAGAGGGTGCGTGAAAAAGCCGAAAATATCCGAAAAGAGAAGAAAAGACTGGACGAGGTTACAGCCGAGCCCGGAGGCGAAGCTGATCGCTTTCTCGCTGAAAGGGGCGAGGCTCTTCTTTCAGCTAGAATAACGCTCGGCCAGTTCCTTAAAAGACCCTCGGTCACTTATGAAGACGTGCTCCGTCTGGACGCGGGGAGTTTGAAGCTCACCTACCAGGAGAAAGTGCAGCTTGAAGTGGATATAAAATATTCGGGTTATGTCGAGAGGGAGCTGGCCAAGATCCGCAGGTTCGAGGACCTTGAGAAGATACGCCTGCCGGAAGAGCTGGATTATTCCCGCATACACGGACTTTCCAATGAAATAAAAGAAAAACTCGAAAAATTCCGTCCCCGTTCACTTGGGCAGGCGTCGAGGATCTCCGGCGTTACTCCGGCGGCGGTATCAATAATCATGATCCGCCTGAGATCGCTGCAGAAAAAATGAAATATTATTCCTTCAGCTCATATTTAAAGCGGAAATTCGATCAAAAGGTATGGAGAATATGTCTTGACCCTGGGTTCGGATGCCCGAACAAAGAGGGGCATACCGGAAGAGGGGGTTGTATATATTGTAATGAGTCGGGGTTCAGCGACATAGCCGGGAAGCGGTTGCCCCTGAAAGATCAGATAGAGGACCAGATATCCCGTGCCAGGAAAAAAAGGGGGATCGAAAAGTTCATAGCGTACTTCCAAAGCGGTACCGGTACCAATGCCCGAGTAGAAAACCTTAAAGCTTCCTACGATGTTATCAGGGATTACCCGGAGATAGTGGGTCTGGCCGTATCTACCCGGCCCGATTGCATTGACGATGAAAAACTGGACCTTATAGCCGGTTATACGCGGGATTATGATGTCTGGATCGAATACGGCGTGCAGAGCGTTCATGACAATACTCTTGAGAGGATCGGCAGGGGCCACGGATATGACCAGTCAAAAGAGGCGATAAGGCGCACTTGCGAACGAGGCATTAAATCGGCAGCCCATGTCATTCTGGGGCTCCCCGGAGAGACGCATCACGAGATGGTCGCCACCAGCACTGAGCTCTCACGCCTTCCGCTGTGGGGAGTGAAACTGCATGTTCTTCATGTCCTGAAGGATACACCGCTTGAAGAGGATTACAATAAAGGCAAGCTCAGACTTCTTGATAGAGGCGAATATGTCTCCATAGCCTGCGATTTTATTGAGAATCTTAGAAAGGACTGCGTTATCCTCAGGATACTCTCTGACGCCAGGAAAGAGTTCCTTGTAGCCCCCCGCTGGATCAACGCAAAGCAGGCAGTTCTGGCCGATATAGAAGATGAGTTCACGAAAAGAGGAACCGGCCAGGGTAGCTCAAATCCCTCCTGAAACGCCCGAAAACACCTGTTTTCCGGGGGATCACCCATATAATAGTTAAGCTATAAAATAGTTAGTTATAGCGGATTGACATCTTCTGTTTATCTGATATAATGAGTTTATCATGAGAAAGTTAGGAGTATTAAAAGCCATAGCTATAGCTGTTCTGTTCACGTTCACAGTGCAGAATATCGTCTATGCCAACCCGGATATCCTGACGCGTAAAGCGACCGGGTATACCGACACACTGGCGCCTGTATCGCGTCTTCAGAATTACGGGGTGGAGCTGGCAAGTGCCATGTTCCTGGTCAAGGTAGCAAGCGATATCCTCTCAAGGGGGGACGTGCAGCCGGATAAGCTTTCCGCGTTCATTCAGGATGAACCCACGTTCACACCGGAAATAGCCAAAAAACTGGATCTGGATAGATGCGAATTCTCCGGTGATGAATTACGTATCGTTTATAACGGAAATGACGGTCCTTTTCGTATTAATTTTTACAAAAAGCCCGACCACATCGAAGGTGATATGGCCAGCGCCCCGGGAAGGGAAGAATTCTGTGATATCGTTCTGGAGATCAAAGTTCCACAGCAAGAATACGCGAAAGGTCAGGATAGCGCCGGAAAGGATGAAGATGCCGCATCCGGCGATGAAGATATAAGGTCCGAAAAGAACGATGATGTTACAGGGTCCAGTCAGGGTAACACTGCCGCGCATGAAGCGAACAAGGTGTGGAAGAGGTTCCTTGGTATCTTAGGCGGTCCTTTCGGTCGATGGAAATCCCGAGGTATTCTTGGTGTCAACGACGTGATAAGACCATACTGGAAGAACGGCCGCCCCAGGAAGGGATGCGTTAAGTCCCCGGATATGCCTGATATTATAAATATTCTCTACAATACGGGGTTTTCCGGTATAGCCCAGAGCATACTCCAGAACGACTACAACATGTATGTCTACGATCTGGGAAGACCGGATTTCGTTAAGGGGGTCAACACCCATTACGGCATAAGGACTGGTAGTATCCACATAACGAAAGAAGAATATGACAGATTAAAGAAAATGGGCAAATATCATCTGGCAGCCAGGGTCGTACATGAAGTTTCCGAGATAGACAGCTGGCGGGAGAAAGCTGATGAGCTCATAGCAGAAGGCAAGATCAATGGTTTGGGCAAGGTCCCCATAAAATACAGCTCGGCATGGGCTAACGGTATAAGGAAATGGATAAAAGATAATTGCGATGATTCACACACCGCCCACGCCCAGGAACTTGACAAGGAATTCCACCGCAGGGGTGTGGAGCATGAGATCGCTATCCTTGTAAATGAGATACTCGTACGCAAGGATACCATGAGCGTTCATGAATATTCAAAAGCGGTAAAATCATTGGCTGGTGAATTCCTTAAGGGAAAATATAAAGGAATGTTGACCGAACCCTGGAAAGAACAGGATCCCCCTTCCGGGATATTCAAGCCGATATACACCAAGACACAAAAAGCCCTGCAGCATTTTGCGAGTAAAGAAGAGCGGGAGTTCTTCCTTAACGCGCTTTTTCTCAACGCTTCGCTTGAACTGGCCCGCAGCCAGAACGGCGGGATCGATCTTATAATGGCCTCCCAGGAAAGCGAAAGCTACAAGGGGAGGTTGATCCTTAAGGCAGTGGGGACTCTCAGGGAAGCTGTCAAGGAGCCGGAGGTTATAGATTCGGTTACACGCGCTGAGATAGAAGGATGGATCAATGATCTGATAGAACATGCCGAGGTATTTTCTTCGAAAACAAAGGACATTTTAAGCCAGAGCTTCGCCAACCTGCGCAAGCAGATCTCGCAAAAACACCGCCAGAAATGGACCTACGGCCATTCTCGCGATCCCCAGGATATCCTGGGCGCGGCCTCACAGGCCGGGGACCCCTCCAGTATGGGGGGCGATACCAGTATGGGACCGTTAAGATACGGGCTGGGGATGATCGGAAGTTCGAATCTGGCTCAGTGCATAACTCCCCAGGGGAGCGCAACGACCCGCATAAAGGACCCGAGTGATGTTATTAACCTCCTCGGGCATTACAAGAACTGGGGATACCGCGATATCAGGGACAGGTCCAGTTCTGCGAGGGCTTCTGACAGTGATCAGGCTTCTTCTTCGAAAGATACTTCATCCAAACCCGGCAAACAGGCCACGAAATACGCATACATTGCCAGGTTCAGAGACGAATCCACGTTCAGGGAAAGGGTGACCTATGCCTGCAGAAGCGCAGTGCATCTTTTAAAGGATCCTAAAATACTGCAACTTGCCGGTTCGCGGGATTTCCGTGTTTTCTACGGGTCACGTTCAGGATATTTCCAGGTCGATGACACGGAAAAAGGTTACGCGCACGAACTGGATATCACGCTTGTGGTCGACGGGGACAAGGGACTTACCGAATACAATTATTCTCCCGAGCAGCTTACGAAAATAGTTCAGGAATTCTCGCCCCAGGACAGGGTAACACCAAGTATCCGCGGGGTAAAGATAAAAGTGGTCGGTCTCAATACCCTTAGACTCGGGTTAACCAGTCTTATCAAGGGTGTCGGGGTGACCAAAAAGCAGATCGAAGACAGGGCTGAGATGCAGAGGCTCTTTATCCAGATATACAGGGAAGACATCCAGGTCGCCGGTGAGAACTTGGTAGCACAGTCGAATTTCGCGCTTTTCGAGGAGGAAATGCCGCAGTTCGAACAGAAATATATACAGGAACTGGTTGCAAGCCTTGACCGGGTCGTGGCAAGGAGGCAGGAACTCGAAGCCGAAAAGGGAACTATATCGGTGACGGAACTCGATTCCGACGAAGAGCGGAAGTTGAGCGAGATCGAGGTCTCTCTCGATAGTGATTATCTGCGCGAGGAAGAGCTTAAGCAGGAAAAAGCAGATGTGGAAAAGCGGAGGTCCCAGAGCGAAGTTAAGAAAAAGCAGCTCGGCGTGACCTTCAAATATTTCGAGGATTACCAGGAGAGGATAAAGAAGGGAGAGGAGATAAGTCACGAGGAGAAGTCCAAGTACAACCAGTTGGTAGCGAAATACAACGAGGAACGCGCGCAGTACCTGGAAGAAGTCGAGGCAATATCCAAGGAGGAAGGGCGCATCAGCGGAGAGATGCAGGCTCTCAGGGCTAATATTGAAAGAAAGGAAAAAGCCGCAGATGATCTGAAAAAGCGCAAGCAACGCGCGTCACAGAGGAGAATGGCGTTCGATTACCAGGCAAGGCACCTTGACAGGCATTACGAACTATTGTGTAAAAGGATAGAAGACGCGCAGTTCGGACATCCCCTTACAAGGGGCGTTGTTATAAGCAACAGGTACAGGGTCATGGACAAACTCGGCCAGGGCGGTTTCGGTGCCGTGTACAGGGTAAAGGACCTACAGCTTGACCAGGAAAAGGCCATAAAGATACTCTTGCCGACCCAGCATATGACCATAGCACAGAGGCAACAGGCTACTCTGGGTTTCGAAAGGGAAGTAACAAGTTTAAAGAAGCTCGGAGAGGCTAACGCGCCTGTTCCGGTTATAGGGGACAGGTTCAAGTATGCCGGATCGGAAGGGTTTGTAATGTCCCTGGCCAAGGGTATAACCCTGGAAGAAATGTTCCATAAGATCAAAAAAGGCGAACTGAGCTTGAGCGCGCGAGAGAAGATCGTGCTGATGTATGCCATATGCAAGACCGTGTCAAGGTTCCATGTTGAAAAATACATACACAGGGATTTCAAGCCCGCTAACATCATAATCCCCACGAATGAGGACGGATCTCTGTCCCTTCCGAACATAGCCGACGGCGAACAGCTCCTTAAAAGCGCCAGTTTCGACGCTTTTGTCAGGAAGATATGCGTAATTGACCTGGGTAGTGCCATTCCGGGGCAGACCTCCGACAAGAAAGAGACCGGCGACTTCAAAGCGCTTACCGATAGAACGATCATAACGGGTGACAACGTGATCCACGGTACGCCATGGTACATAGCGCCGGAACAGGCAGTCCCCGATCATACCAATCCCATTAGCAGTAAAACAGATGTCTATTCACTTGGTATTATGTTCTACAGGATGTTCTCCCGTCATTTTCCGAGGGGAGAAAGCGCTAATCGTAATGATCCTGTACAGATAGTGCTCAGCCATAACAGCGATGAACCCATTACGTGGCTGGAACGCATGATAGAGTCGGAGAACATCAACCTGAAGCAACAGAGGCTCCAGAACAATCTGGTGGACGTAAAACGACTGGATGCGATAAGGCCGAAGACCAGAGAAGGGGAGATGAGCCTGACCGAAAAGCTTGCCAGGGCCACAAAGGCGGAAAGAAGACTGATGATACGTAATTCGCAGGGTGAACTTGTATGGGTAAAAAGGGTTCTGGAAGATGAAGACAATTTAATGGAAACCCTGGCAAATATCCCGGGGCTTACGGACGAAGAACGGGACAAGATATTCAACCTTGTCGTACAGAAAGTGCCGGTGGTTGACGGATTCATAGAGGCTATTGTGCACAGGATGCTTATCAGGAAATCTATCGAAAGGCCTACCGCTGAAGAGATCGCCAGGGAGCTTGAAAAATACCTCACCGACAGGAAAGACGAGATGAAATACCGTCCCCGCGGGGAGAAGAAGAGCAGGGGCACGGTTGTGCGTATAGCTGAATGGTTCCAAAATCACTGGACGTTTTTCGCGGTATTTTTAATGATGACCGCCGTGGGACTGGCCGCGCTTGTTGTATGGTTATATCAACTTTACGACCAGGCCGTAAAAGAAAGGGCCAAGGCGGTACAGGAAGTGAGGATCGCCAACAGGGAGAAGAAAAAAGCGTTCGAGGCGAAGATGCAGGCCGAAAAGGACGTCAAACTAGCCGAACGAAGACAGGAGGAACTGCTTGGAGAAAGGAAGGCCATTGAATCCAGTCTTGAGATCCTCAGGAAAGAGAAGGGATCTGTGGAGGAGCAGAAGGCTTCTCTTCTAGACCAGGTCAAAGCTCTCAGCGACAAGGCCAAGAGAGCGGTTGAACTGGAGGGGCAGTTGAAAGAACTCGAAGCGAAGGTCAGAAGTCTCAACGAGAAAGAAGACGCCCTTAAACGCAGGGAACAGGAACTGAACAAGAAGATCGAGGAATCCGAGGCCCGGCTTGACAAAGCTGAAGAGGAACTTGAAAAACACCGCAGGTCATTACCGGGTGTTTTCGGGGACGCCAAGGCGGCAGCCGCTAATTTCGAGGCGGATGAGGCGCTTCGCATTATAGATAACAGGCTTTTTTGGTGGACGGTCAACGAAGATAACATAAAACAGTATTCGCTTGGATATGACGAACTTTCAAAAATACTGACGGACAATGGTTATATTGACAAGGCGATAGAGCTTGAGAATAAAAGAGTGGACCAGTCACCGAGGATCTCAAGGTTCATAGGAGGCGGATCCGAAGAGGCTAAGGCGCTTTTTCGTGCCGAAGGGGTCAAGGGCAAATTGAAACAGCTGGACCTTTTATGGACCAAAGGGGATTATCCGGGCGCCCGGAAATATGCCGAATCCCTTCTGAGGGATAAGGTTGTAACGGCCTCAAAAGCCAGGGTCGAATCAATAAAAGGTAAATTAATAGAGATACTTCTTGAAGAGGCAACGCTGACCAAAAGCAGTGACCTCAGGAAAGCGAGGACCGAAACAGCCGAAAGTCTTATCAAACAACTGGAAAGCGACATTGGAAAGAACCTGTACTATGCCAAGCTCTATCTTGCCAGAGGGGAATACCGTTCGGCTGTCAAGTATTTCGGTTATCACCATAATACCTGGCAGAAAAAGTCGGAAGAAGAAGGTATAGCCCAGGGCGTTAAGATACTCAGGGAGAGAGAGGCGGCGTATGCTCTTTTGATGCAGGCTGTTACTTACCGCCAGCAGGCTTTTACATACAAGCTGAAGAACGATGAGGATGGAGTCAACGTAGCCGCCGGTGCCGCATACAGCCTGATCGAAAAACTTGCAAAGGAATATCCCAAGCATAACGCTATACTCGCATGGGGAATCTTTATAAAGGGAGAACTTCTGGCGCTTCAGGGCAAGCAGCCCGCGTCCGGACAGGAATACAAAAACGCTATCGGGATAGCCCGGATGGTCAAGGAAAAACTTCTTCTTCTCCTGGTGAAGAACAACCTTGGCGAGAAAATGGAACTGACAGACCTTACGGATACATGGTCTGAGCTGGTCTCCGGGAAGATACCTGTGCCGGCGGTCTATATCGTAGAGATCAGGAAACTCCTCAATGAGCAGACACTCCTTCATCAGGAAGCGGCGGCAGAAGAGAAACGGAAGGCAGAGGAGGAAAAAAGAAAGGCTGAAGAAGCCAAACGCAAGGCCGAAGAAGAAGAGAAAAGGGCGCTGGAAGAGGCCAGGCGCAAGAAAGCCGAAGAGCTCATCAGGCAGGAGGCTTTAAGGGGTGTCAAGACCGCTGAAGAGGCCAAGGTGAGGCTTGTTCAAGTCAATAAAGAGATCTCTACCCTGGAGCGGAACGTGCAGCTTGAGAAGAACAGGGCCAAGCGTGCCGAGGCCGAGAAGCAGCTTGAAAGGGCAAAGAAAAAGAAGCAGTACCTAGAGGATTTCATGGATACTCTCCGGAAGCAGCAGGTCCCGCCCGAGGAAGAAGATAAGGACAAGGACCAGGTGCCGGATGTGCCGGATGAGGGCGCGTTTTACCGCCATACATACCCATGGCAGGATTCCTGGGGGGCTCATGAGTTCGTGAACCTGTTCCCGATGCCGTCTGAGCCGGTGATCGACCAGCTGGACGCGGTGGATGCCCTAAGCGATATGCCGATAGCGGACACTCTTTCAGATATATATCCCGATCACCGTCTTCTTAACGCAGTTATAAGGGCTTCCATAGAAGAATTCCTCTACACGAAATTAAGGCGTGACGGGGTGACCGTTTACGTGCTGGGCACCGACATCTGTCATAATTTCAGGGATCTGTATAACCATCTTCCGCGATCTAAAAAGAAGAGAGTGGAGGAGCTTTTCGAAAAATACTGTAAGGTGACCAATGTGCCTCCTTTTGCAAGGATGAACCTCTACCAGCGAGGGCTTGAGGCCCTTAAGAGGATCTCGGGACATGCCGGGAGGCGGCTGAATACGGTTTATGTTGTAAAGGGTTCGACGGAACTGGAGACACGTATCAATCATGAAATAGCCGAGATGAGGATCCACCAGCAGAGGGCGGCAGAACTTGCGGGTTATTCCTCATGGGATGAGGTGCCCGATGAAAAAACCGACAGAGACACGGCCATTGCGAGGCTTAAGGATACTCCGGGCTACAGGGAGTTCGCTCTGGCGGCGCATGAGATCGCCCAGGATACTTTCGAGGTCCCGAAAGGCAGAGAGCTCATTCCTGATGAGGTCTCATCATCCGAAAATGAAAAACTCGTGGATACGGCTAAATATTTCCATGAAGTCCCGATAGCGTCCCAGGAACAGAACAACGAAATGCCCGCGCCCATATTCAACATGGATATCCTTCTGGCCGCGGTGAACGCGATAACCCTTGGAATGGTTTCGCTATTCAAGGAAGAGACCATGAAAACGCAGAGCGCCATGACCGCTCCTACAGCGAGAGGGGTGGTAATATTCGCAGACGACCTCGTGGATTGTTCGGCCGTCTTTGATCTTAACCGTATGGCTGAAATAGTGGGTAAAGATGACAGTGTCCTTTCCAAGGTGGTGCTTTATGCCAGGGATCCCGCAAAAGGCGATATAGTCAGAAAGCTTATAAAGGACAGTAATCCCGAGGCAGTCGTCGAAACCGTACTGGAATCCGACGTCAAGGAACATTACGGGGAAGATTATTATTCGACGAGCCAGGTCGCTGCCGTGCTGCGCTATTCGATGAACAAGAAAAGCGGGCAGCTTTTCAGGAAACCCGATCAGATCCTGGGTGTTGTCAGAGGCCCCCTTGTCAACGGGGAGGATGCCGAGCAGATAGAAGAGGATCTTAGGTCGATGAACGTACCTGTTGTGGCGTTCGAGGATAACACCAAAGGTAATGTTTATTCGATTATGCAGGCTTTGGCTGAACTTGCTTCTGCGAGAACCTCGGGCAAGGCTCTTGCGGACAGACTTTTCATGGTATTGCCGCCGATGACGCGAATATCAGAAGCCCTGGAAAAGGAATACCGTACTTTCAAGGCCATGGTGGAAGCGCTTGAATCCGCAGCATAATATTCCCTCACGGACACCTTATCATCCAATATTCACCCACGATTTAAAAATATTGTCCCACGATGGATAATATGTTAATATTATATAGAATTTCAGGTGATGATTTCCCGCAATATTAAGGAGGGATACCTATGAGTAAGAAAGTCATGATCCTTTTGCTGATAGCTGCCGTCGTGACATCAATGGCCGTGGAGGAAAGTTCTGCCAGAAGTTCTTCCGACGATATCCTTAAGAGAGGTCTTCTCGGCGCGGGAGCGGGTGCCGCAGGAAGCGCCGCCGGCGGAGGTAACGTGGGGACCGGTGCCCTGGTGGGTGCTGGTGTAAATGTTCTCGGGGGCGCTCTTCTGGATTCAATGACCGAGGACAAGAGTCAGCCGGCTCCGCCGCCTCAGCAGTACCAGCAGCCGCAACAGTACCAGCAGTCTCCTCAGTCGGGTTATTCCGAGGGCTATGAAGCCGGCTACAGTAACGGCTACAAGAAAGGTTATACGGACGGTTATAAGGAAGGTTTGCAGGAAGGCTACAAGTCCAAGTGATAAAGAGAGATCCGATCATGCAGGGGAATCCGCATTGGGAACAAGCGGGTTTCCCTGTTTTCATTTTACTATCCGAAAGACGAGCGCAGAACAAGTGCAACCAAAGGCGGTGCAGGGTATGAAGAAGAAAGACAAGCCTGATAAGAAAAACAAAGACCACCAGAAGAAGGATTCCGGTGAAGCTTTAATGGGGCAGGGCAGGGCGAAAGCGAAAATGGAATGGCTTCTTGATGAAACGGACAACCTCCTGAAGTCACTGATAAGCAAGGAAAAAGAGATCATACAGACCGAAGACGCGCTTGTCGAGGCGATGAGGCGGTTCAGGGACCTTTTCGAGCAGTCCCCCATAGGCGTGGGGATACACGGGACCAGCGGGGAACTGCTTATAGTGAACAAGTCATACCTGGATATCTTCGGTGTTGACAGTTTCAAGGAGATATCCAGCCAGAACCTCTTCCGTGACCTTGACCTGTCGAAGAAGGAAGTGGACAGGATCAAGGAGGGGCATGTTTTCCAGCATGAACTGGAATATGATTTTGTCGGTGCGGATTACAAAACCGATCGTGAAGGCGTCGCGCATATACTGTTCACGATCTCGCCTCTTTTCAGGGAGAAAGAAGTGATAGCCTATATGGTCCAGGCACAGGATATTTCCCAGCGAAAACAGGCGGAGGAATCGCACCGTCTGGCTCAGCTGGGACGTCTTCTTTCGGACATGGCCCACGAGGTGAACAATCCCCTCATGATCATATCCGGAAGAGCCGAGCTGGCTTTGCTGGAGGGGGTAAAGGACGAGAAGATAAAGGACACGCTGAATGTCATACTTGACCAGTGTTTTCTGGCAAAGGATATAATACACCGCTTGCTCAGGTATTCCAGGATAGGTAAGATAGAGCGCACCCCGGTTGACATGTACAAGATAATCGACCTTATAACGAACATACTGCAGCATCATTTCCAGATGTCCAACATAGTCCTGGAGAAAGAGGTCGAAGAGGGGCTCCCCATGGTCATAGGCAACGAGAAACAGCTCCAGCAGGTATTCATGAACATAATCCGCAATTCTGCCGACGCCATGCCGGACGGGGGCGTAATAACGCTCAAGACCCATCGGCAAGGAAATTATATCCGGATCGACATCAGGGATACCGGTGAGGGGATGAGTCCCAAAGTGCTGGGCAGGATATTCGAACCGTTCTTTACCACAAAGCAAAAGGGCACTGGCCTGGGACTGGCGGTATGCCATACCATAATACAGGACCACGGCGGCAAACTGAAATACGAAAGCAAGATAGGTGAGGGTACAACGGCGACGATACTTTTGCCAGTTGAAAGCCGTCTCGAGGAGTAAGTTCTCAGGGAGATGATAAATGAACACCATTCTGGTGATTGATGATGAGATACAGATAGTCGAAATACTTGAACAATTTCTGTCTTCTGAAGGGTTCAAGGTGGAAACAGCCTATAACGGCCGGGAAGGGCTGGAGAAACTGGACGAATGCCATCCGGATATTATTTTGCTGGATGAGAAGATGCCGGAAGTTGGCGGGGCCGCTTTCAGGCAAGGCATGCAAAAGCTTGGCAAGGATATACCAGTGATAGTCCTGACCGGCTCTGTAGGAGTCGGTCAGAAGAAGGATAATAACAAGCAGGAATACGGGTACCTTCTCTTTAAGCCGGTCAGACTTTCCGATCTTAAAGAACTTATACTCGAAATACTTTCCCAGTGATATGCCGCTTCTCCGGTCAATGATACGCACTCCGCATTTTAAGGTAACAGATGGGAAAAAAACTCAGCACTAGAATATATACGATGGCCTTCGGCGGAAGCGGCATCGGCAAAATCGACGGTAAGGTATGCTTCGTGGAAGGCGCTCTTCCGGGTGAAGAGGTCACCTTTGACGCCGAGAAGGAGACCTCAAGCTATATCAAGGGCAGGGTAACGGAGGTGAAAAATCCTTCTCACGACAGGGTCGATCCGGTCTGCAGGCATTACCGGGTGTGTGGCGGCTGCCAGTTGCAGCATGTCTCATACGCTAAAGAGCTGGCGCATAAACAGCAGCAGGTGGTCGAGCTTATCGGTAAAATAGCCGGGGAGCGGGATATCGACTGCTGCGATATTATAGCCTCGGACCGGGAATACAACTACAGGAGCAGCGTGACCCTGCATAAAAGCGGGACCGGGTACGGGTATTATGCTTCCGGAAGCAGGAAGGTGATAGATATCGATGAATGTCCGGTAGCCGCCGAGGCCATTAACGCCGAGTTGGGCGGTCTCCGCGGGAGCAAAAAGGATATCACTCTGAAGGCGGACCACCTAGGCAACGTCTGGAGCTCTGATAGATCTGGACACAGGTATTTTACCGACAGATATTACGGAACGGAGATTGTTCTCTCGCCAAAGGCTTTTTCACAGGTCAACCGGCACATCGCCGAGAGAATAGCCCAAACTCTGGATGAG
This sequence comes from Candidatus Omnitrophota bacterium, assembly GCA_014728045.1. Taxonomy (NCBI): domain Bacteria; kingdom Pseudomonadati; phylum Candidatus Omnitrophota; species Candidatus Omnitrophota bacterium. The sequence goes on from WJMH01000012.1 coordinate 186,734, forward strand.
TGGATAGCGACTCCGGACGGGGAAAGCACGTTTTTTGATGCGTATTGCGGTGCAGGTTTTTTCAGTTTTGTTCTAAAAACGGACTTTACCACGCGTATAGGTATGGATATCGACAGGGTGGCGATAGATTGCGCCAAAACGACCGCTAAAAAGTATACGACCAAAAACGCCAAGTTCTACAGAGCGGATGCTGCCGAAGAACTATTCGGTCTGCTTGAGAGACACGATAGCTCCAGGAACATTCTATTAATAGACCCTCCCAGAAGAGGGGTTGAAAAAAAGTTCTTAGAAGCGATAGGCGCGCGGGATGATATAGCGGAAATATATTACCTTTCCTGTGATCCGGCAAGGCTTGCTAGGGATATAAAGATAATTGTTGACGGAGGATTGTGGAAACTGGGACGTGTCCAGCCCTTTGATATGTTCCCTCAGACCAAACACATAGAAACGCTCGTTGAGTTCGTCAAACAAGGAGGCAGGTCATGAAACTCTTAAAAGCACTTGCTGTTACAGTCTTTCTTGTGAGCCTGTGTACAGGCCTGGTTGTCGCGGAGGATTACCAGTTGTCCAGGGACCCCAGATTATCCAAGGCAAAGACCAGTTTTGAAAAGGGTCTTGAGTACCTGAAACGGGGCGACAGGGCCTTTAGCGTAAGGGCCGGGCGCGCTCAGAAGATGTATGAGCATGCGGAGGACTATATCCTGAAAGCGGAGTTCCTCTATAAGGAACTCGGACAGGAGCACGGAATAGATGTAACTAGTGAGGTCGCGACCTGCCGTGAATTGTACCGTGAGATACACGTTAAAGTCAATAAGGCCAGGCGCAAGACCCGTATGCGGTGAGAAGGTTTTACTTTACGCTCAGGGGCTTTTCGTATATCATATGACGGTAAAAAACGTGTCATAAGGATACGGTGCCTGAAAAACCAACAAAGGAGAAAAGAGGATGTACAGGGATCAGATCAAGGTGCTCGACTGCACTATAAGGGACGGCGGTCTTATAAACGCCCATTATTTTGACGATAAGTTCGTGCGGGAGGTCTACAAGGCCGTGACCTCTTCCGGCGTCGATTACATGGAGATAGGTTACAGGGCTTCCAGGAAGATCCTTAACCCCGATGAGTTCGGCAAATGGAAGTTCTGCGATGAAGATGATATCAAAAAGGCCATAGACGGGATAGAGAGCAACACGAAGCTTTCCGTCATGGTGGACGTGGGTCGCGTGACAAGGGATGATATCCTTCCTTGTGAGGACAGCGTGGTTGATATGATACGCGTTGCCACCTACGTTAAAGATGTCGATAAAGCCATAGAACTTGTCAAGGAAGCGGAAGCTAAAGGGTACGAGACGACCGTAAACATAATGGCTATTACCAAAGCTTTCAGCAAAGAACTGGACGAGGCATTGCAGCAGATAGACCAGGAGACCAATGTCAAAGCGGTTTATATTGTTGACAGTTTCGGGCATCTTTACTCTGAGCCGTTACGTTATCTTATCGACAAGTACAAGAATTTCATTACCAAAGCCGAAGTGGGCGTCCACGCGCACAACAACCAGCAGCTGGGTTTCGCGAACACGATAGAGGGGATAATCCAGGGCTGCAATTTCGTTGACGCCACCATATACGGTATCGGAAGGGCGGCCGGCAACTGTCCTCTGGAGCTTCTGCTTGGTTTCCTTAAGAATCCCAAGTATAAGCTTGCCCCGATAATGGACGTGATAGCGAAAGAATTCCTTCCCCTGAGGCAAAAGATAGAGTGGGGATATATCATACCCTATGCTGTTACCGGTATGTTCAACGAGCATCCGCGCGTGGCCATGGAGCTGAGGCAGACCGATAAGAAGGATGATTATCTGGAATTCTATAAAAGCATGGCGGCTACGGAAATAGATTGACGATGGATATGGAGCGATTTGAAAGATTGCCCCTTATGGGCATAGTCAGGGGAGTGTCTCTCCAGGATATGGGTAAGCTGGCGGAAACTGCCGTTGAAGCTGGGCTCCGGACCATGGAGATCACGATGAACACCCCCGGGGCAAAAGAATTGATATCTCTCTCGCGCGAGATCGCCGGCGATCGTATGCAGATAGGCGCCGGCACGGTTCTTTCTTCGGAAGATCTTGATGGGGCTCTTCGATCCGGCGCTTCTTTTATCGTGATGCCGTCTTACATAGAGGAGGTAGTAGAAGCCTGTAACGACAGGGGAGTAGCGGTATTCCCCGGAGCTTTTACGCCTGGTGAAGTCCTTACAAGCTGGCGGGCCGGTGCCAGTATGGTCAAGGTTTTTCCCTCAGGTATGTTCGGCCCCAGATATATCAGGGAACTGAAAGGGCCTTATGACCGGATCAAGCTTATGGCAGTCGGTGGTGTAAGGGTCGATAACATTGCCGAATATTTCTCATCCGGCGCGGACGCGGTCGCTTTCGGTTCGAGCGTTTTCCGCAGGGATTGGCTCCAGAGGAAAGATTTCGGCTCTATCGGAGCACTCATAGCGCAGTATGTTTCCCTTGTCCGTGATGCGACCGGCAAGTGAGCCGGATCCTTTGAGTTTCTTTCCGACATGAAAAAGATCAGAATATATTCCTGGAACGTTAACGGTATACGGGCGGTAGCCAGAAAAGGGTTCGTAGAGTGGCTCGGGGCCGAATCCCCCGACGCACTTTGCCTTCAGGAGACGAAAGCCCACCCGGAACAGCTTGATGACGACATCAGGTCGCCGGAGGGCTATCATGCCTACTGGAACAATCCGCCGAGAAAAGGGTACGCAGGAGTTTCAGTTTATACCCGCACGGAACCCTCGTCCGTGGAAGATGATTTCCCGCCGTCAGATTTTGATACCGAGGGAAGGATGCTGAAGCTTCAGATCGGGGATTTCGTGCTTCTGAACGTGTATTTCCCCAACGGGGGTATGGGGCCGGAAAGGCTGGGATACAAGCTGGATTTTTACGAGAAATTCCTTAAATATATCGACGGCATCGAGAGTAGGAATATAGTGATATGCGGTGACTTCAATACCGCGCATAAACCGATAGACCTTGCCCGCCCCAAACAGAACGAGATGTTCTCGGGTTTTCTTCCCGAGGAAAGGGCCTGGCTGGACAAACTGGTCTCACACGGGTACGTGGATACCTTTCGCCATTTCAATGACGAGCCGGGGCAATATACCTGGTGGGATTATAAGAGCCGTTCCCGGGAAAGGAACGTGGGCTGGAGAATAGATTATTTTTTTGTAACTGAGAAATTCCTCCCCAGGGTGAAAGACGCTTTCATACTTTCAGAGGTAACTGGAAGCGATCACTGCCCCGTGGGCATAGAGATAGACCAGAAGTGAAAAAAGCTTATCCAAAATTACTTATATCGGACGAAAACAATAATGTTTACGACCTTCCGCATCTTGAAGCTGCGGGGATGAAGGGGGGCAGCTTTTTCCGGCTTGATGCTTCGGATCTGGTAGAACTGCCCGAGGACTCAGAACTATTCATGCTGCCGGACAGGATGCCGGTGGGTTATGATCCGGATACGGGCGAGTTCGCCATTCTGGAGCAGAACCCTTATTCAGAGAAGGCGCGTGCCTGTTACGCCGTCGCGGCATTCCTCCCTCCGGGATTTACTGGAACATACAGTGCTTCATACAAAACCGGCAGAAAAGCTGTATCCCTGCCCTTATTCAGTTATGCGGCAGCGGTCTTTTACAGGGGAAAGATCCATGCCGCGGGGGTGAGGGTCGATCGCGAAAGGCGCCAGCAGCTTGCCGGTATGGACATACGTCTTGTGGAGAAGAACGTGCGCCTGTTCAGAAAGAGATTCCCGGAAAATCGGCTTGTACGCCACCTTGAGAGATGTGCCCTCTGTTACGGTTGTCCGGCGGCAAAGAATTTCTTTCTCAAGAGATACGAAGGGCCTCTTCCAGCTTCCCCGACTTGTAACGCAAGGTGCATAGGATGTATCTCCTATCAGCCCGGAAGTGGCTGCTCGGTCACTCAACCGCGGATAGAATTCGTTCCCACGCCCGAAGAGATCGCCGAGGTGGCTCTGGCTCATATTAGTGCCGTCAGGGACCCGGTGGTGAGTTTCGGCCAGGGTTGTGAGGGAGAGCCGCTCATGGTGGGGGAGGTCATTCTTGAGGCGGTTAAGATCATAAGAAAGGCCACTGCCAAGGGCGTGATCAATATCAATACGAACGCAAGCCGCCCACGCCTCATCGGTGAGCTTTTTGACGCCGGGGTCGATTCGATAAGGGTAAGCCTGAACAGCGTCAGGGAAGAGTTCTATAATGCCTATTACAAGCCCGACGACTATATTTTCAGCGACGTCGTCTCTTCGATAAGAGCCGCCAAAAAGCGAGCGGGGTTCGTTTCGCTTAATTATCTGACCATGCCGGGTTTTACCGATCTTGAAGCAGAGGTGAAGGCGTTTCTCCGATTCCTGGAAAATGAGGCCCCTGATATGATACAATGGCGCAACCTTAATTACGATCCGGAGGCGTATTTCGCTCAACTGAAGCTGGCGCCATCTGCCGACAGGATGATAGGGATAAGGGCATTATTGCGCAGTGTGAAGGAACGCCATCCGCAGATCATGCAGGGGTATTTCAACCCTTCTCTGGGAAGGGTCAAAAGACATCTGAAAAAACATGATAGTTAACAGGATGATATCAAAATATGTTTTGAGCGCGGTAATAGCCGTGTGCTTTCTTGCCGGATGTTCCCGTTCGGCCGAAGAAGCCGTTGATATTTCGGTCAATGCCCGCTCGGCGGTTATAATGGAAGCGCGCTCGGGCCAGGTCCTTTTCGAGAAATCCCCCGGGAACAAATACCCACCGGCATCGACCACCAAAGTGATGACGGCAATAGTCGCCTTTGAGAACATGAACCTTTCTGATGAGATAGTCCCCAGGAAGGGAGCGCTTAATGTTGAGCCAACAGTGGCCGGACTTAAGGCGGACGTGAAATACCGTCTGAAAGATCTTCTCAAGGCCATACTCATTAAATCTGCCAATGACGCCGCCGTCGTGATCGCGGAGGCGGTCGCGGGGAGCGAAGATGAGTTCGCCCGGATGATGAACGAGAAGGCCAGAGAGATAGGCATGGAAGATACTTACTTCGCAACGGCTTCGGGATTGCCCACAGGCCGGGATGATTCTCAGTACACAACTTCTATCGATCTTGCCAGGATGATGAGGTATGCTTTGAGGTATCCGGTCCTCGTCAGGTTCATGTCCAAAAAGGAGGCGACTATCAAGGGTAGTGACGGGATCGGGATCCAGCTGAAAACACATAACAGATCTCTCTATTCGGATAACGGCGCAAGCTGGGGCAAGACGGGGTACACCCGCCAGGCGCGACGGACCTTTGTCGGGGTGGATCCTTCACCCCGGACCCATATAATAATCGCACTGCTCAAGTCCAACGCGCTCTGGAGCGATATAGATACTCTTAAGAATGACGGCCTTAAACTTTACAGAAAGAAGAACCGATCCTTTTTGGCCAATGTGCTGGACTGGATCAGTGAACAGCGTCATAAAGGACGTATCGCGGTAAGGATGCTCAAGCCGGGGACCGGAACAGAAGCTCAGCAATAAACGCTTGACTATGCCGTGCATATATAAGTAATATAAGTGAATCATGAAAAAGAAGCTTTCTGTAGCTTTCCTCTGGCACATGCACCAGCCCCTTTACAAGGACTTTGTAACGGGCAAATATCACCTTCCCTGGGTAAGGCTTCATTCGACTTATTCATACCTGGACATGGCCTCAATACTGGAGGACTTTCCGGGGGTCAAGGTGACCTTCAATCTCACGCCTTCGCTTATATGGCAGCTTCGTGACCTTTCGGGTGATGGAGAGGTGGATGATCTCTACCTGAAACTTACCGAGAAGGATGCCGCAAGCCTTACAGAGGATGATAAGTACTTCCTGCTGAGGAATTTCTTCTCCTGCGATCTCGACAAGGCGATTTTCCCCTTGAAGAGATATAAGGAACTTTTCTACAAGAGGGGAAGTGTTCTCAAGGAAGAGCAACTCAGGGGAAAGACCCGGGAATTTACCGCCGACCAGATGCGGGACCTGCAGGTGCTTTTCAACCTCGCCTGGTGCGGGTTCACTCTTAAGGACAAGGATCCTCTTGTGCGTGAACTCTTCCATAAGGGTGCAGGCTATACGGAAAAGGATAAAGCTGAGCTGCTCAAGCGCCAGAAGGAAGTCGTTCGCTCCATTATACCTTTGTACAAGAGATTGCAGGATGAGGGCAGGATCGAGATATCGACCACTCCCTACTATCATCCCATATTGCCGCTTTTATGCCGGTGTTCTTCGGGACAGGGCTATGATTTCCAGGATGATGCGAAGGTGCACGTCCGCAGAGCCATCGAACTCTACCGGGAGGTTTTTGGCAGAAAACCCGCGGGCATGTGGCCCGCAGAGGGCAGTGTCAGCCAGGAGATCATTCCCATTCTGGAAGAGGAGGGCGTGGGATGGATCGCCACCGACGAAGGCATACTTCTTGAGTCTTTCAAGGGAGAAGATCTTCTCAGGGAGGAACTTATTTACAAGGCTTATACCGCCAGGGAAGACGGCAGGTCGATCGATATCCTTTTCCGGGACATCAATATTTCCAACGCTATAAGCTTCCGTTATGCCAATATGCCCACGAAAAAAGCGTGCGCGGACATGATCAGAGACATAAACTGTATCTACAAGAACGTATCCCGGCAGGAGGGAGAACATGTGGTCTCTGTTATTCTGGACGGGGAAAACCCGTGGCCTTATTTCCCGGACGGGGGGAAGGATTTCCTTTCCCAGATCTATAAAAGGCTCTCATCATGCAAAAGTCTTGAGATGGTGACCATGGATGGGTATCTCGAAACCCACAAGGAAAGGCGCGAGATACCGGAACTTTACAGCGGGTCATGGATAAACCGTGATTTCAGCAAATGGATAGGTTCCCCACAGAAGAACAAGGCGTGGGATTACCTTGAAAAGGCAAGAAGAGAGCTCTTCGCGGAGAAGGATCCCCCGAAGGAAGCGCTGGAAGAACTTTACATCTCGGAAGGAAGTGACTGGTTCTGGTGGTATGACGACTTCGGGAGTGAACTGAACTTCGTTTTCGATGAACTTTTCAGGATGCACTTGGCGAACATCTACCGCCTCATGAAAAGGAACATTCCCCACCATCTGGAAGAGCCCATACATGCCGGCCCTGCTGCCCAGAAACTGGAAAGATCGGGAACGCCTCTTACCATGGGTAAGTTCCCTCGGGTTCTTTTGGTCTCTTCAGAGGTCGTGCCTTTCGCCAAGACCGGAGGTCTCGCGGATGTCGCGGGAAGCCTGCCCAAAGCCCTGAACTCGCTCGGGTGTGATGTACGGGTGGTCATGCCCCTGTATAAATGCGTCTGGGAGGGCGCGTTCGATCTGAGCAAGGAACCCGTACATTCCAGGCACGGATGGAGGCACAAGTTCCAGATATATTCGACACGTTCAGAGGGGATGACAACGTATTTTGTCAAGGACGACAGGCTCTTTGGCAGGGAGGGGCTCTACGGAACCCAAAGCGGTGACTACCAGGATAACGCGGTCCGTTTCGGTTTCTTCTCGAAAGCGGTCCTTGATACCATAAAGGGGCTGGATTTCAAGCCTGACATAATACACTGTAACGACTGGCAGACGGCGCTTATACCTTTTTACATGAAATTCAAGTTCACGGATGACGATTATTTTAACGGGATAAGGACGCTTTTTACCATACACAACATGGCTTATCAGGGGGTTTTCCCCAGAAGGACCATGAAGTCTCTCGGGATACCCGAGGGATTCTTCAATATGAATGACCTTGAGTTCTACGGCAAGATCAACTTCATGAAGTCCGGTATCCTCTATTCAGACGCGGTGAGCACGGTCAGCCATAAATACGCCGAAGAGATAATGACCAGTGAATACGGCTGCGGCCTGGACGGACTGCTCCGCACGAAGAAAGACGTGCTATACGGCATCCCCAACGGGGTGGATTACTCGGTATGGAGCCCCAAGAAGGACAAATATATCAAGGTCAATTATGACATGGAGACTTTGGACAAGAAGGCGGAATGCAAGAAGGACCTGATCGATCACGCCGGCCTTAAGCTGTCACAAAAAGCGCCCCTGATAGGCTGCGTTACACGCTTCGCCGAACAGAAGGGCGTGGATCTATTGGCGGATATCGCCCAGAAGATCGTCGGTCTCGGCGCGGGACTGGTCGTGCTTGGAAAGGGGGAGAAAAGATACAACAGGCTTTTCCGGGACCTTGCCAAAAAACACCCCGAAAATATATACGTCTGCACTGATTTCAACGATGAGCTCGCCCATAAAATAGAAGCCGGTTGCGATATTTTCGTGATGCCCTCAAGATACGAACCCTGCGGCCTTAACCAGATGTACAGCATCAAATACGGTACGATCCCAGTTGTCCGTAATACCGGAGGGCTGGATGATGTTATAGTCGATTTCGACGAGAACAGACAGGAGAGTAACGGGTTCAAGTTCGGACCGGCCACCAGTAAGGCTTTCTGGGGCGCGTTGAAAAGAGCGGTGGAGGTGTATAACAACGAGGATTCCGCCTGGAAGAAGCTCGTCGAGAGGGCGATGAAGTGTGACTTTTCCTGGAGACGTTCGGCTGAACAATATCTCAGGCTTTACAGGAAGATAATCGGATAAAAAGGAGCCGACATGAAAACAGATCTGGCTATGGCACTGCATTTTCACCAGCCCGTTGGCAATTTCGACCATGTCATAGAAAGGGCTTTTGATAAATGCTATATTCCTTTCCTCGAGACGCTCAAGAAATATCCGGATATAAAGATGACTTTTCATTTCACCGGATGTCTTTTCGAATGGGCCGAGAAGAACCGTCCCGAAATAATACGGATGGCTGCCGAAATGACCTCTAGAGGCCAGGTGGAGATCATGGCCGGCGGGTTTTACGAGCCGATCCTTCCTTCGATACCACGCAGGGACCGGGTTGAACAGATCTCCATGCTGCAGGAATACGTCAGGAAGAACTTCTCTTACGATCCGAAGGGCGCGTGGGTCGCCGAAAGGGTTTGGGAACCCGGGCTGGCCTCGGCATTACACGATGCCGGCGTGAAGTACGTCATTCTCGATGACACGCACTTTTTTTATTCCGGAGTACCCAAAGAGAGGACATACGGTTATTACGTAACGGAGGACCAGGGTAAGACGGTCGCGGTCTTTCCCTCGGACAAGGTGCTTAGGTACTATATCCCCTTCAAGATGCCGGAGGAATCGGTCAATTACATGCGGGGGGTGCTTGAAAGCAACCCGGAGGCGGTTTTCATCTACGGCGATGACGGCGAAAAGTTTGGGGAATGGCCGGGAACGCACAAGTGGGTCTTTGAAGAGAAATGGCTTGAAAAATTCTTCGACAAACTCCAGGAATGCAAGGACTGGATAAATACCATAACCCTTTCCGAATGCATGGAAAGCAGAAAGCCCCTGGGCAGGGTATATCTTCCCACCGGTTCTTATGAGGAGATGCTCGAATGGGCTCTGCCTGCGGATAATCAGCAGTGGCTCGAAGACGTGATGAACGATATCAAGTATTCCGGCAAGGAGGATTTTTACAAACCTTTCATAAGGGGCGGGTTCTGGAGGAACTTTTTCAGCAAATACCCGGAATCCAACCATATGAACAAGAAGATGCTTTACGTGAGCGAAAAACTCGACAACCTGATCGGCGGCGGCAACGTCCGGGGAAGCGACATTGAGGAGGCGAAAAAGGACCTTTTAAGAGGACAATGCAACTGCGCTTACTGGCACGGGGTTTTCGGAGGGCTCTACCTGTTCCATCTGAGAACGGCGATCTATCATCACCTGATAAAAAGCGAAGTCGCGATGGACGGGATACGTTACGGGCGAAAAACCTTCTGTGAAGCCACCAGCAGGGATCTAGACGCCGACGGCCTGGAAGAGGTCGTGCTGGAGAACAGGGATATATCGCTTTACCTGGATCCCGCTGAAGGCGGGATAATAAAGGAGATAGATTCGAAGAAGGTTTGCCAGAACCTGATGAACACCCTCTCCCGCAGAAAAGAGGCCTATCACAGGAAAATACTCGAGAAGATCGCCCGGCATTCACAAGAATCAGACGATCAGGAGGTGCAGACCATACATGATGGCATACAGGCCGCCTCTCCCGAGCTCAAGGAACACCTCAGCTACGACTGGTACGACAGGTACGGACTGATCGACCATTTTCTGGACGGCGAGACCAGCATTGAGGATTTCTCAAGATGCAGTTATCATGAGGCGGGCGACTTTGTCAGGGGTCTCTACGAGCACAGGATCGACCGAAGCAAGAAAGGCGTCACTGTCACGATGAAAAGGGAAGGCCGCGTGGACTCATCGCGCGTTCTCGTTACCAAGGTACTGGTGATGCCGGCTAAAGGCGCGCATTTCAGCGTTGATTACACGATAGAGAACAGGGAGGACCGCCCGCTTGAACTGGTATTCGCTCCGGAGATGAACATCACCATGCCAGATGCGAACTCGGAAAGATATCTTCTGGTGACCGACGGGCAGATCACTCCGTACAATCTGGACGGTATGCTGCAGAAAGAACAGGCCCGGGAGATCGAGATCCGTGACAAAGAAAAAGCCCTTTCGGTAAAGATAGGTTTTTCCGGCGAACAGCGCCTGTGGTGTTTTCCCGTGAAGACTGTTTCCCAGTCGGAGAAGGCGTATGAACTCAATTACCAGAGTTCTGCCATTGTGGCGGTCAAGGGACTCCGGCTCGGGCCCGGGCAGAAGAAGAGTTTCACGGTGAAGATGGAATTGGTATAATCCCCCCTTGACTTTAGCCTCTAAATCATTATCTTTTATCTTAAATGTATGATGCCGCTTGGAGCTGAAACGCCCCCAGGCACAATAAATGCTTTCAACCAAAAGATTTCTGTTGACATTACCGAACCGCTGGGAGTAAAATTCTATGTGCCTTAAGTGATTCCGGTAAATGTTTGTTCCTTTAAACTGTACTTAGCTATTTACAACAGGGGACCTGAAATGGAAAACACATATTCTTCCTCGGATTCTTCCTTCAGAAAGCAGGACGCTGGGCAGGGCTCAGGCGATGTAGTTTTCATGACGGAAAAAGAATTCTCTCTACCGCACGGTTACGGTGACAACAAGATAGTTCTGATGGTCAGAGATCCATGGACCTTTTACGCGTACTGGGAGACGCGCAAAGATGTGGAGGAGCGTGTAAGGCAGCAGATCTCCGCAAAAGGCCTTGGGGTTTCGAAAAGTCTTCTCAGGGTATATGACGTAACCGGCCTCGACCACAGCAGCACCTCAAATATAGCTTTTGATTTCGGGATAGACGATAGGGTCAAAACCTGGTACGTCCACTGCGAACCCGAAAAGGATTGGGTCGCAGAGATAGGCCTGTTGTGTACCAACGGTGAGTTTTACAGCATAGCAAGGTCCAATGTCGTCAGAACTCCCGCCAACAGGGTCTCGGACATACTCGACGAAGAATGGATGTGTCCGGACGAGCTGTATCATAAGATGTTCTCCACCTCGCGGGAGATCGGCAGAAGTTCTCAGAGCATAAAAGAATTGGTAGAGCGTTACCTCAGGAAATGGCTGTCTTCAGGGGGCGTCTCTTCGGGTTTTTTCGGCAGCGCTAGTTTTTTCATTCACAGGAAGAGATGATCATGGCAAAAGGATACCTCGCACTCGTATTGCACGCGCACTTACCCTTTATCAGGCACCCCGAACACGAAAGTTTTCTCGAAGAGAACTGGCTGTTCGAGGCGATCACCGATACCTACATACCTCTTATCAATGTCTTTGAGAGACTTGTTGACGACGGCGTGGATTTTCGCATAACAGTTTCTCTGAGCCCCACGCTTATCTGCATGCTAAGGGACGATCTATTGGTCTCAAGGTACCTCAGGCATCTCGATAAGATGATAAGACTGGCGGAGATGGAGGTCGAAAGGACGAAGAACGAGCCCGATATAAACAAACTGGCGGTAATGTACTCCGACCGCTTTAAGAACGCACGGCATGTTTTCAGCGAACGGTACGGTAATGATCTCACCGCCGCGTTCAAGAAGTTCCAGGACCTGGGGAAGGTCGAGGTGATCACATGTTGCGCTACGCACGGGTACCTTCCTCTGATGGACCTTTATAAGCCGGCCGTTAAAGCACAGGTCAAGACGGCGGTCGATGTGTACAGAAGCGTTTTTGGCAAGGTTCCCGAAGGCATATGGCTTCCCGAATGCGCCTACCAGCCCGGCCATGATGAAGTGCTCAGTGAATTCGGCATAAAGTATTTTTTCGTTGAGACACACGGGGTGATATTCTCCGCTCCCAGACCAAAGTACGGCATACACAGCCCTTACCTGTGCAAGTCGGGTGTTGCCGTTTTCGGAAGGGACATGGAAAGTTCCAAGGCCGTCTGGAGTTCCAAGGAAGGATACCCAGGTGATTATAGTTATCGGGAGTATTACAGGGATATCGGGTTCGATCTGGATTACGACTACATAAGACCTTTTATCAACAGTTGCGGTTCAAGGATCAATGTTGGCATCAAGTACCACAGGATAACCGGTGAATCCGACCATAAAGAGGTCTACGACAGGCAGCGGGCCATGGAAGCCGCCGCTTCGCACGCCGGTAACTTCATGTTCAACAGGGAAAAACAGATCGAGCACCTTTCGGGCATAATGGACAGGGCTCCCATAATTGTTTCCCCGTATGACGCGGAACTTTTCGGGCACTGGTGGTTCGAAGGCCCTGAATGGCTTGAATATCTTCTGCGCAAGATGCATTATGACCAGGATATCATCAAGACCATAACGCCATCGGAATATTTGGAGCTTTACGACAGATACCAGGTAATCTCTCCTTCGATGTCCAGCTGGGGATACAAGGGCTACAGCGAAGTCTGGCTTGACGGGTGCAATGACTGGATCTACAGGCATCTTCACAAGGCTGCCGAATTGATGATACAAGCCGCTAAAGATTACAGTGATCCTTCCGATATTGAAAGAAGGGTGCTTAACCAGATGGCCAGGGAACTGCTCCTGGCGCAGTCCAGCGACTGGGCGTTCATCATGAAGACCGGTACTTTCGTGGATTACGCCAAGAAAAGGACAATAGAGCATGTAGGCAGGTTCCTCGCGTTACACGGACAGTTAAGGGATAATAATGTGGATATGGGCCTGCTTGAGGATGCTGAGAGCAAAAATAACGTGTTCAGCGATATAGACTACGGCGTTTACGCCAGATAAACAAGAAAAAACAAGGAGGAAAAGAGGATGATAAAGAAGCTGGCCAAGAAACTGGCGAATAAGAACTCCGCGGGGAAAAAATCCCGGACGGCAAAGAAAACAACATCCAGGTCCAAGACGCAGACCGGGAAGAGCAAAAAGAGAACAACGAGGAAGAAGACCTTCGGTCAGCAGGACCTGAACGTCATGATCGCTGAGGTTGCATACAGCCTCTACGAACAGCGCGGTTACGCTCACGGGAATGACCAGGCTGACTGGTACGAAGCGGAGAAGCTCGTTCTTAACAGCCGGAAGGCTTGAAAGTGATATAGTTTAAAAGGCCCGGGCCGGAGCCAGAAGGTTCGGCCCGGGCATTTGTTTTTTAAATACGGGATTTTAAACATGACCATAGGAGCGAAAGAAGTATTATGTGTTATCTTGGGAGGCGGAAGGGGCAGCAGGCTTTATCCGCTTACCAAGGAAAGATGTAAACCGGCGGCACCTCTTTTCGGAAAATACCGCCTTATAGACATACCGGTAAGTAACTGCCTGAATTCAGGATATAACCGCATCTATGTGCTGACGCAGTTCTTGTCAGAATCACTCAACAAGCACATAAGCCGCACATACAAGATGGATCCCTTCAGCCGCGGGTTCATAGAGGTAATAGCTGCCGAACAGTCTATGGAGGATACGAACTGGTTCCAGGGGACGGCCGACGCAGTCAGGCGTTCCCTTAAGCATTTTAACGATCCCGCCATAAAGTACATCTTCGTGCTCTCGGGCGACCAGCTTTATAAAATGGACCTCAGGGACATGTTCCATTACCATGCCGACAAGAACGCTGAGGTCACCGTTGCGTGTAATCCGGTGCCTTCCGAAGAGGTGTCGAGTTTCGGTATAATGGGAGTGGACGGGGACGGCCGCATAAACAGGTTCGTGGAGAAGCCCAAGGAGCATACCAAGATCAAGGAAATGGCGATAAGCTCCGGTGACACCGACAAGTTCCAGGGTTCGATGGGGATATACCTTTTCAATAAATCCACTCTTATTGAACTGCTCCAGAATGAAAAACAGGTGGATTTCGGAGGAGAGGTCATTCCCGAGGCCATAAAGACGCGTTCGACCTATGCGTTCCTTTTCGATGGCTACTGGAGGGACATAGGCACCATTAAATCCTTTTATGAGGAGAACCTTTCGCTGACCGAATCCATACCGCCTTTGGACATGTTTGAGGAGAGGTGGCTGATCTTCACCCGCCCCAGGTATCTTTCACCGGCGAAGTTCCAGGACAGTTGCGTAGAGAAAAGCATAGTCGCCGAAGGGGCGATAATTCTTTCGGCTAAGATCTCACACTCGATAATCGGCCTGAGGTTCAGGGTGAACAGCGGTTCGGCGATAGAGGACACCGTGGCGATGGGCTGCGATTATTACGAAACTGTCGAGGAAATAGAAGAAAGAGCTTCAAGAGGGATGCCCCCGCTGGGGGTCGGTAAGGATTGCATAATTAAAAAGGCGATCCTGGATAAGAATGTCAGGATAGGCGACAATGTCAAGATAATCAACAGCCAGGACCGGGATAATTACGACGGGACGAATTATTTTATCAGGGATGGTATAACCATAATCCCCAAAGGCGCGGTCATTCCTTCCGGTACAGTGATCTGAGGGCGGCGATTCGGTAGCGGATAATAACAGAGCAGGGGGGAATACGATGAAAGTTCTTGGTATTTGCGGAAGCCCCAGAAAAGGTGGGAACACCGATATTGTTCTTGAGAAGGCCCTCGAAGGAGCCCGCTCGGGCGGAGCCGACACGGAAAAGATCATAATAAGCGAGCTTGACATATCACCGATACGTGTTGAGGAGTATGAACGGGTCAATGAACAGGGGCTTTCGGTGACCGAAGATGATCTTAATTCACTGATAAGGAAGATCCAGAGCGCTGATGCGCTTATAATGGCTTCGCCTGTTTTTTTCGGCAGTCTTTCCACCCAGTCCAAGATGGTTATAGACCGTTTCCAGTGTGTATGGCTTTCAAAAACACTTCGAGATAAAGAGATATTCCCCAATCCCATAAAAGGAGCTTTTATATGCGTGGCGGCGACACAAAGAGAAGATTTCTTTGATAACGCCAGGTCAATAATCCGACATTTTTTCGCGACAAGCAACGTCAAGTATACAAAAGAACTTTTTTGTCCGAAGTGCGAGGATAAAGGGGATATTTTACGGCATGAGGACCTGATCGAGAAAGCTTTTTCTCTGGGGAAGGAACTCGCAGGCGAATAACGATCTTTTCTTGAGTGCAGGTACAGTATATGGGCTTCATCAGTGGCATAATAAAGGAATCGTTCTTTCTGTTGAACAGGATGAGTCCATATCTGCTGTTCGGTTTCTTGGTGGCCGGCATCCTCCACATGTTCATAAACACCGAGACCATAGGGCGGCATCTGGGCAAAAGCACTTTTTATTCTGTGGTCAAGGCCTCGGTCTTCGGTGTTCCCTTGCCGCTTTGCTCCTGCGGGGTTCTGCCGGCTGCCGTATCATTAAGAAAACAGGGTGCCAGTAAAGGCGCCATACTTTCTTTCCTTATTTCGACCCCGACCACGGGGGTTGATTCCATTCTCGCTACCTATTCTCTTATGGGTGGTTTTTTCACTGCGTTCAGGGTCCTGGCTTCGCTGTGCGCGGGTATTTTCTCGGGTGTTCTGGCTAATTTATTCCTAAAGGAGGAAGGGGATTTTTCTGGGGAGGAGGAAGAAGAATGCAGGTTATGCGGGGTGAGCGGGGCCCATGAACATCCTTTAAGCCATAAGATAGGCGGTCTTTTCCGTTATTCGTTCGGGGAGCTTCTGGGTGACGCGGGTCTATGGATAATAACGGGCGTTATCATAGGAGGCGCTATAACTTATTTTCTTCCGGAAGAATTCATAAACACGTATCTGGGGACCGGCTGGAAAGCCATGTTCGTTATGCTTCTTGTGGGCATACCCATGTATGTCTGCGGAACAGGTTCCATACCCATAGCCGTGGCCCTTATGCTTAAGGGAATGAATCCGGGAGCGGCTTTTGTTTTCCTGCTGGCCGGCCCGGCGACCAACACTGTGGGGATGACGATCGTTTCGAGGCAGATGGGCAGGAAGGCTCTTTATATCTATATAACTTCAATAGTCTTCAGCAGTATGGCCCTGGGTTTTTTGCTGGACTTTCTCTGGCGAAGCTATAACAGGGAAGGTTTGAGGCGGATCCTGGAGCATCAGGAACTCATTCCCGGATGGGCCGGTGTGGCGGCTTCGGCGGTGCTTTTGGCACTGATAGCGGCCGCTGTTTTACGAAAAAATATCTCGGGACTTAATTCAGGGAAGGGAGGAACACGGTAAATGACGCTTTGCACGGATTGCGGCGCGAAGTGCTGCAAGTATTTCGCTATGCAGATAGACGCGCCTAAGAACAAGAACGATTTTGAGAACATAAGGTGGTATCTGGCGCACAGGGATGTTTCGGTATATATAGATAAAAGGAGGTGGTATCTGGAGATCAAGAACGAATGCGAACATCTTACGGTGGACCACCGCTGCGCGATCTACGAGAAAAGACCCCTTATATGCCAGGAACATGATGCTTACACCTGTGAAAAGGATTTCGATGATTTCGGGCACGAACATGTTTTTCACAACATAGATGAGTTTGACAGGTACCTTAAGAAAAGGTTCGGCGGGAAAAAACGGAAAACAAAACCTAAAACCTCCCGAAAAAAACAAAAGAGGACCTCATGAGCGAAGAGAAAAAATATAAGATCCTGATCGTTGAAGACGAACCTGATGCGGCGAAAGTCCTTCACAAACGCGTTACCGGCGCGGGATTCGGCGCAGTTATAGCCTACGATGCCTATGCGGCCATCAAATCCATACGTGAAGAGACCCCCGATCTTATTCTTCTTGATCTGATGCTTCCGGCGGGTGGCGGGCTTTCCATTCTGCAGAACCTCAATCTTTTCGCCGCGAGCAAGCCCGTACCCGTCATAGTGATAACGGGAATAGGCGATGACGCTTACAGGCGAAAGGTCATGGACATGGGGGCCGATGCCTATTTTGAGAAGCCGTATGAGGCTGAAGAGGTAATCTCTAAAATGAAGGAATTGCTAGGTATATAGGAGAGATGAATGTCAAAACTCATTGACGCGCTTATAAATGAAGACCTCTTGACCGTGGAGCAGCTTAATGATGCCAAGGATAAGCAGTTGGGAGCGAAAAAGCCCATTCAGGATATACTCCTTGATATGGGTTTTTTGAGCGAGGAGGATCTGATGAAAGTCTCTTCGCGGGTTTTTGACATGGCTTTAGTCGATCTCAGCACAGAGGAGCTCGACAGCTCAGTTGCAGATCTTTTGCCCTACGAAACCGCCAAAAAATACGGTGTCGCTCCTCTGCGCAAAGAGGGGCAAGAGCTTGTCCTGGCGATGAGCAACCCCCAGGATGTTATCGCGCTCGATGACATAGGTATTAAAACGAGCATGAAAATAAGTCCTGTGTTGAGTTCGAAAAGCCAGATCGATGAATGCATCGAGAAACAGTATCAGTCGGATGAATCAGTTTATGATATTTTGAAGAATGTCGTGGTCGATTCCAAGGTAGAGATCGTTGATAAAGAAGGAGGAGAAACTGACGCGGTGGATATGGGGGAGCTGAAAGTCGAAAATTCTCCCGTGGTAAGGCTGGTAGACCTTATACTTACCGACGCTCTCAATAACAGGGCCAGTGATATCCATATAGAGCCCCGCCAGGACCATACGGAGGTCAGATACAGAGTGGACGGTGATCTGAAAAGCGTGATGAAACTGCCCGCGAAAATGCAGGCAGCTCTGGCCGCCAGGATAAAGATCATGGCGGAAATGGACATAGCGGAAAAAAGAAAACCCCAGGACGGAAGGATACAGGCGAACATTAAAGGCAGGACGGTGGACCTGAGGATCTCAACCGTTCCGGCGTATCATGGTGAAAAAATAGTGGCAAGGCTGCTGGACAAGAAACAGGCCGCCATAACCCTGGACAAGATAGGAATGGATAAAAGCGAGCTGCGTATTTTTAAAGAAGCCATTAATAATCCCCAGGGGATGGTGCTGGTGACCGGCCCCACCGGTTCGGGAAAGACGTCCACGCTTTACGCGGCGCTCAATTACCTCAAGGACGAGACCAAGAACATAATAACCATAGAGGACCCGATAGAATATATCTGCGAGGGTATAAACCAGATGCAGGTGAACCCGGCGAAGAACTTCACCTTTTCGACGGGTCTTAGGAGCATACTCCGGCAGGATCCCAATGTGATACTCGTTGGTGAGATAAGGGATAAGGAGACCGCGGAGATGGCTTTCAGGTCCGCCATGACAGGCCACCTTGTATTCTCGACCCTTCACACCAAGAGCGCCGTCTCCTCGGTGCCCAGACTGCGGGACATAGGGCTTGAACCTTATCTGATAGCCTCATCGCTCATACTTGTGGTCGCACAGAGGCTCGTACGGCTTATCTGCCCGGACTGCAAAGAGGAATATGAGCCTGATGGGGATCTGTTAAGAAGATATCGTCCGTATATTGAAAAACTGGGCATAACCACCTTTTACCGGGGCGCAGGATGCGATAAATGCGGCTATTCAGGGTATTTCGGACGCACGGGCGTTTTTGAGCTTCTCGGATTCGATGACGAAATACGTAAACTCATAAACAGCGGAGAGGGGGAGGAAGATATAGCCCAAAAAGCCAAAGAAAAAGGTTTTAAACCCCTTACTTCCTCGGCCATGGCCAGGTTGGCCCGGGGTGATACGACCCTGGAGGAGATCGACAGGGGCGTAGGAGCCGCCGAGCCCGAAACCGAATCATCCGCGGAAGAAAAGAGGCGCCACGGTAACACCAGTGTGCTTGTAGCTGACGACGAGAAAGATGTGCGCAAGATCTTGTCCAAGCGTCTGCAAACGGAGGGGTATGAGGTCATCGAAGCGGTTAACGGCAGGGAAGCCGTTGAGCTGGCCTCAAGGGAAAGGCCTGATGTGATCATAATGGACGTTATGATGCCCGAAATGGACGGGCTTGAAGCGACAAAGCAGCTCAGGTCGCGTTTGGAAACGGCGGTCATTCCAATAGTGATGCTCACCGCCAAGAAGGATAAAGAAAGCGAACTTGCCGGGCTTGATGCCGGCGCGGACGATTATCTCACCAAACCGTATGACAAGGACAAGCTTCTTGCGAGGGTTAAGATATTACTGAGAAGACGAAAGACCACCCCGGAAGGTTAATATGACTGAACAGGATACCATTAACATATTGATAGTAGGAGCCGGCAAGGGAGGGAACGCCCTTATCGATGTCTTCAGAAAAATACCGGGCATAAACATAACAGCGGTGGTCGACAAGAACAGGCAGGCTCCCGGAGTGAAAAAGGCGCAGCACCTGGGTATATCCGTTTCCGAGGATTATGTTCAAATGCTTGATGATGCCGATGTCGACGAGATATTCAATGTCACCGGAAGTTCCAAAGTGCAGGAGGATCTCGAGAAAAAAGTCTCCGAAGGAGTTGAAGTGATAAGCGGGCACACTGCCAAGCTTGTCTGGGAGCTTATAAAGGATTACATGAAGGCGGAGGAACGCGCCGAGGAAGCCAAACTGAAGGCCGCCAAAGAATACGCTGAACGCATTTTCCAGGCGGCGCCTATCTCCATATTTACAGTTGACAAGGAAAGGAAAGTGACCAGCTGGAATAAAAAAGCCCAGGAGGTCTCAGGCTATTCGGCGGATGAGATGCTGGGACGTAAGTGTAATATATTCGCCGATGAGAACGGCATGAAAAGGGATGATCTTTACGGGGTCGACAAGGGCGAGCCTATCGTCAACAAGGAGTGCACGATCCTGAAGAAGGATGGAGAAAGCATTCCGGTAGTAAAGAACGCGGATCTGCTGAAGGACGAGAAAGGCGACCTGGACGGAAGCATTGAATCTTTCGTGGACATGACCAGCCAGAAGAGATTCAGGGCCATGATCAGGTCCGCTTATACCGAACTTGATCAGATATTCCAGAGTTCAGGCGACGGCATGCTTGTTTTCGACCGGGAGCTCAGGATAATCAGGGCGAACAACACGCTTATAAAGCTCATCGGTAAGACCAGGCGGGAACTTATCGCGGCATATTGTAATAGGGTTTTCGATGAGTTCATCTCCGGCGTGCTTGAAGGGTCCATGCGCAAGATCACTGAAGGCGCCGAATCAGTGGATAATGACGTGACTTTGACGAATAAGAGCGGTATCACTATTCCGTGTATCCTGACGGTGGCGCCTTTTCGTGACCGTGAAGGGGTTCTTGTAGGAGGAATAGCCTCTTTCAGGGATATAACCGAGCGCAAGTCCGCTGAAAAAGCCCTGCTAGAGAATATACGGCTCAAAAGCAACTTTACTTCCATGGTATCCCATGAGCTGCGCACGCCCCTAACCGCAATAAAAGAGGGAATAGGCATCGTGCTGGACGGTTCAGCCGGGGATATAAACGATGAGCAGGAGGATTTCCTTGAAACAGCCAAGAGGAACGTTGACCGCCTCGGAAGGCTCATTAATGATGTGCTTGACTTCACTAAACTTCAGTCCGGTAAGATGGCCATGAACATATCAGAGGGGAGCATCGAGCCAGTGGTCAAAGATGTGGTGAAAATGCAGAAACCCGTGGCCGATGAAAAAGGTCTTTACCTTAAGGCCAAGGTCTCCCCGGGGCTGCCCAGCCTTCAGTTCGACCAGGACAGGATAACTCAGGTTATAATGAACTTTGTGAATAACGCGCTTAAATTCACTGAAGAAGGCGGTATAACGGTAGCGGCTTATAAAAAAGGGACGGATGTGTGCGTGTCTGTCGAAGATACAGGTCCCGGCATCAAGGAAGAGGACATGTCCAAGGTTTTCCGGGAATTCAGCCAGGTAGAGGATGCCAAAACAAGAAAAAGCGGAGGAACCGGTCTGGGACTCGCTATTTCAAGGGAAATAATAGAGCGTCACGGCGGGGATATCTGGGTGGAATCAATATACGGAAAGGGAAGCCAGTTCAAGTTCACACTTCCTGTGGCAAGGACTTACAAGGTACTGGTCGTGGACGACGAGGATACGTTCTTGAACTTTTGCAAGAACGTGCTCAAGGATGAAAGATACGAAGTGGTCACCGCGGGAAGCGGCATGAAGGCCATAGAATTGGTGAGGAAGGAACACCCGGACCTTATAATCATGGACCTGGTGTTGCCGGATATAAACGGGTACGAGGTCGTCGGCAGATTACGCAGTGAAAAAGAGCTTTCACATATTCCCGTGCTTGCTGTTTCCGGTTACACGGATAAGCTCAAGGAACTTGACAAAATAGAACTTCCGGCCGAAGAACTGGCTATTCCGCGGTTGACCAAACCCGTGGAGCCGGAAACGCTTCTCAATACCGTTAAGAGAATGGTCGTTTCCGGTGGGGAATAAATGACGAGGAGGCATTATCGTGAACGGTAAAAAGAAAGTGCTTATAGTGGATGATGAACCCGATATACTTAAATCGGTGGTTTTTCGCGTCAAGAAAGCCGGGTATGACACACTGGAAGCCTCTGACGGAGAGACTTGCATAGATATCGCCAGGGCCAAGAGTCCCGATCTGGTTTTGCTGGACTGGAGACTGCCGGGGAAGAACGGGGGTGAAGTATATAAGGAGCTTAAGGCGCACGAAGGAACGAAAGATATCCCCGTTATTATACTCACCGCCAGCAGGGAAACGGAAAATCTTGACGTAAAACTTAAAGATATCGGTATCGAAAACGTCATTATCAAACCATATGAACCTTCAGAACTCATACAAAAGATCAAGGACCTCATAGGTTAAGGAGAGATTTATGAACAGCGAAGGAATAGTTCTAATAGTAGATGACGATAACAGGATAATCACCCTTTTGGAGGAAATAATAACCCCGATGGTGGAAGAGAAGGTCGTATGTGCCTCTTCGGGGAAGGAGGCAAAGGACATAATCGCAAAAAACAGGCTTAACCTTGCGATACTGGATTATCGGCTTCCCGATACTGACGGGATAGAACTGATGAAACTCATAAAGGAGAAGGACGAGGAGATCCCCGTGATAATAATAACAGGCTTTGGCTCCATAGAGACGGGGGTCGAAGCAATAAAAAAGGGGGCGTATGATTACATATTAAAACCTTTCCACCCTGAGAAGATACATGCCCTGGTCAGGAGACTTGTTTCGTACCGGGAAATGGAGAAGGAGAACAGGTCCCTTCGCAATGAACTGGAAAGTAAGTTTTTCAGGACCAATTCACTGAAAGAGCATGAAAAGGCCCTTATAAGGAAGGTGCTCGCCGAATGTGATAATAATATCAAGAAAGCATCAAAAGAACTGGGCATTTCACCACTTGTACTTAACCTCAAGATCAGAAAACTAGGTCTAACCAGAGCATCTAAATGATAAGTTATTATAAATAAATAACTTATACTCATATCTTGGGCATACCAGTTACACTCCTGCGCCATTAACTCACTTAACTATTTATAAACAAACGAGTTACAGTAAATTCGCAGTTAGATCATATCTGGATCTTATCCTGTTCCGGGATAATCCGGGTAAAAAGGGCGGAATGTAAAAATTTATTGACATAATATGTGTTAGTCTATATAATATCGTTCAATGAATGAACACCATTTAAAAGAAGATTTTTTTAAGATCTTACGCCTTTTATCCTCGAAAGAGGACCTTTCCCAAAGAGACTTGTCCGGGCATCTTGATATGTCGCTGGGCAAGACGAACTATCTGCTCAAAGCCATGATCAAAAGAGGTCTTATAATGGTCAGGAACTTTTATGTCCGGGACAATAAGATCAAAAAAGTCAAATATGTGCTCACCAAAGAAGGATTTGACGTCAAACTACAGTGGGCCTATGAATACCTGAAAAGAAAGGAGCAGGAATATCTGGACCTTAAAAGAGAGCTGGAGAAGGATACCGGGAATATGAACTTCGGCGGTGACATGGAGAACGCCGATATGGATTCACAGGATACGCTGGAGGAAATGATATGAAGGGAATTATACTGGCCGGAGGAAGGGCCACCAGACTCTATCCGGTAACTAAAAGTACCTGCAAGCAGATGCTCCCGGTGTATGACAAGCCCATGATCTATTATCCTTTATCGGTATTGATGCTCGCCGGGATCAGGGATGTACTCGTTATTTCAACACCCGTTGATCTACCGAGGTTCAGAGAACTTTTAGGTACGGGCGAAGAACTTGGCATCAGGATATCATATGAGGTGCAGCCCAAACCCGGCGGGATAGCGGAAGCTTTCATCGTGGGAGAGAAGTTCATAGCCGGTGAAGACGTGTGCCTTATCCTCGGGGATAATATTTTCTTCGGGCACGGTCTTACCGAACTCCTGCAGCAAGCCGCCGAGAGCACGGACCAGGCGGTGATCTTCGGTTACTATACAAAAGAGCCCCAGAGATACGGTGTTGTCGAATTCGACCAGGATCAGAACGTTTTATCCATAGAAGAGAAACCGGACTTGCCGAGATCCAATTACGCGGTTTGCGGTCTTTATTTTTATCCTAATGATGTAGTGGGTATATCCAAGAAGATCGAGCCTTCCTCCCGCGGGGAGCTTGAGATAACCGATATCAATAACGTTTATCTTAGAGAAGGCAGGCTCAGGGTCAAGACGCTGGGGCGCGGGTTCGCGTGGCTTGATACCGGAACACACGATTCGCTTCTTGACGGCTCTTATTTCATAAAGACCGTGGAGGAAAGGCAGGGGCTGAAGATAGGGTGTATAGAAGAGGTGGCCTACAGGATGGGATATATAGACCAGGAGCAGCTTAAAAGACTCGCTGGGCGGATGAACTCAAGTTACGGCCGGTATCTCATCGAGGTGATCAACGAGGAAAGCTCCGAAAGCGCGGGACTAATGGAGCGGGGCGGAAATTGAGAGGGATCCATCTAAGAGGAGTAAATGATGCCGTTTGAATTTACCAGACTTGAGATACCGGAGGTCGTGCTCATAAGCCCGCGGGTCTTTGAGGACAGCCGGGGGTTCTTCATGGAGACCTATAAGCACACCGATTTTGCCGGTGCGGGCATAAATGATCGGTTTTTGCAGGATAATCATTCCAGATCGTTCGAAAAGGGCACCCTGAGAGGACTGCATTACCAGGCGGAGCCCCGGAGCCAGGCTAAACTCATAAGGGTTGTCAGGGGGAGCATATTTGACGTGGCCGTGGACATTAGGCCGGGGTCGCCCGCGTGCGGCCGATGGGTTTCAGCTGTTCTTACCGACCGGGGCAAAGAAATGCTTTATATCCCCAGGGGTTTTGCCCACGGGTTCTGCACTCTGGAGGAAGATACCGAAGTGATATACAAGTGCAGTGATGTTTATTCGCCGGAACATGAACGGGGTATCATCTGGGATGATGCCGCTATGTCTATAGAATGGCCGGTAGAGGATCCGACTTTGTCTGAGAGGGACAGTTGCTGGCCCGGTTTAGAGGAAGCTTGCGCGGGTGCGGGCCGGGAAACAAGGCCGTAAGGCCGCTTTGAAAATACAAAAGGAGTCTTATGTTAAACGATAAAAACATACTTATAACCGGCGGGACAGGTTCTTTCGGCAAGAAGTTCGTCGAGGCCGTTCTGGGCAAATACAGACCGAAAAAGATCATAGTTTTCAGCCGAGACGAGTTCAAACAGTATCAGATGTCCAAGATCTTCCCTGATTCAAAGTATCCTATCAGGTTCTTTCTCGGGGATATCAGGGATAAGAGCAGGCTTTACCGCGCCTTCGAGGGTGTTGATTATGTGATCCACGCGGCTGCTCTTAAACAGGTCCCGGCACTGGAATATAACCCCATAGAGGCGGTCAAGACGAACGTCGTGGGAGCCGATAACATCGTAGATGCCGCCATTGATACCGGGGTCGAAAAGGTTATAGCCCTTTCGACAGATAAAGCGGTCAATCCCATCAACCTGTACGGGGCTACGAAACTGGTGGCCGAAAAGATATTCGTTGCCGGCAACGCTTACGGCGGCGAAAAGACGACCTTTTCGGTCGTAAGATACGGGAACGTCATAGGTTCCAGGGGAAGTGTCATACCGTTCTTCCTGGACCTTAAGCAGAGGGGCCTCAGGGAATTCCCGATAACGCATGAGAAGATGACCCGGTTCTGGATAACTCTGGACCAGGGGGTCGATCTGGTCTTGAAGGCCGTTGAGGAAACCGTGGGAGGGGAGGTTTTCGTTCCCCGGATACCCTCGATGAAGATATGCGATCTGGCCAGGGCGATCGATCCCGGTTGCCGCTTCAAGGTAATAGGCGTAAGGCCGGGCGAGAAGATCCACGAAACCCTCGTTTCGGAGGACGAAGCCCGAGCGGTCAGGGAATTCGACGGCATATACGTCATGCTTCCCCAGTTCTTTGAAAGGAAGGAAGTGCACCAGAAATATGACAAATACCCTTCCGTGCCCGAGGGTTTCGCGTACAGAAGCGATAATAACGGAGAATGGCTTACTGTCGATGATCTATGCCAAATGATAAAGGTTGAAAAGAATGAAAAAGATACCTTATGCCAGACAATCGATAAGCGATAAAGATATCAAGGCTCTTCTAAAGGCTACCGGATCCGACTGGCTGACCCAGGGTCCCGAGGTAAGAAAATTCGAGGAAGACCTGGCCGGATACGTCGGGGCGAAACACGCTGTTGCCGTATCCAGCGGCACCGCCGCACTTCATCTTGCCATGCTGGCTTTGGGGGTGGGCCAAGGCGATAAGGTCCTGACATCGCCGGTGACGTTCGCGGCCAGCGCCAATTGCGCGCTTTATGTGGGGGCCGAGCCGGCGTTCATTGATATCGACGGGACCACTTATCACATGGATCCGGAAAAACTCGACAGTTTTCTCGAAAAGCCTTCCAACCGCAAGCGGGTCAAAGCGGTCATCCTGGTCCACTTGATGGGTACGGTCGCCGATATAGTCGGCATAAAGAGGATCTGTGACAGGTACGGTATACCGCTGGTAGAGGACGCGGCCCACGCTTTGGGGGCGCGGTACAGCTCGAGGGGCAAGTGGTTCAAAACGGGTAGCTGCGCTCATTCAAAAGCCGTGATAGCGAGTTTCCACCCGATAAAACACATTACTACCGGTGAAGGCGGAGCTGTCTTCACGAACGATAAGAACGTTTATGAAAGGATCCTGCGGTTCAGGCATCACGGTATGGTCAAGGGAGGCAGCGACCTGGCCCCGCATTTAAAAAAGTACAGTCGCCAGCAGTGGTTCTACGACATACCGGAGGTGGGCTTCAATTACAGGATAACCGATTTCCAGTGCGCGCTTGGAAGCAGCCAGCTGAAGCGGCTGGATGAATTTGTTGAAAAACGCAGGAAGATCGCGGCCAGGTACAACGAGGCGTTCTCCGATATGGACCAGATACAGCTTCCCTGCCAGAGGGGGAACAGCTATGCGTCATATCATCTTTATGTGATAAGGGTGCCCGCGGAGAAAAGGGACGCTTTGTACGCTTACCTGAGGGGGAAAAATATCCTTACCCAGGTCAATTATATTCCCGTGCATCTATTCTCGCATTACGGGAAGAACTTCGGTTACGCCCCCGGGGATTATCCGGAGGCCGAGCGGTATTTCGAGGAATGCCTGAGCCTTCCGATGTATCCATCTCTGGGTGAGAAGGACCAGAACAGGGTCATAAAGAACATAAGGGGATTTTTCAGGACATGAGCGGTCGACATTTGGACAGAATGTGCCTGGGGTCGGTTCAGCTGGGCATTGACTACGGGATATCAAACAAGAAGGGGATGGTTCCTTCCGCGGAAGCCCATGATATGCTCGGATACGCTTTCCAGAAGGGGGTTAGATTCATAGATACCGCCGCTGATTACGGTAAGAGTGAAGAGGTGATAGGCGAATTCACCAAGAACTCAGGTAACTATTTCAAGGTAATAACCAAGGTCAGCGCCTCCCCCGGCAGCGACAGGGCTTATCTCGAAGAGAGTATTTACACTTCCCTAGACAGGCTGAACGCGGATAGACTTTACGGTGTCTTGGTACATTCGTTCGGTGACTTTTTGAACAACTCTCGCGTATGGGATGCCGTTTCGGCGCTTCGCCAGAAGGGGCTCATAGAAAAAACAGGTTTTTCCCTGTACAAGCCTCTTGAGCTTGAAATGCTCTTCGAGCGGGGGATATCCTTCGATCTTATCCAGATTCCGTTCAGCGTTTTCGACAGAAGGTTCGTTCCTTATCTGAAACGCCTTAAGGGAATGGAGGTCGAGATACACGCCAGGTCCGTCTTTCTGCAGGGGCTTGCTTTTATGGGGCCTGAGCAGCTTCCTGAATGCTTGAAGGGTGCCGGGGGAGCTGTCAGGAACCTGCGTTCCGCCTCGGCCCGGGAAGGGCTTCCGCTGCATAAAATGTGCATTGACGCAGTCTTGAGCGAGGATCTGATCGACAAGGTCATAGTAGGGGTGGACGGTTTCGATCAGCTTAAGGATAATATCGGTATTTTTTCGACCTTTGGCAGGACGGATACGCTCCAGGGTATGCTGGCGGGATCCGAGATAGAGGATGAAGATATACTTATGCCTTACAGGTGGCGCTTGAAGAGGGTAGCCGAGTTCCAGGAAGGGGAACTCAACGCTTGAACTTCTATAAATACAGGTAAGGACCATGAAAACGACCGCGATAATACAGGCCAGGATGGGGGCAAGAAGACTTCCGGGGAAAGTGCTCATGGAGCTTTCCGGAAGGCCCGTCCTCGAGCATGTCATTAACAGGGTGATGAAAGCCCGGAACGTCAGCCGGATAATCGTGGCTACGAGCCTTGACCGTGAGGACAAGAAGATAGCCGATTTTGCGAAAAGCAGGGGTGTCAACGTCTACCGAGGTTCGCAGGACGATGTGCTGGACAGGTTCTACCGGGCGGCGCTTTGTTATTCAGCGGAACATATTATAAGGATAACGGCCGATTGTCCGGTGCTAGACCCCGGAGTGATAGACCGCGTCGCGGATATGTACTTTGGAAAAGAGGCTGATTACTGCTCGAATGTAATGGTCCCGACCTTTCCCGACGGCGAGGACGTTGAGATCTTTTCTTTTAAATCACTTAAAGAAGCCTGGGAGAGGGCAGAGCTTCCTTCGGAAAGGGAGCATGTGACGCCGTATATACGCAACCATCCTGAAAGGTTCAAGTGCGCATCCCTTGAGAATGACCAGGATCTCAGCCATAAGAGATGGACCCTTGACAGGATAGAAGATTACCGTTTTTTGGAGGTTCTGTTCGGGAACCTGTATAAAGAGAACCCTTTCTTCGGCATGGGTGAAATACTGGGTTTTCTGAGGGGGAATCCCGAAGCCGGAGATATTAACAGCAATATAGCAAGGAACGAGGGATATGCAAGATCGCTCGAGGAAGATGAGAAAGTCATAAAGGACCAGCAAAGGGCAGGGGGAGGGTTAGCCTGAATACCCGCGATCATATGGAAAAGGGACAGCAGTTATATAAAAAGGCCAGGAACATAATACCCGGAGGCACACAGCTTCTTTCCAAAAGGCCAGAACTCCACCTGCCGGAACTCTGGCCGGCCTATTATGATAAGGCCCGCGGGTGCAGGGTCTGGGACCTAGAGGGGAATATATATACGGACATGAGCTATATGGGCATAGGTTCGTGTATTTTGGGATACTCCGACAGGGACGTTGACAATGCTGTGAAGATGGCCGTGGACAAGGGAACGATGAGCACGCTGAACTGTCCCGAAGAGGTGGAACTCGCCGGGATCCTCTGCGACATCCACGGATGGGCGGATATGGTCAGGTTCTCGCGTACGGGAGGAGAGGCCGCCGCGATGGCTGTCAGAATAGCCAGGGCGAGCACCGGAAGGGACATAGTTCTTTTCTGCGGATATCATGGGTGGCATGACTGGTACCTGTCGGCCAATCTGGCCGATGATTCCGGCCTTGACGGGCATTTGCTTCCGGGGCTGGAACCCCGGGGGGTTCCACGAGAGTTGAAGGGAACTTCAATACCTTTTCAATATAACGATTCGGACGGGTTCCTGGCGCTTTTGGAGAAATACCGGAGCAGGATAGCCGCGGTTATCATGGAGCCGGTAAGGAACCTTTATCCGACCGGCGGGTTCCTGGAAACAATAAGAGATAGGACGCAGCGGGAGGGGATAATACTCATATTCGATGAAATAACCTCTGGATGGAGACTTAACCACGGCGGGGCGCATCTGGGATTCGGTGTAGACCCGGACATGGCGGTCTTCGCCAAGGGGATCAGTAACGGTTATCCCATGGCGGCGGTAATAGGAAGAGAAAATGTGATGACGGTCGCGCAGGACACCTTTATTAGCAGCACATACTGGACAGAGAGGATAGGTCCGGTGGCGGCGATCTCGACCATAGGGAAGATGAGCAAAAATAATGTCCCTGGGCATCTAAAGCATACCGGAAGCAGGATAAAAGCCGGATGGAGAAAATATGCCGATGAGCATGGTCTAGAGATCGAGATATCGGGGATAGATCCCCTGGGTCATTTCACGTTCTCGGGGGAAAAACACCTGGTGCTGAAGACCCTTTTCACCCAGTATATGCTTGAGAGGGGTTTTTTGGCGACCAACGCTTTTTACGCGTCGTATGCGCACAAGGATGAGCATGTGGATAAATACCTGGACGCGGTGAGTGAGGTCTTCGGGCTTGTACGTAAAGCAGCGGACAGCACTTCGCCTGAGGACTTCTTGAAAAAGAAGGTATGTCACAGCGGGTTCAGGAGACTGACATGAGGCATTTGCGGCCCGTGACCCGCCGGGCGGTTAAACGCGGGAAGTAACCAACAACAACGGAGCTCATTTTGGATAACGACAGATCAAGACCTTTAAAAGCATCCGATATAAGCCCGGAGCACCTGGAGGCGGAACAGGCAGAGCGTTTTGCTCGCGATATCAGGATGCTCCTGTCATACAGGGACAGGTTCGTCCCTGTTCCGTGCCCCGCCTGCGGCTGTCCGGACCATAAGCAAGCCTTCGAAAAATACAGCCTTGGTTATGTACGATGCGCGGATTGCGGAACCGTGTATATAAACCCCAGGCCTTCTCCTGAAGTGCTGGATATTTATTACAAGAATTCCGAAAACTATGCTTACTGGAACAAGTACATATTTCCCGCTTCCGAAGATGTCCGGAGAGAGAAGATCTTCAAGCCCCGTGTCCGGAGACTCTTGGAGATCTGTGAAAGACACCGGGTGAGCCGGGATACTATGCTTGAGGTGGGTGCCGGTTTCGGTATTTTCTGCGAAGAGGTTTCCAGGGCGGGATTTTTCAACAGGGTAACGGGCATCGAACCGACCCCGGATCTGGCCAGAACCTGCAGGTTGAAGGGGATAGACATAATAGAGGATCTGGTGGAGAATGTCGATCTGGGCGATGAGAAAATAAGTGTCATCGCCAGTTTCGAGGTCATCGAACACCTTTTCTCCCCGGAGGATTTTCTGCGGAAATGTTTTTCGCTGCTTTCACCCGGGGGTCTTTTGGTGCTTACCTGTCCTAACGTGAAAGGGTTCGATATAAGCGTACTGGGAAGTGTTTCCGATGCGGTGGATGTCGAACATTTGAATTATTTCCATTCCGATTCGCTGGCCGCCTTGCTTGAGCGGTGCGGGTTCGAGGTTATCGAAACCTCCACGCCCGGGAAGCTTGATGCGGACAGGGTGAGACAGGCAGTGCTTGGCGGAAGGTTCAGCCTTGAAGGACGCCCTTTTCTGAAGGATGTCCTTATAGAAAGATGGGACGAACTGGGGGATAAGTTCCAGAAATTGCTCTCGGACAGCGGCCTGTCCTCGCATATGTGGATTGTCGCAAAAAAGTGAATGACCGGAAAAGACATGAAAGATAAATTAAAGGTATTCATAGTAACAGAAGGCGGGGGCAGCAGGGGTTACGGTCACATGACCAGGTGCCTGGCCCTTTATCATGCTTTTCTGCAGCATGAAGTCCGCCCGGTATTTATTGCCAGCTGCGACCGAAGCGCTGAAAAGATGATCGAAGGTGCCGATCGGAGGATCTTCGACTGGGTTGCTGAGGAAAAAGCGCTCATTAGAACTCTCGCGGGAGCGGATATAGCGATAATAGATTCTTATCTCGCGCCGCCGGGGTTATACGCACGTGTAGCCGAAGCTGTTCGGCTCCCGGTTTATATAGACGACAACAAGCGGGTCGATTACCCGGCGGGGGTAATATTGAATTCTGGCGTCGGGGCTGAAAATATCGAGTATACCTCTCCCGGAGGGAAGTCTCTTCTGGGATGTGAATACGCTCTTTTAAGGAAGGATTTCTGGAGCATCCCGCGCAAGAAAATAAACAAGCAGGTTAGCAGGATATTGGTGACCTTTGGCGGGGCCGATCAGATGGAAATGACCCGCGGGATACTGGATATATTGAACAAGAAATATCCCGGTATTACCAAGGACGTTGTCGCCGGAGGAGCCTCTTCAGGTATCAAGCCCCGGGAAAACGTCAGTGTCATACACGATGCGGATGCCGGGAAGATGAAAAGCCTCATGCTTGATGCGGATATCGCCGTTTCGGCGGCGGGTCAGACCCTTTATGAACTGGCCGCGGCAGGTACCCCTGCGGTAGCGGTCTGTGTGGCCTTGAACCAGAGAAGCAATCTGAGGGGCTGGCAGAAGGCCGGTGTCTTCAGGTGTATAGATGCGGCTGGCTCAATAAATGTCGAGAAGGAGCTAGTAGAGGCTCTTGAAGAGCTTATGCCTTTGGAAGAGAGGGAAAAGGCGTCGGAGAAGGCAATAAGTTCAATAAACGCGGAAGGACCGGTCAAAGCTGTCCGGGAGATCTTGAGGATATACGCGGACCGCATCTTCATGAGAAAGACAGGCAGGGAAGACTGCCGTGATCTGTGGCAATGGAGGAACCACCCGGAAGTAAGAAAATGGGCTTTTACAGACGGAGAGATAGATCTTTCCGATCACAGGGAATGGTTCGAGAAAAAAATGAAAGATAATAAGAGCCGTATGTATATGGCCGAATATCCGAAGGGGCAGAAGATAGGACAGGCGCGTTTCGACGCCCTGCCCGGGGATACACTGATAAGCGTCAACCTTAACCCGGCCTTTTTCGGAAAAGGTCTGGGCAGCGGGCTCATAAGAAGCGCTACCGGAAGCTTCCTGAACGAGAGGCCTGAAGTGAAGACGATAACGGCGAACATAAGATCAGATAATATAGCCTCCAAAAAGGCTTTCGAGAAAGCGGGATATCGGTACTCCGGGAATACGACAGTTCAGGGCTGTAAGACCGATATCTATAAATATACGAGGTAGGAATGGAACTTGCAAGAGCTAAAAAGTGCCTGGTGGTCGCGGAAGTTTCCGCAAATCACGGTCAAGACCTGGAAAGAGCTCTCCGGATGATAAAAGCCGCTAAAAGTGCCGGGGCGGACGCAGTGAAGTTCCAGGCGTACACGCCTGATACTTTGACCATTGAGTCCGAAAGACCTCCTTTCAGGGTGGAACACCCTCAGTGGGGCGGGCAGACCCTGTACAGCCTTTATGAAAAAGCCTATACCCCCTGGGAATGGTTCAGTACGCTCAAGAAGACCGCGGATAAGGCCGGGATCGGCTTTTTCGCGACCTCTTTTGACAGGTCATCGGTGGATATGCTTGAACAGCTCAACGTACCGGTACATAAGATAGCGTCTTTCGAGCTGGTCGACCTTTCTCTTGTGGAATACGCGGCAAAGACCGGGAAACACCTGATCATGTCCACGGGCATGGCTTCCAGGCGCGAAATAGCCGAGGCGGTGGAGGTCGCTAAAAAAGCCGGCGCGAAAAGCGTTACGCTCTTGAAGTGCGTAAGCAGTTATCCTGCCGACCCGGCTCAGATGAACCTGCTTACCATGAGGGATATGGAGAGGGTGTTTGACTGCCCGGCGGGGCTTTCCGATCACAGTCTGGGCACGGCCGCGGCGGTGGCCGCCGTTTCGCTCGGGGCGGTCATGGTCGAGAAGCATTTCAAGTTATCCAAAAGGCACAGGACACCGGACAGTTTTTTCTCTGTCGGGCCTGATGAGTTCAAGAACCTGGTTGACGATATCCGTGTAGCGGAAAAGGCCGTTGGGCGGGTCCATTACGGATTGACCCGCCAGGAGAAGAGGACCAGGAACTTCAGAAGGTCCCTTTTCGTGGTCAGGGACGTGAAAAAGGGGGAAAGATTCAACGAAGACAACGTAAGGTCGATAAGGCCGGCCGATGGCCTGGCACCGAAATACCTGGATAAAGTTTTAGGCAAGAAAGCCGAAAAGAGCATCAAAAAAGGCACTCCTCTGAAGCGGCATCACCTGCCGAAAGAGGCTATCGCGGCCGTGGAGAGCTCTAAGGTGAAAGAATACGGCCATTACATCGAAGGGGAGAGGCTGTATCTCAGGGATGTAGTATTGGGTGATGTTTCAGAGGATTATCACAGGTGGATGAACGATCCGGAGGTCACGCAATATCTTGAAACCAGGTTCGCGACGCCGCAGTCCATGGAGGATATCAGCGATTATGTCGGGGCCATGTCCGGCAAAGAGAACGAGATATTCCTCGCGGTCTGCCTTAAGGGAACCAGAAGACACATCGGTAACATCAAGCTTGGCCCGATCAACAGGAGTCACCGATTCGCGTATATAAGCCTGGTAATAGGCGCCAAGGAACATTGGGGGAAGGGATACGCCACTGAAGCCATACGGCTTCTTGCCGAGTATGCTTTCATGGAGGAGGGCCTCCACAAAGTGATGGCTGGCTGCTATGGGAACAATACCGCATCGGCTAGGGCCTTCGAAAAAGCGGGTTTTGTCAGGGAGGCCGTCGAGCCGGAGAAGTGGCTGTGCGACGGCAGATATGTTGACGGGATAACCCTGGGGCTCATTAACCCCGACTGGGAACATAATGCTTAAGAACCGTTTGATACCCATATTGCTGTTAAGGAACGGAAGATGCGTTAAAGGAAGGCGCTTCGGTGAATATCGTGACACAGGTCATCCTGTCACGGCCGCAAGGATCTACGACGCCCAGCGTGTCGATGAACTGGTGTTCCTGGATATAATGGCGAGCCTGGAAAAAAGGGACGTTCTTCTTAATATAGTGGCCGAAACGGCCGAGGAATGCTTCATGCCTCTTACAGTAGGCGGGGGAATAAGGAACCTGGAGGATATCAAGGTCACGCTGGCGGCGGGAGCGGACAAGGTCGTTATCAATTCCGCCGCGGTCGAGCGGCCCGGGCTGATCAACGAAGCCGCCAGGGTGTTCGGCAATTCCACCATCGTGGTGGGGATAGATTACAGGCAGGACGGTAAAGGCGGACGCGAAGTACATACGCACGGCGGGACAAAGCCCGCGGGGCTTGAGCCCTCAGACTGGGCTGAACAGGTAGCCGCACGCGGTGCCGGTGAGATCATACTTACGTCGATCGACCGTGAGGGCATGATGGAAGGCTATGATTTGGCCCTCATCAGACAGGTAAGCGAAGCGGTCGACATACCGGTGATCGCGCACGGGGGCGCGGGAACGCTAAAGGACCTCAGGGACGGTATAGAAGAGGGAAAAGCCTCCGCCGTGGCGGCGGCGAGCATTTTCCATTTTACCGACCAGAGCCCCATTAAGGCGAGACTGTATCTTAAGGATAACAGTGTTAACGTGAGGATATAGATATGAGTGAAGGAGAAGATGCCCGATGGATATGATGGACCTTAAAAGATGTTCAAGATGCGTGATGCCCGAAACGCACGAGACCATATTCTACGACGATGAGGGGGTCTGCAACATATGCCGCCAGCACGAGCTTAAACACGAGAAAATAGACTGGGACAAAAGAAAACAGGAATTCGTCGAAATAGTCGACCGCTACAGGGGAAAGGGCGCTTATGACTGCATCATACCGATCAGCGGAGGCAAGGACAGCACTTACGTTCTTTACATGATGATGAAGAAATACAAGGTAAAGCCTCTGGCTGTTTCATTCGACCACGGTTTTTACCGCCCGCACCACATAAAGAACAGGGACAAAGTCCTGAGGAAACTGGGCGTGGATCTTCATCTTTTCAGGTCGAACCAGAAGGTAGTTAAAAAGCTGATGCTGGAGTCTCTCAAGAGAAAAGGCGATTTCTGCTGGCACTGCCATACGGGAGTTTTCGCTTACCCCATGCAGATAGCGGTCAAACACAATATCCCTCTTTTGATATGGGGCGAGTCGACGGCCGAATACACCAGTTATTACAGTTTTGATGAACCCGATGAAAGGGACGAGGAGGCTTTCAATAAGTGGATCAACCTGGGAATAACGGCCGAGGACATGGAAGGCATGCTGGACGGAAGCGTTACGATGAGGGACCTTGAGCCGTACAGGTATCCCAGGTTGAGGGACCTTAACAGGATAGGCTACAGGTCCATATGCTACGGTACCTATCATCCGTGGGACGTCAGGAAACACGTTGATGTCATACAGAAAGAACTGGGATGGGAAGTGGACGAGGTGGAGGGGGTGCCTTCCGATTACTGGTATACCAAGCTGGAGTGCATGTTCTCGGGGGTCAGGGATTATTTGAAGTTCCTAAAAAGGGGATTTGGAAGAACCACTCAGCTCGCCACGGATGACGTGCGGGCGGGGGTCATAACCAGGGAAGAGGCGTTAACAAGGCTCAGGCAGAACGATGGTCTGAAGCCCGCCAGTCTGGGCCCATTTCTTGAATTCATAGGTATCACGGAAGATGAGTTCAATGAAATAGCGGCCCGG
Source organism: Candidatus Omnitrophota bacterium (assembly GCA_014728045.1). NCBI lineage: Bacteria > Pseudomonadati > Candidatus Omnitrophota > Candidatus Omnitrophota bacterium. The sequence continues at coordinate 222,847 of WJMH01000012.1, forward strand.
CATATGGTAAGCCCCTGGAAATGCGACCCCAAAAAGATAAGAAAGGGCAAAACGCTTCATGACCAGGAAGACTGGAACCTTTCAGGCGTCAATGAACAGGTCATAATCGCGAAAGAGGCGGAAGCGCAGGAGGAGTAGAGCGAAATGAAAGATGCGAACGTATGCATAATCGATTATGGTTCGGGGAACGTGAAAAGCGTGTATAACCTTTTCCTGAGCATTACCGGGTCGGTCAAAGTTTCGAATCAGGCCGATGATATTAACGGATCTACGCACATCGTTCTGCCTGGAGTGGGAGCCTTCGGCTCGGCCATGCAGAAGATAAAAGCGCTTTCTTCTTTCGGAGTGCTGGAAGAGAATGTGCTTTCGGGGGGAAAACCCTTTCTGGGCATATGCGTCGGCATGCAGGTCCTGGCGGAGAAGGGATACGAACACGGAGAGAACGAAGGGCTCGGCTGGATACCGGGGTCGGTGAGGAAGCTCGAGACGGGAGGCCTTTACCTGCCGCATGTTGGGTGGAACGATTTTACCGAATGCTCGAAGGATAACCCCCTATTTAAAGGGATATCCCCGGACATGGATTTCTATTACGTGCACAGTTTCTATTTTGATGTCGTTGATAAGGCCAGCGCGATAGCCAAATGTGAGTACGGCATGGAGTTCACTTCGGCCGTAAACAGGGATAATATTTACGGGGTTCAGTTCCATCCCGAAAAGAGCCAGAAAGCGGGAAGAAAACTGCTCCAGAACTTTATGGATATATCATGAAAAAGAAACGTTTAATACCGGTGCTCTTGCTGAAGAACGGGTTCCTTGTACAGAGCAAGTCCTTCAAAAGATACCAGAACCTGGGCAACCCCGTTACTTCGGTAAAGCGTCTGAGCGAATGGGCGGCGGACGAGCTCATTTATATCGATATAAGCCGTGAGGATGTCTATGACATGCGCAGGGATGACCTCGGTCATTACAACAGGGATAATATACTGGATATAATAGACGACGTCTCAAGGGATTGTCACATGCCGGTGACCATTGGGGGCAGGATACGGTCGCTCCGTGATATGGCTTTCAGGCTCAGCAAGGGAGCGGATAAGGTATCGATCAATACAAAGGCCCTCGAGGACCCGGGGTTCATAGAAGAAGCGGCGAAAGAATTCGGTTCCCAGTGCGTCATAGTGTCAATGGACGCCAAGTCGGTTGACGGCGCTCACCGGATCATGTCCGACGGAGGACGCCAGATGACCGGATACTCTCCCGCGGAATGGGCAACGATAGCGGAGGAGAAGGGCGCCGGCGAGATACTGATAAATTCCATAGACCGTGATGGAAGAAAGAACGGATACGATATTGACCTGGTCTCGCAAGTTGTGGATGCGGTGGATATCCCCGTTATCGCGCTTGGCGGGGTCGGCGAATGGGAGCATTTCTCCGAGGTTCTGGAGAAGACGGACGTGGATGCCGTGGCCGCGGCGAATATATTCCATTACTCGGACCAGAGCGTGTACCTGGCCAAGAAATACCTGTACGAAAAAGGTCATCTCGTGCGTCAGCCGGATCTTTTGCTTGAGGAGGTGAATTCAAGACGATGAAATACTGTAATAGGTGCGTATATCCCGAAGTGGCGGTTAACCTTTTCATCGATGATGAAGGCGTCTGTTCCGCCTGCAGAACGGCAGAGGAATTCAACCAGCTGACGGATACTTTCTGGGAAGAGAGGAAGAAGAGGTTCGAAAAAGTTCTGGCTCAGGCGGTTAGCGGGAATACCTCGAACTATGACTGTGTAATACCGGTTTCCGGAGGTAAAGACAGCTACTACCAGACCCATAAGATAGTTTCCGAATACGGCTTAAAACCTCTTCTTGTGACCTATCACGGTAATAATTATCTTCCCGAGGGAGATTATAACCGCGACCGCATGCGGCATGTGTTCAACGCCGACCATATCGTCTTCGGTCCGTCGGTCGAGGTGCTGAAGAAACTCAACCGGCTGTGTTTCAGGAAGATGGGGGACATGAACTGGCACGCCCATTGCGGGATAGAGACCTATCCCATACAGATCGCCGTCAAGTTCAATATACCTTTGATCATCTGGGGAGAGACCAGCTGGGATGTTTCAGGAATGCACGATCCGGATGATTTCGTGGAGTTTTCCGCCAGGAGCAGGCATGAGCACTCCCTCAGGGGATTTGAATGGTACGATCTTCTGGATGACCTCGGGGAAAAACTTACCGAAAAAGACCTTATGTGGGCGAAATATCCCGAAGACGATGAGATCCTGAAAGTGGGAGTGAGAGGCTTGTATATCGGTAACTTCTTCAAATGGGATCCCAACCGTCATGCCAAGCTCATGCAGGAGCAATATGGATGGAAATGCCCGGAAAAGCCGTTCGAGAGGACCTATAGAAGATTTTCGAACCTGGACGACAGGTATGAGAACGGCATACACGACCTTCTCAAATACATTAAATTCGGTTACGGGCGCTGTTCGGACCATGTCTCCAAAGATATAAGGTCAGGATACATGACCAGAGAGGAAGGTATACAACTTGTTAAAAAACATGACCATGTGGTCTCAAGTGACCTCGGCTACTGGCTGGATTATGTGGGCATGAGCGAAGAAGAGTTCTGGAAGGTCGCGGACAGTTTCCGCGATCCGCGGGTATGGAGAAATGAGAACGGCAACTGGGTAAAAGACAATATCTGGGATGAATAGAGAATCAATAACAGGGAAGTACTCTCAAGCGCAAGGCGAATAGAACAGGATCATGAATTTTTTACTGGAGTTTACAAAGAGTAATTATAAGGTATGGCACAGCGTGGCAAAACGGCTGAACAAGATATATCCCGGAAGCAGCTTTTCCGGGTTATGCGGCAAAGATGTTGTTGCATTTCTTGAGGGTCAGGACGACCTTGAGTACAGGACTTTATATGTACATCCTGATATAGTAAAGGAATCCCTGAAGGATGAGGTAGATCATGTTCTTCTGGAAGATTTCGAGAAGCAGCTGCCCCGGAAAAGCCTCTGGCGCCTCATATCTTCTGACAGGGAATGGGGAAGCCCCTTCATGCACGGTGCCGTTCTTAACAAGACGTTCATCAACATGAATAATGACCGGGAAAACATACTTAAGCTTATCAGCGGTTCCATTAAGCGATACAGGAAGATCTTTGATGAGCAGCAGGTAGATATATTTCTGCCTGCCATAGCGATGGGTTCGGTTTCTGTACATCTTCTTGAGCATATCTGCAGGGAAAGGAACATACCCTATATAGTTCCAACAAGCGTGAGGGTGAAGAGTTTTTTTACCTTCGCCGGGGATGTACAGCTCAGATTCCCCCAGATAGACCGGACCTATGAGCGTATATCCCGGGGTGAGCTTGAGGTGGATCTCGATCGCGCAGAAAGGCTCTACCGGGAGCTTATTTCAGAATTCAAGGACTCCCAGTATTTTGACAGGCAGCTCCCATGCTTTAACCAGAAGAAACTGGACAGCGTATCTGCCCATTTCATTTTTTGGCTGAAGACGGTCAAGGCCGTCATAGTGACGATGTGGCGGTGGCTCGGAGACGCCTTCATGGATAAAACACGATTGGATATCTACAGACAACTCCACACCCCGGGTGTTTTGGTGGATAACGTGAAGAACATACTTCTTCGTCAGAAAATGAGAGCATATCTTCTTGGCCCCGGTTACGGGGAAGAACTCCCCCCGGGCCAGAAATATATCTATTATCCCCTACATACCAGCCCGGAATACTCAACGCAGTTCCAGGGCACCATGTGGATGGACCAGTTGTATACTATAGAGCTTCTAGCCAAGAGTGTGCCGTTTGACTGGGTAGTCTACGTCAAGGAGCATCCGGCGATCCTGACCTCACGTGTGCGCCCAAAAGGGTTTTATGAACGCTTAGAACGCCTACCAAACGTGAAACTTGCTCCGATATACGCTGATACACATAACCTTATAGGTGAGGCAGAGATCGTGTCAGTGGTAACGGGTACTACCGGCTGGGAAGCGGTGCAGAGGGGAAAACCTCTTATTACTTTTGCGGATAACTTTTGGGATGTCCTGGCGCTTTCCCGCAAGTGCACCGATGTGGAGTCCCTTTCGCGTGATATACAGGATGAAGTGGAAAGAATGAAGGTCATTACCGAAAATGAGAGAAAAAGCAGGATAGTCCGTTTTCTGGCCGCTGTTCTTGAGCACGGTTTTGAGATCACATATCCCCAGCAGTTCTCATACGAGAAGGGTAGTGACGAACAGTATGCAACCGTGGGGCGGGAGACGGCGGATGCGTTGAAGAGGCATTTGGACCAAGTCCATAAAAAGGATTTTTATGAAGAATGTATATAAATTGTTCACAGGAGCGTTAAGGAAGCTTCGCTATATAGGAAGGCTTGTTGTAACAACCCCCCGCTGGGGATTGATAATCTTCCTGCAGATATTGAGCGGCCTGTTGAGTTTCGCGGGTCTGCCCATGCTCGTACCTGTCCTGAATATCCTCAAAGACGGCAGTATCTCTGCGGGTAATGAGAAATACCTTCTTTTCATGGGCAAAGGGCTTGAGCTATTAGGTATAGAGCCGGGATTTTTCAGCATATTGACCATTGCTGCCTTATTCATATTCTCCGGCCAGCTTCTTGTGTTCCTCTCATCGCTTATCGCGGCGAATGCCCAGGCGGAACTTTCCGAGAAATACAGAAAAGATCTGTTCAATGCTTACGGAAGCGCCAAGTGGTTATGGCTTCTCGACTCAAGGTCCGGCGAAATGAATTTTTCCGTGATCAGGGAAGCGGATATAGCCAGCGTGGCCCATCTCAACGCTCAGAGGATAGTGATCTATTTCGTCCAGGTCTCGGTCCTCATCTTTGTGGTTATCAGGCTGTCCCCGGTCATCACTCTTTTTTCAATGACGGTCTACGGTCTTCTTCTGCTTTTAAGCGTTCTAATCTCGAACCAGGTCTACAAGCTGGCGGACCTTTATAACAGAAAGTTCAGGAAACTCTCCAATGACCTTAACGGTCTTCAGCAGAACAAAAAGTTCTTTAAGGCATCCATGCTGAATAAGAGGCTCATAGACGGTATCTTCACACATGTACATGAGATCGCCAATACCACCAAAAAACAGAATTTTTTCATAGAAACGCAGCGCGCCCTGAGCCTTATGCTTACGTTCATATTCATGATCTCTCTCATGTTCTTTCACCGGCAGCTGTCACTCGATTATTCGGTGCTCATGCTGGTGCTGCTCATATTCATAAGGATATCCCCGCAGTTCGCCGCCTTGTCAACCGCTTATGCGACGCTTGACAGCAATATCCCGATGCACCGGTCTTTGTGCGGCCGGTTACGGGACTTGGAGAACAATACCGAAGAGAACGGCACGCAACAGTACGCTCCGGACCGAGAAGTGCGTTTCGAGAACGTAAGTTTCATCTATCCGAACGGTAACAGGGTTTTCGAAGGCCTGGATATAACTATAGAACCGGGTAAGACCACTTCTTTCATCGGTGGTTCCGGAGTGGGTAAGTCAACCCTGCTTGACCTGGTCCTGGGGCTCTTGAAGCCTTCATCCGGCGCTATTTATTACGGGAATATCCGGCATGATACTTTGGACAAGGTATCTCTGAGAAGCAGGGTAGCTTATGTCAGCCAGAACACTACACTGGTCGATGGCACAATGAAGGAGAACCTTACCATAGGATTAGTCGACTGCGATGAAGACAGGATAAGAGAAATAACCCGGAAAGTCGCTCTTGAAGAGGTTATTGACCAGATGGCGGAGGGACTGGATACGCACGTAGGGGAGAACGGGATCAAGCTTTCCGGAGGGCAGAGACAGAGGGTCGCCCTGGCGCGTGCGCTATTCAGAGAACCGGACATACTTATACTTGATGAAGCGACAAGTTCACTTGACGCCGAGTCGGAGAACATGATCCAGGAAACGATAAAAAGCCTTCAGAAGGATTTTACTATAATAGTCGTCACGCATAAACTGAATGCGGTCAGGTTCTCTGATATTATCTATGTGCTCGAGGACGGGAAGGTATGCGAAGCGGGCAGTTACACGGAACTGCTTGCCAGAAAGGGCAGGCTTTACGAGCTTGATTCGCTTCAGGCATGAAAAAACCAGGAAAGACAAGATGAAAAAGAAAGATAACAGAGTTCTGGCAGTGATCCCCGCAAGGGGCGGATCAAAGGGGCTCAGGGACAAGAACATAAGACCTCTTTCGGGTAAACCTCTTATCGGATGGGTTCTCAGGGAGGCTTTGAAGAGCCGTAAGATCAGTGAAGTGGTCGTTAGCACGGACAGTGCCAGGATAGCCGAAATAGCAAGAGAGTACGGTGCTCAGGTGCCTTTTATGAGACCTAAAAACTTGGCCTTGGATGCTTCTCCGGGAATAGACCCGGTCCTGCATTTATTGGGTTATTACAGAGATAGACTTGACTTGCCCGGGATCGTCGTGTGTCTTCAGTGCACTTCGCCTTTGACCGAGGCAGGGGACATCGACAATGCTGTTACCATTTATGAGAAAAGCGGGTTCGATTCTCTGGTCAGCGTGACCCCCGCTCTGGAAAATCCGTACTGGATGGTATCGGTTGACGACAAGAACAGGATAGATCCCGTCGTCAAGACCGGTATGAATTATACCTGCCGGCAGCAGATACCTGTTGCGTATAAGCTCAGCGGGGCGATATATGTGTCCAGGCCCGAGATCCTCTTAAGAAAAAAAAGCTGGGTTACGGACAATACGGGCGCTTACGTGATGGAAAAGGAAAAGGCATATGATATAGATACGTTGGCTGATTTTGAGCAAGTTGAGGCCGTGTTGAGCAAGAGGAAAAAATAACATGTTCTTTTTTACGGGACAGCAAAAACGGGGATGAGATGAAGATAAAGGGAAAAAAAGTACTGGTTACTGGCGCGGACGGTTTCATAGGCAGCCACCTTGTGGAACGGCTGGTCGAGGAGGGCGCTGAGGTGAGGGCGTTCTGCTTCTATAATTCTTTCAACAGCTGGGGGTGGCTTGACACATTCAGCGATGATGTAAAGTCCTCTTTTGATGTCTTTATGGGTGATGTGAGAGATCCCAACGGGGTAAGAAGCGCTATGAGGGGAGTGGATATAGTATTTCATCTTGCCGCGCTGATCGGGATACCCTTTTCATATCATTCTCCCGATTCCTATGTGGATACCAACGTGAAAGGCACGCTCAATATACTGCAGGCGTCCCGGGAGGAAAACTGCTCAAAGATCCTCATCACGTCAACTTCCGAAGTATATGGTACGGCCAGGTACGTGCCCATAGATGAAGCGCACCCTTACCAGGGACAGTCTCCCTACAGTGCGACAAAGATCGGAGCGGACAGGCTCGCAGAATCCTTCTTGAGGTCTTTCGGGATGCCTGTGACTATCGTACGTCCGTTCAATACGTACGGACCGAGACAGTCTGCCAGGGCGATAATCCCCACGATTATCACACAGCTCTTATCCGGTGTAGATAAGATAAAACTGGGTTCACTCCATCCGACACGTGACCTTGTTTTTGTCAAGGATACAGTGGAAGGTTTCATAAAGATTGCCGAAGAGGATAAAACCGCGGGAGAGGAGATCAATATAGCCACCAAGACCGAAGTCTCCATAGGGGATCTGGCGAACAAAATAATCGATCTTGTGAACCCGGACGCCCTTGTAGTTCGGGATACCGAGAGGGTCAGGCCCGAAAAGAGCGAAGTGGAAAGACTTTTCGGCAGCAATGATAAACTTAGAGAACTAACCGGGTGGGAGGCAGGACATTCTCTTGAAGAAGGGCTTAAGCAGACCATAAACTGGTTCAGGCAGGTCCAGGACAAAGACATGTACAAGGCGGATATATACAATGTGTAAAGAAATATTCTTAGATGCGCCGAATATAGGCGAACTTGAAAAAAAATACGTTAACCAGGCCCTGGAGACAGGGTATGTTTCGACCGCGGGTCCTTTTGTCGGACAGTTCGAGGATAAGTTCTCTCAGTATCTGGGAATGGTCAGGGCCGTTTCCACCCAGAGTGGGACCGCCGCGATTCATATGGCATTGCATGAATTGTGCATCGGCAGCGGGGATGAGGTGATAGTTCCTGCGCTGACATTTGTGGCCACGGTAAATCCCGTTGAATATGTGGGAGCGAAGCCGGTTTTCGTCGATGTTGATTCCGACTCCTGGAACATGGATCCTGATCAGATAGAGAAGAATATCACCGAAAAGACAAAAGCCGTTATACCCGTTCACCTTTACGGGAACCCGTGCGACATGGGCAGGATAATGGAGATAGCGGATAAATATGGGATTTACGTGATCGAAGACGCAACTGAGAGCCTTGGGGGCAAGTATAAGGGGAAACTCACTGGTACCATTGGTCATTTTGGGTGTTTCAGCTTTAACGGCAATAAGACCATAACCACCGGAGGCGGCGGGATGGTGGTAAGCTGCGATCGTGAAAAAATGGAACATATTAAATTCCTCGTTAACCAGGCACGGGACGGCAACGAGGGTTACTTTCACTCGGAAATAGGGTTCAATTACAGGATGACCAATCTGGAGGCGGCTCTGGGGCTGGCTCAGATGGAACGGGCAGAGGAATTGATTTCACGTAAAAGACAGTTGAACGAGGTATACAGGGAAGAGCTGAATGGGGTTGAAGAGATTATGTTCCAGTCCGAATGCGAAGGGGCTGAAAGTTCATGGTGGCTTACATGTGTGTGCCTGAAGGAAGGAGCGGACCTGCCCGTTTTGCGGGACGGTCTGGCCGGGAAAGGTATTCATACGAGAAAACTGTTCACCCCATTGACGGAATTCCCTCCTTACGAGAAGTACGCTCGTGGTCGTCATGGAAACTCGCACAGGCTTTATGAAAGGGGTTTATGCCTGCCAAGTTCCACGTTGAACACGGCTGGGGACGTGAAACATGTTTGTGACGAGATAAAAAAGATATTATCCGGCAAAAGGGAAAAAATAAACACCAAAAGGTGATCGAATCTTTCGATAAATATAGAAGAGGCGTGTTATGAAGGAGAAAATGGTACTTTGCGGAGGGGGAGGCCATTGCAGGGTCGTGATCGAAGCTATCAGAAGCGCTAACGTATATGAAATAGCGGGAGTGGTCGACCCGGAGATTAAGCCGGGGCAGAAGGTTTGCGGTATTAGCGTTCTCGGTGGGGATGAAAAGCTTGAAGAGCTCTTCCGCCAGGGCGTAAGAAAGGCTTTTATAAGCGTTGGGTCGGTCGTGGATTGTGAGGCAAGGAAAAAACTGTACAGAAAGATAAAACGTATCGGTTTCGATCTTCCCTGCCTGATACATCCCAGTGCCTTCGTGGCGGACGGTGTCAAAACCGGAGAAGGGACTTTCGTGGCCGCTTCATCCGCCGTGGGTGCTGGTGTGGTCACGGGAAAGAACGTAATTCTGAACACCTTTTCCTCGGTCGATCATGACTGCCTCATAGACGATTTTGCCCATGTGGCACCCGGAGCAGTCCTGAGCGGAGGGGTCCGTATAGGCAAAGAGGCCCATCTGGGCACTGGTGCCAGGGTGGCCCAATATGTGACGGTAGGTGCCAGAGGTGTGGTCGGGGCGGGGCTTACCCTGAGGCGTGATCTTGGTGACGGCGAGAGATACCTCGGCCAGGAATATTCTCCGTCGCTGGGTCGCGGCAGGGTATTTATAATCGCGGAGGCCGGCGTTAACCACAACGGTGATTTGGATACCGCGATCAGGATGATCGACGCAGCAGCTTCCGCCGGGGCGGATGCCGTAAAATTCCAGACCTTTTGCGCGGAGAAGCTTACGACGGCATCGGCGCCCAAAGCGAAGTACCAGTCCGAAGATGTCGGCGATGAGAAGATGCAGCTTGAAATGCTGAGATCCCTTGAACTTGATCCAGAGCAGCATCGGAGCCTGGTCGATCACTGCCGCAAAAAAGGAATAAAGTTCATCTCCACCGCTTATGACACCGAAAGCGTTGATATGCTGAGCGAACTCGGACTTGATATATTCAAGATCCCTTCCGGGGAGATAACCAATCTCCCGTATCTCAGGAAGATAGGCGCTCTGGGGAAAAAGGTCATATTATCCACCGGGATGTCGAATCTTCAGGAAGTGAGCGAAGCTTTTGAAATACTTGTAGCTGAAGGTACCTCCCCGGATGAAGTGACAATTCTTCACTGCAATACGGAATATCCAACTCCTTACGAGGATGTTAATATGCGTGCCATGTTGGTCATCAGGGACAGGTTCGGTACCAAGGTGGGGTATTCCGACCACACATCGGGTATAGAGGTAGCGGTGGCGGCGGCGGCTCTCGGAGCGAACATTATAGAGAAACATTTTACCTTGGACAGGAACATGAAGGGCCCGGATCACAAAGCTTCTCTTGTCCCGGAGGAACTCGGTAATATGGTAAGGGCCATCAGGAACATAGAGAAAATCATGGGGGACGGTCTTAAAAAGGCTTCGGACAGCGAATTGAAGAACAGGCCTCTCGTGCGCAAAAGCCTGGTAGCCGCCAGGGATATCGCCAAAGGAGAGGTCTTTACCGGGCAAAATATAACGGCTAAAAGGCCCGGGACAGGTATCAGTCCCATGAAGTGGGACGATGTCTTGGGTAAAAGAGCCTTGCGTGATTATAAACGGGATGATTTGGTGGAGATATGAGCAGGAAAAAAGTCTGTATAATAACTGGTAGCAGAGCCGAGTGGGGCCTTTTTTATCCTCTTTGCAGAGAGATAGAAGTTAAAGGCAACCTTGATCTGCAGATAATCGTGACGGGAGGACATCTTTCCGACAGGTTCGGTATGACTTCCAGGGAGATCGAGAGCGATGGGTTCGGTATCGACAGTAAAATACCCCTGCCGTTCGCGGAGGATACGACCGAAAGTGTCATGAACAGCATCAGTGAAGGGCTGAAGGGCTTTGCGAAGGAACTTGGCCGGCTCAGGCCGGATATCGTTTTCGTGCTGGGTGACAGGTTCGAGATATTCGCGGCTGCCCAAGCCTGCCTTTTTGCGCGTATCCCCATCGCACACATACACGGAGGGGAACTTACCGAAGGCTCTCTTGACAACTCGATGCGTCATGCTATCACCAAATTCGCCCATCTTCACTTCGTGTCCGCCGAGGACTACGGCAAGAGGGTCATACAGATGGGGGAGCATCCAGATACCGTATTTCATGTGGGAGCGCTAGGGCTTGATAATGTGATGAACACGAAGCTTCTGGAAAGGGAACAGTTCGAAAATGAAACTGGTCTTTCTCTGGGAGAGAAGAACATACTGGTGACGTTCCATCCTCCCACGGCCGAATCAAAGGAAGATGCCCTTGAGCAGGCCAGGAACCTGATATGCGGTCTCGACCAGATCGGCGGGGCTAATATAATTTTTACGCTGCCTAATCCGGATATTTACTCAGGCGCGATCACCTCGCTGATAGAGGATTATGTCGCGGCCAATCCCGCGAAAAGCAGGGCCGTAAGGCATCTTGGCAGAGTAAGGTATCTGAGTGCGCTTCAGTTCATGGACATGGTTTGCGGTAACTCTTCAAGCGGGATAATCGAGGTTCCCTCCTTCGGCATACCGACCATTAACGTCGGTAGCAGGGAAAAAGGCAGGATAAAGGCCGGATCCGTAATTGATGCCGATGGAAGCACGGCATCGTTGAGCGAAGCCTTTAGAAAGGCGTTTTCGCCGGATTTCAGGCAGTTCTGCAGGAACGTGAATAATCCTTACGGTGATGGTAAAGCCGCAGAAAGGATCGTGCGTGTGATAGAAAAGACGGAAGTTAAAAACATCAGCAAGGGGTTTTTCGATATTGGTCATAAATACGGCTCCTTTTGATAAAAAAAAAGGAGGTAATTGCTATGAAGTATTGCAAAAAATGCGTAATGCCTGAGACAAGGCCGGGTATCAAGTTCGATGAAGAGGGCGTATGTTATGCCTGCCTGGCTGCCGAAAGGAAGAAAAAGACCGACTGGGACGGTAGAATGAAAGAGCTGCAACAGCTGTGTGACAGGCACAGGAACTCCAATGGGGATTACTATGATTGCATGATAGCGGTCAGCGGTGGAAAGGACAGTCATTTCCAGGTCTATATGCTGAAAGAGGTCATGAAGATGAACCCCCTTCTGGTGAGTGTGGATAATCTGAGCTGGACACAGACAGGCAGGGATAACTTCATGAACATCCGTGACGCGTTCGACTGTGACTGCATTTCGCTGAACCTTAGTCCCAATACTGCAAGGAAGATGATGAAGAAAGCTTTCGTGAAATTCGGCAGCCCCACGTGGTTCTGGGACAGGGCGGTCTACGCCTATCCCATACGCATGGCTATCAATATGGGCATTAAACTTATAGTTTACGGTGAGAACATCAACTATGAGTACGGCGGTGCACAGACGGAGGAAACCCCGAGCGCGCTAGCCCAGATCAATAACGACGTAGTGAAGTCGTATGACTGGAATACCTGGCTTGAAGAAGATGAGATTACCATGAAACAGCTCAATTCATGTGTTTATCCGAAAGAAGAGGAGATTAAGAAAGCCGGGCTGGAACCGGTCTACCTGAGCTATTTTGTTCCGTGGGATGGTTATCGCAATTACGAAAAGGCCAAGGAGTACGGCTTTAAATCCCTTGACGATACTGGTGAATGGAAGCGGGAAGGGTATATAGAGGGTTACGACCAGATAGACGCGATAGGTTATCTGGTCCACCCGTGGTTGAAATACCCTAAATTCGGACATGCCAGGGCCACTGACGTGGGGTCTTACTGGATAAGGAACGGCAGGCTGAGCCGTGAAAAAGCCATCCAGCTTGTCAGGGACCATGATCATAAGCTGGACCCTAGGGCGTTGAAGGATTTCATCGATTTCCTGGGGATTACGGAGGAAGAGTTCTGGAAGGTAGTCGAGAAATTCTGGAACAGGGAGCTTTTCCGGAAGGTGGACGGTAGATGGGAACTAAAAGAGCCGATTTGGGAACAGTCATAATGTTCCGATCTGTAAATAACGGAGGAAACGATGGGCTATGATGTCAACAGGTTCTGTATAGGCAAGGATCTTACGATAAAGGAAGTGATGAAAAGGATGGATACCGCTGCCAGGAAGATCCTTTTCGTGACTACGGAAGACAAAAGGCTTCTCGGGGCCTTGACCGATGGGGATATACGCAGATGGATACTCGAAGACGGGGACCTGAGCGAACCGGCAGAGAACATTTACAACAAGAAGCCTAAATATCTCTCAAGGGGTATATCCAAAATCGACGAAAGAAAGGCGATTTTCGAGGAAATGGTAGAAGCGCTTCCCGTGGTGGACGAGCAAATGCGGGTGGTTGACCTCGTATTCTTGAAAGACGCCGTCAGGGAGGATATTTCCGGGGAAAAAGCAGATCCCAAGCTTAAAGTTCCTGTTGTCATCATGGTCGGAGGTAAAGGCAAACGGCTGGATCCGGTAACCCGGATCCTTCCTAAAGCGCTGATACCCATTGGCGATAAGCCGGTCGTGGAAATGATAATAGATAAATTCAGGGAGTTTACATCAGCGGATATCTATTTTATTCTCGGGCATAAGGCCACAATGGTCAAATCATATTTCAACGACAGTGTGAACGGATATAATATTTCTTACCTCTATGAGGGGGAAAAAGCTCTCGGGACCGCGGGCGGTCTTAAAATGATCCCCGAAGATTTTCCCGGAACGTTCTTCTTGTCCAACTGTGACAATATAATCAAGGCGGATTATACGGATGTTTATCAATACCATAAGGATAAGGGGTATGATCTGACCATTGTAGGATCCATGCAGCATTTCGTTCTGCCTTATGGGGTTATGGAGATAAATTCTGGCGGAGAACTCAAACAGATAATGGAAAAACCTGAGTATGATTACTTGGTCAATACGGGGATGTACGTTGTCGAGAAGAACATTACTGAGTACATCCCCGGCAATACTATGTTCCATATTACCGATTTGATAAAGGCGCTCCAAAAGAATGGGAAGAAGATAGGCGTCTATCCTATCAGCGAGAAATCCTGGCTCGATGTCGGCCAGTGGGAATCTTACAAGGAAACGGCTAGTCATCTACTTGAGAAACTGGAGGGGTGAGGAAAAGTGAAAGGACTTAAAGAACACAGATCAGATAATCTTCACACTGTGGTTTACAAAAAGGCCTCACCGGATGAAATATTATCTGCAGAGCTGGGCCCACAATACACCGAATATCGTAAAAAGTGGGGCCGGGTTTCGGAATGCAGACTCGAGCAAGATTATCCATTGCATCTGAATTTTGAGATCTTTTACGGATGCAACCTAAGGTGTTCCATGTGTATACTGTCAAAACCCATAGGAGAAAGAGGGTATAAGACTGAACCGGAAAAACGGATCAGTTTTGATAAATATAAGGAAATAATCGATGAGGGCGTCAAAAGAGGACTTTGTGCTGTCCAGCTCAATGGGCATAATGAACCGCTTTTACAGGATGATCTCACTGAATATATCCAATACGCCAGAAATTCGGGGATTATCGATATTTACCTTATTACCAATGCCACACTCCTTACTCCGGAGAAGGCGGAGGAACTTTTATCTTCCGGGCTTACGCAGATCAAGTTCTCCATGGATTCCGTTTTAAAAGAAACATATGAGAAATTGAGAGTAGGCGGGAATTTCGAGAAAACCCTTGAGAATATAAACACTTTTCTCCAGATGAAGAAAAAAATGAAAAAGATTTTGCCTGTTACTAGGGTCTCATTTGTCAAGACCCCGGAGAACAAGTCAGAAGTCAATGATTTTATCGGGTACTGGTCCGACAGAGTTGATTATATAACAGTCCAGGATATGGTAGATCCTTTTGTTGTAGATGAAGCGGTTTCCGAGGGATCTTTGAATAACAAAAAAAACCTGTCTAAGTGCTCAATGCCTTATCAGAGAATGTTCATAAGGAATAATGGAGACGTTAGTCCGTGTTGTTCAACCTACGGATTTCAGTTACCCGTTGGTAATGTATATGAAAGCTCGATATATGAGATCTGGAATGGAAAAAGATTGAGCACGCTAAGAAAGCGGATCAATGGACCGTTTGAAAAACAACCGATCCCGTGCCGTAAGTGCAGACGGTCTCTAGAGCATATAACAAGTTAGTTGCAAGGAGGACATTGATAATTATGGATATAAAAAGGACAGTCCCCGTTATAATAAATGGAGCGAAAAGATCAGGTAATACTCTTTTGCAGTATCTTCTGGATTCTGTGCCCGGGGTTTTTACATTTCTGGATGAGTGCTATTTTCTTGAATATCTCTATGATATCGGGGAAGAGAACATACAGTCCTTCGTTGAGATACAAAAGACCGCGAATGTGAAGGACTTGTTCGAGTCTACGAGAAAACGCTCGTTGTTCCATTTCTATGAGCAAGGGTACTCGCCCAAAGGCACCGTGAACACTCAGCACATAAATGTCGAGTATGATCTAGATAAGCTGATATCAACTTTGGACGAGATGCAGAAAAAAATGGATGATAATGTACTGTCGGTATGGGAATACTGGGTAAGTGCTGTTATGCGCTCAATGGGGCAGAGAATCGATAACAAAGATTTCACCGTGTTCAAATGCCCCGATTACGGTAAATCTATGTTATCCGCCATAAAATATCTCAACGATCCTAAGGTAATAGTCATGGTGAGAGACCCATTATACGCGATAGACTCTCTGAAAAGATCCCGTGAAATACGGAACGAAAAGAGATTGTATCTGTTCGAACTGTTCAATGTTATCAATAATTATAAATTTTTGCTTGAAACATTGAATAACATTAATGAATCAAAATCAAAAGATCGTGTTATGGTCATTAGGTATGAGGATTTGACCAGAAACCCTTTAAGTGTAATGCAAAACTTGGCCGGCTTTACGGGTATTCCCTTTCATCCAAATATGCTGGAGGCGACCCTGAACGGCGAGAAGTGGTATGGCGAAAGCAGTTTTTCTAAGTTCAACGGAATATCTACTGAGTCGACCACGAGAGATATACGAGCGTTAAATGCTTGGGAAAGAGGATACATTACTGACCAACTGAAGGATTTTAACGGTTATTTTGGATATGAATAAACACCTGAGGGAAAAAGAATATGTCGCGAATTTGCCTCTAAGGATTGTATGGTTAGAGAGATTATCGATACATACCCTTTTGAGGGTGTTCGGATTGTTTCTGAAAGAAAGGAATATTGAAGTAAGGTTTCTCCGTTCCTCGTTATTTCCAATGCTTTTACAAGCAATATTGCCATTTAAAGTTTCAAAAGTCCAGGATTCTCTGGCGGATCTGTGGGAAGGGGGGCAGTCACTAGGAATGAGAGCTCAGGCGGAACTGCCTAAAATGGTTTTAAGGACGGTTCAGAAGCTCTCGGAACAGAAGAGATATAAGCGTCTTTGCACATTGCTTCCAAAGGAGAAAGTGGATGTTCTTTTCAGCAGTAAGGTTTATGAGGAACTTAGGATGCTCGTAAGACTCCGTCTTTTGGCGAAATGGGCCGAAAGGCATAAAGAAGGACTCTTACAACAGACTATTTTATATCCTGATAATGGGCTTTTATCTGCTGTGACAGAGATCTGGAGAGACAAAGACATAGCGCTTGTTCCTTACCAGGAAATAAGCATTAGGTATCTCAAAAAAATGATAAGGGCTTCAGATCTATATAGCAGAAAGGTTTTATTAGGGACCGCGAAGAACAGGTCTGAGATATCGGATCGCGATTCCAGTGCAAAAATAGGAGTCCACTACACCGAAGGTGTTGATCACAGAAAGCGCACGGACCTGTACTGGTACGCCGACAGTGGGATTGATCCCTCACGGGTTGTCATTTACATCGATGCTGTCAAAGCTTCTCGAGGACCCATCTCTGGTGCAGAACTGGAGGCTATAGATAAGATTGGTATGCTCTGGGTAGCTTTGCGTAAGAATCTTGTCGCGAATCCCGAAAGGTACAGATGGAAAAAGATAAAATATAAAGGAAAGCTAAGATCCGAGTATTCACGGTTCATAGATCTTAAGTGCGGATCCAAACTGGATAAATGGATATACATGACGGGGAAGAACTTGCTCAAGGACATAAAATACTGGGAAGCCTTTTATGGGCACTTCAATGTCAAGGTAGCAATTGATTTCGTCAGCTGGACGGGCGAGACCATAGCACAGAACATGGCGTTGGAAAAGCTGGGCGGCTTCAAGGCTGGCACTCAACGGTCAATTATGTCACTGAAAGAATCTCTTCCTTTCCTTGCCTATAATTCTAATCATATATTTTTCATTTGGAACAATTCTGCGATAAGACATAAAGGTACGAGCAGGGTCATAGAAAAGTTTATTATTGCGGGGTATCCTTTTGATATTGTGCATAAAAGACATCTGGAGGATAGCTTGCAGAGAAAGATCGAAAAATTAAAAGGTAAATTCATTATAGCATTATTTGATAGTTCGTTTGCCGAAGATTCATATGTATCAAAGCGCATGGTAGAGAGGTTTTATCAAGGGTTCCTTTCTTGGCTGCTTGAAGACGAAGGAATAGCCATTATCACGAAAGAGAAGAAGAAAGTTTTTTTCGACCAGCTTACCGGCATAAATGAACTTGTGGAACGAGCGGAACGGACTGATAGGTTCGTTCGCCTAAAGGATACACTTGGAAGATTGCCTATTGATGCGTCCGCATGTGCTGATATGGCTATCGGTCTAGCGGTTTCTTCCGCGGTTGTTGAAACAGTGCTTACGGGGCGCAGGGGAGTGCATTGTGATCTTTCTGGACATGTAAACCATCACTTTTACGATTGGGGAAAAGGGAGAATAATATTTGATAATTTAGAAATGTTGATAGAAGAGATCAGGGCTTATAGGACCGATATTTCAAAGAACAAAGAGCTTGGTGACTGGTCGCCATATTACAAAGAATTGGATCCTTTCCGGGATGCAGGAACTGGTAGTAGGGTTGGCAGTTATCTCAAACATTTACTTGAAGCTTTGGATAAAGGCAGAACAAGAGAAGAGGCAGGGGAACAGGCGGATAAACTTTACAGACAGAGATGGGGCAACGACAAAATTGTGAGCATGCAAAGAAAAACGGTGTCTATTGAAAGTCAAAGTGACTTGTAATAATGGCGGAGGCTGGATATGAGATTAAAAGATAAAGTTGTCGTAGTTACTGGAGGATCAAGAGGTATCGGCAAAGCTGCGTGTATCAGGTTCGCTGAAGAAGGAGCCAAAGTGGTGGTCAACTACGCCGAATCAGCCGACCACGGCAGTTACGCAGATGCCGCTGGGAAGGTCGTGGATGAGATAAGGTCCAAGGGTGGAGAAGCGGCGGCTTTCGAGGCGGATGTCGCGGACAAGAACAAGGTACGGGAGATGATGGAGTTCACGGTAAGTAAGTACGGGCGTATCGATATACTGGTGGCTAACGCGGGTATCTGCCCTTTCGAGGAGTTCGGCAAGATAGACGAAACCCTTCTGGACCGGGTGATAGGAGTAAACCTTAAAGGCGCATTTTTCAGCGCACAGGCCGCGGCGGAAAAGATGGTCGAGCTCGGTCTTAAGGGGAGGATAGTCTTTACCAGTTCCGTAAGTGCTGTTTTCGGGGGAGAACTCCAGGCGCATTACTGTGCGACAAAAGGCGGGATTAACCAGCTTATGAAATCCATTGCGATAGCTGTCGGAAAACACGGTATAACCGCTAATGCCGTACTTCCCGGCACCGTGATCACCGACATTAACAGGAAGCAACTTGAGGATGAGAACAAGGCTCTTAAAGATTATTTTATAAAGAGGACACCTTTGGGGCGCCTGGCGACGCCGGAGGATATCGCGGCGGCGATGTTGTTCTTTGCTTCGGATGATGCCTCGTGTGTTTCCGGATCGACGCTTGTCGTTGACGGGGGAATGTCAGTGAACTTACAGTGAGAGACCTTTAAAGTTAACGTAAAGGATATGATCCAAATATTTGCGATCAAAAAAGGGAGATATGATAGATGAACGATATCAAATTCGGATTTTGCGTACCGATATTCGCAAACCCGGGGATGCTTTCATTCAGGACCCCGGCATATGAAAAACTGGACTGGTACTCAATAAAGGATACTGTCCTTCTCTGCGAGGAGCTTGGGTTCGATTCGATGTTCGTGGCAGACCATCTCTTCCTCGGCAGGGACGGGGATATATGGGAATGCATTTCGCTCATGTCCGCTTTGGCGGCTATAACCAAAAGGATGCAGATAATCCCCATACACCTTTGCAATAGTTTCAGGCATCCCGGAATGGTGGCCAAGTCGCTTGCCACGATGAGCCATATATCGAACGGGAGGATCGCGCTTTTTTATGATTATGGCTGGAGAAAAGCGGAATTCGACGCTTACGGGTTGGATTTCGGCAAGGATGATGAAGAACGTATAGAGAAGATGTCAGAAGGACTCTCCATAATCAAGGGACTGCTCGAAGAGGAAAAATTCAGTTTTAAAGGGAAGCATTATCAGCTTAACGAGGCAATTTGCAACCCAAAACCCTCCAGCAAGGTCCCGGTATGGATGGGTGAGGCCAATAATCCCTTGATGGTGTCGAATATCGTAAAGCACGCCGATGTCTTCAATTCCATGCCCTGTTCGGACGGGTCCTTCCAGGACAAACTGGATATCATAAGCGAGGAATGCAAGAGGCAGGGGAGGGATTTTAGCGAAATGCGGCTTTCTCTGGAAACACAGGTTCTGGTAAGGCCGACCGAGAAGGACGCCGAAAGGGAGCTGGACAGGATGGCGGGAATGTTAGAGCGCAATAATTCCCACGATGATGATATTCTTGAACAGCTTAAGGCGACTAACCCGAGGATGACAGATTATAATTCACGTGAGACTCTTTACGAAGAATTCATGATAGGAAGCCCCGAAATGGTAAAGCAAAAGATCGACCTTTTCGTTGAAAAAGGCGTGGATCATTTCATGCTGTGGTTCATGGATTACCCGAATACCGAGGGGATCAGGTCTTTCGCGGAGGACATAATGCCGCATTACAGATAAAAGGATGGAAAATGTTCAAGGAAAATAAAAAACGATCGGTCGCTAAGATGCTGTCTTGGCGGGTTTGCGCCACGATTACCACGATGTTGCTGGTTTATATTTTCACGGGCCGGTTGGTCATAGCCGTGGGGATAGGCGTGGTGGAAGTGGCAGTCAAGATGGCGCTGTATTATTTTCATGAACGGGCGTGGGACAGGATAAGAGCGGGAAAACATCAGCAGGAGTCTTTCGTGATGTGGTTTACCGGTCTCCCGAGCTCCGGCAAGACGACACTGGCGAACGAAACATATGATTATCTGATAAGCAGGGGCTGTAGGGTCGAGAAACTTGATGGTGACGTAGTCAGGTCCGTGTTCCCCAACACGGGTTTCAGCCGGCAGGACAGGGAGACCCACATAAGGAGAGTGGGCTTTTTAGCGTCACTTTTGGAGAAGAACGGCGTTATAGTGATATCATCGTTCGTATCACCTTACGAGGAATCACGGCGGTTCGTCAGGGGAATTTGTAAGAATTATGTGGAGATCTATGTTTCGACATCACTGGAAGAATGTGAAAAAAGGGACGTAAAGGGTCTTTACGCCAAGGCCCGAAGGGGCGAGATAAAGAGCTTTACGGGTATAGACGATCCGTATGAACCGCCCGAGATGCCGGATATCGTCGTTAATACCGAAGGCAGAACAGTTGAAGAGTCCTTCGGACAGATAAGGGATCATATCAACAGGTACGCAAAGTAATAGGGGTTTATCGGGAGAGATCACATGAAACATCTGGAAAGACTTGAGAACATAAGTATACACATTCTGCGGGAAGCTTATGCGAACCTGCAAAATCTTGGCATGCTCTGGTCCATCGGCAAGGACAGCACCGTACTTCTGTGGCTTGCCCGGAAGGCTTTTTTCGGTCATGTCCCTTTCCCGCTTATACATATAGATACCGGATGCAAGATACCGGAAATGATCGAGTACCGCGATGAACTTGTCAGGGAATGGAAGCTTAACATGGTCTACGGCATGAATGAAGAGGCCATAGAACAGGGAAAGACTTATAATCACGGAAAAATTAGCCGAATAGAGTGCTGCAGGATGCTGAAGACAGAGGCTCTCAGGAAGACGCTGGAAGGTAGATGGAAAAGGTACCGCTTCAATCACGAGACCGACAGATACGAGGAAGACCCGAGTAAGGAGCCTTTCACCGGGGTTATTCTGGGGATAAGGGCCGATGAGGAGGGATCAAGGTCCAAGGAGAGATATTTTTCTCCTAGGGACGAAAAAAGCATCTGGGATATAGGCGAGCAGCCGCCGGAATTCTGGAATTATTATAATACCGATTTCAGGCCCTCTTCCCATGTACGGGTACATCCGCTTCTGGACTGGACGGAGCTGGATATCTGGGAATATATCAAAAAGGAGAACATTCCGACCGTTTCTCTTTATTATGACAGGGGAGAAGGCAAAAGATACCGTTCGCTCGGATGCCATCCATGCACTTTTCCTGTGGATTCCGACGCGAAAGATGTTGATGCGGTGATCAGGGAATTAAGATCGGGTAAATTCTCCAATATCGCGGAAAGATCAGGTCGGGCCCAGGACGAGGAGGATTCAGGCGGTTTGGAATCATTAAGACGTGAAGGCTATATGTAAGTTTCGTCAGGAGAAACATGACTAATACTCATACCAGGAAAATAAACATAGTATTGACCGGACATGTTGACCACGGCAAAAGCACTGTCCTCGGCAGGCTTCTGGCCGACACGGACGCATTGCCCGAAGGGAAGCTGGACAGGGTCAAAAATATGTGCCAGAGAAACTCAAAACCCTTTGAATACGCTTTCCTGATCGATGCTCTAAAGGACGAACAGACCCAGGGTATCACCATAGATTCGGCAAGGGTCTTTTACAAGCAGGGCGGGCAGGAGTATCTATTCATTGATGCTCCCGGTCATATAGAATTCCTGAAAAATATGGTCACGGGCGCTTCGCGCGCGGACGCGGCTTTTTTGGTGATAGATGCAAAAGAAGGTGTGAGGGAGAACTCCAAAAGGCATGGTTATCTGCTTTCGATGCTCGGGATAAGACAGGTCGCCGTCATCGTGAATAAGATGGACCTGGCTGGATATGATCAGGGCAGGTTCGATCAGATCGCGAAAGAATACAGTTCCTTTTTGGACAGGATAGGCATTGTGCCGGTATCTTTTATTCCCGTCAGCGGAAGAGAGGGTGATAACATAGCGATGCGGGGCGATAATATGTCCTGGTATGGGGGAAGGACTGTTATGGAGGCACTCGACATGTTCTCTTCCGAAGAGCAGCTACTTGAGAAGCCTTTCAGGATGCCCGTTCAGGATATCTATAAGTTCACCAAATTCGACGATGATAGAAGGATAGTCGTGGGTACCGTGGCATCAGGGAAAATGAAGGTGGGTGACGAGATAGTATTTTACCCCTCAGGTAAGAGGAGTACAGTGGAAGCGATAGAAGTGTTCAACGGCAAGAAGCCCACGGGGTCGTTCTCTGGGCAGGCCGTGGGGTTCACCTTAAGAGAACAGATCTATGTAAAAAGGGGTGAGATAGCCTCTATCTGCGGGGAGGAGAGGCCAAAGGTCACTTCCAGGGTAAAAGCCAGTCTTTTCTGGCTCGGCAGGAACGATATGGTCTCCGGCAAGGATTACATGTTCAAGCTGGGCACTTCCAAGGTAAGGGCAAGACTGGAAAAAATCGAGAGAGTTTTTGATACCACCGTTCTTGAGTCGGACCTGCCCGGCGAGATGATCAAAAGGAATACTTTTGCCGAATGCGTGCTTAAGACCGAAAGGCCGATAGCCTTCGATCTTGTCGGGGACCTCCAGCAGACCAGCAGGTTCGTGATTGTTGATGGCTATGATATCAGCGGAGGGGGTATAATACGCCAGGCTCTGAAAGACCGGCAGTCATGGGTGAGGGACAAGGTCTTTATACGTGAGAATAAGTGGGAGAAGAGTATGATTCCGTACGCGGAAAGGGTAAAAAAATACTCCCAGCAGTCGGCGCTCATCCTCATAACCGGCAAAAAGGACGCAGGCAAGAAAAATATAGCCAGAAAACTCGAGGCGAAGCTCTTCCGTCAGGGAAAACTTGTTTATTTTCTCGGGATAGGTAACGTGCTTTACGGTGTTGATGCCGACATCAAGGGTGTCAACGATACCAGACAGGAGCACCTGCGCAGACTCGCGGAAGTATCACATATTTTACTGGATGCGGGTATGATACTTATTGTTACGGCGATAAACCTAACCCAGGAAGACCTTGAACTGATCAAGACGGCTGCAGGATCGGCACATAACGGTGTTGTATGGGTCGGTAATGAAGTTACCACGGATATTGACTACGATATTAAGATAGATACTCCCCGGGACGTGGACGGGGCGGCGGATGCCATCGAAAGACACATTAACAGGTTGTTCGACCGGAACAGAATTGATAAAAGGAGAGGATCATGATTGAAGAGATTATGTACGGGCTTAAAGACAGTGTACATGTGGCCAGAGGAAAACACTATGTTGTTTCTAACCTGAGCAACCAGATCATAAACGGCGACATGCGAGGCTGGGTCTGCGGTCATTTTTATCCCAAGGGATCGGTTTTCCACCGCAATGACATTGAGATATGCTTCAAGACGCTTCATCTGGGCATGGAGGAAAAACTGCACCACCACCTGTGCAGTTTCGAGTTCCTCCTGGTGTTGAGCGGGAAGGTTGAATACGAAATCGACGGGGACAGACATGTTCTCGAGCCTGGCATGTTCTATATGCTGGAGCCGGGAAACACCGAAAGGATAGTACAGGTCCATAAAGAGACAACGGTTCTTGCAGTCAGGCTCCCCAGCATACCGCGTAACAAGATCTTTGAGGATGTTGAATAAACGCCAAACTGAGAGGTGATCATGAAAAAGGAGATAGTAGGACTTATACCGGTGCGTGAAGGATCGAAACGTGTGCCCGGTAAGAACTTCATTGAGTTCATGAACGGTAAATCGCTTCTTGAGCATAAGATAGAGCATCTGAAGCGTTCGGGATGTTTTGATCACATATATGTTTCCAGCGACAGTGAAAGGGCTCGTGATATAGCGGCGGAGAACGGTGTTGAGTTCCTTCTTAGAGAACCGCAGATGTGCAGTGACGATGTGCCCTGGGCGGAGGCGGTAAGGCACATAGTGGAGACCATACCGGGCGACCCCATCGTAGTCTGGGCTCTTACAACAAGCCCTCTTTTCTGTAATTTCAGGGGTACGGTCGATAAATTCCTCAAGGTCAGTGCAGAGAAGGACAGCCTCCTTACGGTTTTGCCAAAAAAAGCATTCTTCCTCAACGGCTACGGAAGAGGCATAAATTACCACCACGGTTACTGGCATCCTTATTCACAGCAGCTTGAGACCTATTACGAGGTGACGGGTGCCTGTTATATCGGCAAAAAGAGCGATATGTCCAAGTGGAGCTACTGGTTCGGGCCCAAGCCGTATCTTTTCGAGGTGTCCAAGATAGAATCGATCGATGTTGATACAAAAGAGGATTTCGAACTCGCAAAAAAACTGTACGGAGTTGAAAAATGAACAGAAAACACGCTAAATTCAGGGTCCTAATACCGGACCATATAGATTCGCCCGCTGAGATAGAAGAGCAGGTTTTCGGTCCGGCAGCGGAGGTCATCGCTCCAAAAGCCGAATTCATAGAGGAAATACCGGAGGATATCTGGTCCTCCTGCGACGCTATCCTCGCATATGACTGCATGAGATACGAAAAGCCCCTGCTGTCCAGGCTCAGCAAATGCCGTGTTATAGTTCGCGCGGGGATAGGAACGGATAACATCGATCTGGAAGAGGCCAGAAAGAGGGATATTTCGGTATGTAACGTGCCTGATTACTGCACCGAAGAGGTTGCTGACCATACGATGGCATTTCTGCTGGCGCTTGTCAGGGGCTTCCCGGAACACGCGGAAAAGGTATGTCTGGGCAGATGGGAAAGGAAGAGCGAGCTCACTTTCAGGTTAAGGGGCAAGGTCTTCGGTATCATAGGACTGGGCAGGATAGGAAGTGCCGTCGCTGTGCGGGCAAAGGCCCTGGGGCTTAAAGTGGTCTTTTATGACCCGTATATCAGGCCGGGGTACGATAAGGTCCTGGATGCCGAAAGATTGGACTCATTGGAGGAAGTAGCCTATAGGGGGGATATAATCTCGATCCATACCCCTTTAACAGAAAAGACCAGGGCAATGATAGGCCCTGACTTCTTCAGCAAGGTCAAAAAGGGAGCTTTCCTGATAAATACAGCACGTGGGCCCATAGTGGATATCACGGCTCTTGAACAGGCCATGAAGGAAGGTCTTATAAGAGCCTGCGGTCTGGATGTTTTGTCGAAGGAGCCGCCGGACGATAAATTACAGCTGATCAAGGATTTCAGGAATGGGGCCGAATGGCTGAGCGGAAGGGTCATCATCACCCCGCATTCCGCTTATCATTCGCACGAAGCGCTGGATGAGGTGAGGCTTAAATCCGCCGCGGAGGCCAAGCGGGTTCTTGAGGGGAAAAGACCGCTAAATTGCGTGAACTTAAAAGCACAGGAGAAATGAACATTTATAGAACAAGAGGATAAGTATGTCGATAAGGATCACTTTCTTGGGGACTAATGGCTGGTATACGGACAGGAACGGGAACACTACATGTATTTTCATCGAAACCGATTCATGTTATATCGTTCTGGACGCAGGTAACGGTCTTCACAAAATAGATGAGTACGTAAAGGAACAGGATAAGCCGATTTATCTGTTTTTGAGCCACTTCCACCTGGACCATATAAGCGGGTTGCATGTACTCGGTAAGTTCGATTTTGAACAGGGTATGACCATATGTTGTCCCGAAGGGGGTTCTGAGGTACTGGGTAATATAATCCGGCAGCCGTATACGATGCCTTTCGAACAGCTTCCCTTAAGGGTGGATATCAGGGAAATGGAAGAAGGTTCCCAGGAAGGATTTCCTTTTGGTCTTGTTTCGAGGGAGCTGATGCATTCCTCGAAATGTTTCGGGTACAGATTCGTGATCGATTCCAAGGTGGTGAGTTACTGCACCGATACCGGATACTGTGATCCGGCCGTGGATATCTCAAGAGGGGCGGATCTTCTGATAACCGAATGCTCCCTGAAACCGGGGCAGAGAACCGAAAGCTGGCCGCATCTTAACCCTGAGGACGCGGCGGGTCTGGCAAAAGAGGTTAACGCCGGGGAACTGATAATGATACATTTTGATGCTGCTATATACTGTACGATGAAGGACAGGAAGGACGCGGAGGCCGCGGCAAAGAAGATATTCGCCAAAACCACTGCGGCAAGGGACGGTTTGGTGGTTGAGATATGAGTGAAAAGAAAATAGAAACTTTGGTATTTTTGGAGTTCGTGGACGAGGCTGATGCTTTTCTAAGGTCGTATGCAGATGATCTGAAAGACGGTCAGCACAAGTTCACGATCATAACTTTCCATCCTCTGGTCAAAGCCCATCTGATGAGCCGGGGGATTGCTTCTATGGACAGTTTTCATTTTTCGCCCACGGCATCACACAGGAGGATGCTGGACCGGCTCGAGGAGTTCACCGCTGATCTCAGAAAAGACTGCCGGCTGGAGGACGAAAGAGGCGTGAGCTGTTATACCGAAGAGCTCCTTTTCAGCTTGCGTCCTATTTTATCAACCTGGATGTACCGGGTGGAGGTTATCGGTAATGCCGTGGAGAGGTATCGCCCGGGGAGGGTAATGGCGGCAGAGACCGGTAGCTTCAGAGCGGCCCAGAGCCTGTGGACAGAACCTGTGGAAAGGTATCTGGCTGATATCACTCGACAGGTTTGCGACAGTGGAACGACCCGGTGCGAGAATTTTAAATGTTCGATTCCCTTTTCAACCGTTTTCAGCGGGGTAAAGAAAAAACTGGACTGTTCCGTGAAGGGATTGATATCACAGATTTTGGGTTCTGTCGTAAAACCAGCCCCCAGGAACGTCTTGGCGCTTTCTGACACATACAACATCAAGCGGCTTTTCCGGGAGTTGTGGCAGGACCTTGGCGATGAATATGAGCTTTCCTTCCTGGGAGCCTCGTTAAAGGAAGTTAAAAGTGACCTGGCCGGTTTCTTAGGCGGTAAGGGCAACCAGAACTACAGATATCTTTTTGTTAATGCCGATAAAAGGGTTCGCCCAGGCAAACTGTTCCTGAAGGGAAAGATTGAATATCGTAATAAGCTGAACACCCTGATCGACAACTGGACCTACCGCGGGGTAGGGTGTTCTTCCTGGCTGAGGGCTAAATATGCTCTTGGACTGGAGGGACAGATCATTGATAAGACCTATTGTCGCTCTGTGAATCTGGATGCTTTTTTGAAAAAGCATCCTCCCGAGTTCGTTCTTTCACCGTATTCGCGGGGAATATCAGCCGTTGCCGGCGAGCTTTGCAAGAAGAGAAGCATCCCGTCGCTGATGATACCTCACGGTTCGTTTTCAGAGGTGCATGACGATTATTCGAAAAAGGATTGGGAGGAGAACGCGTTGGGGATAGTGAACACTTCATACGAATATCTGTCGCTACAGACGCCGTTGATCGAAAAGTTTCTCAAGGATGTGCCGTCCCAGAGCAAACCAGTAGTAACCGGCCCTCTTATATTCGCACACGGTATATCCCGCGGGGATGAGTCAGGAAGGCTACGGGAGCAATACGCCCCGGAGGGTGAGAAGATCATACTCCATGCGGGTACACCTAAAAGCAGGAAAGGGCAGCGTCTGTTCAATTATGAGACCGTCGATGAATACGTCGACGGTATCGCCTCGCTTATAAGGGCCGTAGATAAGGTGAAAGGACTTCATCTGATCGTAAGATACCGTGTCATGGACGGGCTGAAAGAAGAAGACCTTAGCCGTATCCTTCCGGATTCGGGATCATATTCCATTGCTACCGGAGGAAGTTTTAACGATTATCTTTCGATCAGTGACCTTCTTGCGAGTTATTCCTCTTCGACTATTGAGGAAGCTTTGCAGAACGATATTCCCGTTCTGCTATATAATAAATATGGGCGTTATCAGTATATAAAAGGCGTTAAACTGTCATCCGGAGCCGGGGATTTGACGCAGGCGGCCGTTTATAACGTCGATGACGAAAAGGACCTTCTCTTTGCCATACGCTGGATCCTGGACAACCATCTGCTTGACCGGAGGTCGTTCAAGGACCTTTTTAAGAAATTCAAGTACGGTGATGGAGATATTACGAAGGTCTCAGATCTCATAAGAAAAGTCTCGGGGAAGTTCCCCGAGGGCGATATTGTTCCAAATACGAAAAAGGTTTGGTTATGAGCGAGTCAGACAAAATCCAGAAAATATCCGTGCGGGACGTGAAAATAAGGGCCAATTCCAATTTTCACCTGATCGGGGGCAAGAATATCCTAGATTCAGAAGATCCCAGGTTCAGAAAATACCGTCATGAATGGGTAAATAATCCCGGACAATTCAAAGTGCGTGACTTCCCATTACATGTTGATATCGAGGTCACAAATCTTTGTAACTTGAGATGCCCTTACTGCGCGGCCACGCATGATGGTTGGGGCAAGAACGCCAAAGGCAAGTTGGGATTCGAGGTCTTCAGAAAGATCATTGACGAAGGCGAGAAAAATGACCTGTACTCGGTTAAATTCAGCCTGAGGGGAGAACCTCTTCTACATGAAGACCTGCCCCGCATGGTGGAATATTCAGGGTCCAAAGGGATAATCGATATGTATTTCAATACTAATGGAGTGCTTCTGGATGAAGGCATGAGCAGACGGCTGATAGATGCGGGGCTGAACCGCATATCCATTTCATGTGACGGATGGGACAAGGAAAGTTTCGAAGGGAACAGGGTCGGAGCGCAATTCGAGCAGGTTCTCTCGAATATCCGCGGACTCAGGAAGCTCAGGGATAAGCTCGGGGTGGACTATCCCAAGATCAGGATCCAGCCCGTGATGTTCCCCGAGATAAAAGAGCACTGGGACGAATACCTCAAACTCTGGCAGCCACTGGCCGACGAGATAGGTTACGTTGATCCAAGGGAAGAAGGCCCGGGGGTCGATCACAGGGGGATAAAGGGTGGCTGGGCATGTCCCTTCCTCTGGCAGAGGATGATCGTCCTGTGGGACGGGACTATTCTGCCCTGCCTGTTGCATGGCGTCGGGGACCTTTCGCTGATGCAGATGGGGAATATACAGGACACCACCATAAAAGAACAGTGGTTGAGCGATAAGCTTTCATTTTTAAGGAATAAACATATGTCCGGGGAATCACACCTGATAGAGGCGTGTGACAGATGTTCCTATCGGGCTTCTGAAATCAGAAAAAGCGGCGGCGTGATATGAGCATGGCGAAAAATATACAGGGTTTCAAGGTGCTTTTGGTATATCCGAATCTCCAGATGGTGAACCTCTTGCCGTCCAATATAGCTGTACTCGCGGCATTCCTTAAAAACAGAGGTGTGGAAGTAAAGGTGTTCGATACGACTTTTTACCGTACTGCCGAGAAAAGCGTGGACGAGATAAGGGTGGAACACATGCAGCTGAGGCCTTTTAACCTGAAAGAAAAAGGCATTGAATACAAGACCACGGATGTTTTCGAGGATTTCAGCAAAACGGTCGATGAATTTATGCCCGATGTGATAGCGGTTTCCGCAACGGATGACACCATAGAACTGGGCATTGGACTTGTTTCAAAAGTGCGGGGAAAGCATGAGGATATCCATGTGACGGTCGGGGGAGTCCATGCGACCTTTTGCCCTGAAGGGGTAATAAACGACAGTACTGTCGATTCAGTATGCATAGGAGAAGGGGAAGAGGCCCTTGTGGAGCTGTGCGAGAAACTTGCCGGAGGTGATGATATAAAGGATATAAGGAATCTATGGGTCAAAGATAGCGGGAAAATCCATAAAAACGGGCTCAGGCCCCCGCTGGACATCAATGAGCTTCCGTACGAGGATTTCGACGTGTTCGAGAAAAAAAGACTGTTCAGGCCCATGCAGGGCAAGATATTCAGCATGCTGCCCATCTGTGTCGACAGAGGATGTCCTTATGAGTGTTCGTTCTGCGCTGCTCCGAGCCAGCGGAAGCTTTACATGGATTCGTGCAGGAAGACGTATTTTAGGGTGAAGACCATTCCGAGGATAATGGGTGAACTGATGCATCAGGTGAAAAAGTACAGCGCCGACTATATTTATTTCAACAGTGAGACCTTCTTTGCCAGGGGAGCGGGTGAAATGAAGGATTTTGCCAGGGAATACTCCAGAAAGATAGGTCTTCCGTTCTGGTGCCAGACGCGTATCGAGACCATAACAGATGAGAAGATCAGTATGCTGAAGGACATGAACTGTGACAGGATTTCCATCGGGATAGAACACGGTAACGAAAATTTCCGAAGGAGAATACTTAAAAAGACTTTTTCTAACGAGCAGGTAACTGAAGCGTTCGAACTTCTGGGAAAGAGCGGCATACCCGTGACGGTGAATAACATAATAGGGTTTCCCGACGAGACGCGCGATCTTGCCTTTGATACCATTCGTCTGAACAGGTCTATCAATGCTGATAGTATAAACGCGTATTTTTTCGTGCCCTACAGCGGGACGCCCCTGAGGCAGTACTGCATCGACAGAAAATACCTTGACCCCGCCGCAAGGACCGACAGTCTCATGAGAAGCTCCATACTGGACATGCCCGGTTTTACGAGGGAACAGATAAAGGGAATGGTAAGGACCTTTCCGCTCTATGTCAAGATGCCGGAATCATATTTTGACAGTATCAGGATCGCGGAGAAAATGGATGAAGAAGGCAACGCTATATTTGAACAGCTCAGGGATATATATTTCAAGGAATATTTCAAATAAGAGAGGTATAAAAAATGATTGCAGCGTTCATTATGGGCAGGAAAAAAAGCAAAGGCTTCCCCGGGAAGAACCTGACCGAAGTGCTCGGCAAACCGCTGGCCTTTTATCCCATGTCGGCGGCGAAAAGATGCCAACAGATCGACAGGGTGTTCCTTTCAACGGACGATGAGGGGCTCATGCAGCTCGGGCGCCAGAACGGCGTGGAGATCATCGTGAGGCCCCCTGAACTGTGCACCGACGGAGCTCTCGGAGAGGATGTCTACGTTCATGCCTATGAGCATGTGAAACAGCGTTACGAGAACGAGCCTCTGGAACTCGTGGTTCTTTTGATGTGCAATGCTGCTACGGTAACGCCATCGGTTATATCCGAGGGTATCAGTGTGCTGAGGGAGAACCCTGAGTATGATTCGGCTGTTACCGTCTCCAGGTACAACATGTGGAGCCCATTAAGGGCAAGGAGGATAGATGAGAAAGGTCTGCTAAAACCATTTGTGCCTTTCGAAGTCTTTGGCGACCCTGGGTCGCTGAACTGTGACAGGGATTCCCAGGGGGATGTGTGGTTCGCCGATATGGGGGTTTCGGTCATAAGGCCGAAATGCCTTGATTGTCTCGAAAAGGGACTTCTTCCCCAGAAATGGATGGGTAAAAACATATACCCACTTAAACAGTGGGGAGGCCTGGATGTGGATTATGAATGGCAGATGCCCCAGGTCGAATACTGGCTGAAAAAACAGGGAGTTGCAGAATGAGCGGAAAAAAAACGAGGAAAAAAGTACTTGTTACCGGTGCCGGCAGCGGACTGGGCAAAGAGATAGCCTTGTATTTCGCTGAAAAGGGATGGGATATTGTTTGTCATTTCAATTCATCCGCACGCGGTGCCCGGGAACTTGAGGGAATGATACGGGATACCGGCGCGGAGTGCCGCCTTGTAAAAGGGGACTTTTGTTCCCCGGATGAGCTTGACGCGTTTATCCGAGAAGCAAACAAAATGAACATAGACAGCCTGGTGAACAATGCCGGTACCTACAACGCGGCGAAGCATTACAGCCATTTGACCATGGATGATGTAGTGGCGACTTTCAGGGTAAATACCTATGCGCCCTTGCTGTTGTCCGCCCGGCTTTTCGAGGGGATGAAAAAGAGAAGGTTCGGAAGGATAGTAAGTATAAGTTCTATCGCAGCCAAGTACGGCGGATCGAGCAAGTCTATGCATTACGGATGTTCGAAAAGAGCCCTGGAGGGTATAACCAGGACACTGGCCCGTGACGGGGCAGGTTCCAACGTCCTGGTCAACACGCTCAGGGCCGGGGTCATCGACACTCCGTTCCACAAGAAGTACCCCAAGGACATGAAGAAAAGGATATCCATGATACCGGTAAAAAGGATGGGAACGCCACGTGATATAGCAAAGTTAGCTTTTTTTCTGGGGAGCGATGAGAATGAATATGTTACTAACGAGGTGGTGACCGTGGCCGGGGGAGAGTGAATCCTTCAGTTTTAACACGGCAGGGAGCAGATATGATAAAAATGAAGAACGTTATAAAAGGGGTATTGCCGGATCGCTTATATGACGGCGTAAAAAAAGGAAAGAATTCCTTGACGCAGGAACTTGCTGTGCGGTCGCTCAGATGCGCTATCGAGGAGCAGGGATTGTCCGATCTTGCGAAAAGGCTCAAGAGCATAGAGCCCGATCTCCGGGAACAATACAGCAATTTTGAGGTGAAAGGCGAATACCTGAACACGAAAGTGAGAGGCGTGCATGCTTTTCAGATGTCCCTGGTCGCCGAATCGCTCGGAATGCTGAAGGACGTGGACAACAAAGAGCTCACTGTAGTT
Organism: Candidatus Omnitrophota bacterium; assembly: GCA_014728045.1. Lineage (NCBI taxonomy): Bacteria > Pseudomonadati > Candidatus Omnitrophota > Candidatus Omnitrophota bacterium. Next base: position 255,651 of record WJMH01000012.1, read on the forward strand.
GATATCGGCGATTCGGCGGGCACGCATATACGCTACGCTTCGGAACTGTTCAAGGAAAGGAATATACGAAGCCTGAGCGTTAATCTGGACAGCGAAGCGGTCAAAAGGATAAGGGAAAAAGGGCTTGTGGCTTTGTGCGCGAGCGCCGAGGACGTTACCAGGCAGATCTCGGGGGATGTGGATGTTTTTCTGTGTTTCGAGACCCTTGAACACCTGTTCAATCCGGTGAAGTTCCTTCATGACATCTCGGCTAATACCGGATGCAGGTCTCTGGTGGTCACTGTCCCTTACTTGAGAAACAGCAGGGTCGGTCTGCATCAGGTTAGAAGGTCCCTCACGGACCCTTTCAACGCGGAGAATACCCATTTGTTTGAACTTTCCCCCGAAAGCTGGCGGCTTCTTTTTCTTTTTTCGGGATGGAAGGTCGTATCGGAAAAGGTCTACTGGCAGTATCCCAAGAAACACTGGCTCAGGCTTACCCGACCATACTGGCGAAAGAACGATTTCGAGGGATTTTACGGTGCGGTTCTGGCAAGGGATTACAAGTGGAGCAAGTTGTATACGGACTGGTGAATATAATATTTTAAAAATGTTGAATATCATAAGTTCTAGACAAATATCCGGATCGAGAAGACCGTCTTGCGATAGGTGGCTCTATATAGGCGGCCATAGAGGGCTTGACCGGGCACTAGGGACGCTTGAGCAGGACCGGAGGATATATATCGCAAAGGATATAGAAGAGGTCACCGACAGCGTGAGAGAAATTTTTGTCGATTATATCGGCAGACTCTCCCGCCAGCAGGATGATGCCGTCCTTTGGTATTCCAGCAGGATGGCTTCAAGGTCCATAAGCCAGAGCAGGATGTTCCAGCGGTATGTCTACTGCAAGGTCCTGGAAAGAATATCCCGCAGATATGAAACAGAAAACCTTCTTTTCGTCACCGATGACGTGGACCTTTTATATGTTGCATGCAGCAAATTTTCACAAGGGATGGGTTTCCGCGAAAGGGCGTCACTGTTGCTTAAACATCTTGGCGAGAGAATGACGGGAGCTTACTGGATCGCGAAATATCTTATCTTCTGGGTGTTGTTCAGGTTCTTTAGGAAGAAGGAACTCGAACAGTTTGATGTGTTCATCCATTCCTGGGTCAACGCGAACACTTTCAGGAAACTCCCTGAATTCAACGATCCTCATCTAGGAGATCTAGACGCGTCTATTCAGGATAAAGGGGGCACAGTTGGTCGTTTGCTTCCTTTAATGGTCCCGGTAAATATCCTTTTTAAGCTCAACAGGCATTATTCCAATATAATATGCCCTTTCGGTTATCTGCCGTTCAGGGGACTCTTAAGCACGCTGGCAAGAGAATTCGATTTGGAGATGGACGATGGGAGATACGGGGCGGAGGAGGATATTTCTCTGCTCAGACTGCTTTCCCGCATGGAAAAAGATACCGAGAACAGGACAAAGGTCTATCTGTACTATCTTTTACTGTATGGTTCTTACCAGGAGATCCAGCCTGTTCTGGCAGAAAAGGTCACCTTCATATATCCCTTTGAAAATCAGCCTTGGGAAAAGATGTTGAATCTGGCGTTCAGCGATCATGGACGGATAGGATACCAGCATTCCACGATTCCTTATAATTTCCTTGATTACAGGACATCCCGTTACGAGGCCCCAGACAGGTTCCTGCCTCAGGTGGTCCTCTCTAACGGAAAGAAATGGACCCGGTTCTTGGAGCAGAACAATCCCGGCATGAAGGTCAGGGAGGCTGGTGCCATAAGGTATTCATATCTTTTCGAGGATGATATCGAACAGGAGGTGGCCGTATCCGAAAAAGTGGTGTCGGTGGTCCTTCCAATAGATCCGCAAGTAGCCGTCTCCTTGCAGAAACAGGTCCTCAGATGTCTGGAAAACGGTCTTTTGGATGAGTACAGGGTTAAGATCAAACCTCATCCATTTCTGATGAAGTCCGCTTCTCTGAGTCGTGAACTTGGCGGATACGATAACTGCGAATTCGTTAGTGAGGACCTGAAAAGCATGTTGAAGACAAGTGAAGTGCTCGTTACTTCGGGTTCCACCGCCGTGTTTGAAGGTGTTTTTACCGGCGTGAAGACGTTGTATCTGGTCCCAGAAGCGTTTTCATGGGGATATGAACATTTTATTAAAGACCATGTTGTGAAAAGTTATGAAGAAGATTTTCCCGGGAAACTGAAGAGCATCCTGGCTGATTCCGGAGGTCCCCAAGTTGATATCAGGGAGTTTTTTTCGCCGCCGGACCATGGTATTTTTCTGGAATACGTTTTTGCGAATGGCCGGGGACGGGACGTTTGTGCCGGAACGAAAAAGGACGGGTGTTGATATGCGGAAAAAAGTACTGATTAGCACTAGCACTTTCGCGGAATTCGACCGCACTCCTCTTGAGCTGCTCGAGAGGGAGCGGTTTTCTTACGTGCTTAATCCGCACAGGCGCAAGCTTACCGGAACTGAGGTGGTTGACCTGGGCAGGGACGCCGTAGGCATTGTCGCGGGCACGGAGAAACTCACCGGGGAGGTTTTTGAGCAGCTTCCGAGTCTCGAGGTGGTCTCCCGATGTGGTACGGGAATGGATAATGTCGACATGGAATCTGCACGGAAAAGAAATATAAGGATCTACAATACTCCCGACGGGCCCACTCGCGCTGTCGCTGAACTTACGGTTGCCGTTATTCTGGACCTTCTTAGGAAGGTCAGTTTCATGGACAGGCGGTTAAGGCAGGGCGAGTGGAAAAAGATGATGGGCAGCCTTCTTTTTGGGAAAAAGATAGGTATTATCGGTTTCGGACGTATAGGGCAGGCGGTCAGTGAACTGCTATCGGCTTTCGGGACGGAGCTGGCCTATTGCGATGTTGTTTCAAGGTCCTGCAGGATCGATTGCGGGAAAAAGAGCCTTGAGCAGATGCTCAAGTGGGCTGATCTTGTTACCCTGCATCTTGCGCCACCGCCGGGGGCGGATGCAATAATAACATCCAGAGAGATATCGTTGATGAAAAAAGGCGCATGGTTGGTCAATTTCTCCAGAGGAGGAGCAGTCGATGAAAAAGCCCTTTACGAGGCTTTGAAGGAAGGGGATCTCGCCGGCGCGGCACTGGATGTTTTCCAGAACGAGCCTTACCGGGGCCCGCTTGCGAGTCTCGATAATGTCGTGCTTACTCCGCATGCGGGCTCTTATGCCAGAGAAGCCCGGGTAAGAATGGAAATCCAGGCAGTAGAGAACCTTCTAGCCGGATTCAAGGAAAAATGATGAGGAAAAGGATATGATAAAGAGCATTATCTTCGATTTCGACGGAGTGATACTGGAATCGGCGGGAATAAAGACGGAAGCTTTCAAGGAGATATTCGCGGATGTTTTCATCGGACAGCCGGAGAAACTTCAGAGGGTAATGGATTATCATATTCGCAACGCGGGGATTTCCCGCTTTGTGAAGTTCCGTTACGCTTATGAACAGTTGTTACATGAACAATTGTCAAAAGATAAGGAGACCGAGCTGGGCGAGAAGTTCGCCAGGGTGGTATACGATAAGGTGATAGCGGCACCCTTTGTGCCGGGAGCCAGGAAGTTCCTTGAACGCAACAGGGATAGTTACCTGTTCTTCATAGCATCGGGAACTCCTGAACAGGAGCTTTCCAGGATTATCAAGGCGAGGCATCTCGGGAGCTTTTTTAAAGAAGTGCACGGAAGCCCCAAAGAAAAAAAAGACATCATAACCGATGTGATGGAACGCCACGGCTTTTCAAGGGATGAAGTGGCGTATGTGGGCGATGCCGAGAGCGACCGGCTGGCGGCAGAGAGTTCACGGGTCATTTTCATAGAACGCAGCCCCGGATCTAAGGCCGTGTTTTCCTCCGGGGAGAACATTATCGGCGATCTTGCGGATCTGGATTCGGCAATAGAGTATATAAACAGGTCAATTTCGAAAACTCACATCTGAGCCGGAGCTTTTTACGGCCGGCTCTTGATAAGAGAGAGGTGATGGATATGAAGATAGTTGTTTTCGGTGGTTCGGGTTTTTTGGGAAGCCATGTGGCGGATGCTCTGAGCGAGGCGGGGCATGATGTTGTGATTTATGATCTGTACGGATCGAAGTCCCTTAAACCTTCGCAGAAGATGGTTGTAGGAGATATCCTCGATGATGTTCTTGTCAAAAGGGCCATAAAGGGAGCGGATGTCGTGTATAATTTCGCGGGAATAGCTGACATCGCGAAGGCGAAGGACGACCCCGTGGGCACGGTCAAGCAGAACATCCTGGGGAACATAGTACTGCTTGAAGCTTCCAGAAAGGAAAACATCAAGCGTTTTGTCTATGCGAGCACCATATACGTTTACAGCGACTCGGGCTCTTTCTACAGATGCAGCAAGCATGCCTGCGAGTCCTATATCCAGACTTATCAGCGGCAGTACGGACTGGATTATACGATACTCAGGTACGGCACGTTATACGGATGCCGTTCTGACATTACCAACAGTGTCCATAAATACATAAAGCAGGCCATGACGACCGGTAAGATCACCTATCCAGGCGACGGAAATGAGATAAGGGAATACATTAACGTACTTGACGCGGCCCAGGCCAGTGTGGAGATACTCTCCGAAGAGTTCAGAAACGAGCAGCTTATTTTCACGGGACATCATCCGATGAAGGTAAGCGATTTGTTCGTGATGATCGGGGAAATACTTAAGAAGGATATCGAGGTGGAATATGTGAAACCGGAATCTTCCGAGGCCATGGACCATTATACTCTGACCCCTTATACTTTTATCCCCAAGATGGGCAAAAAATACGTAAAACATTATTACACTGATATGGGCCAGGGTCTGCTTATGTGCATACAGGAGCAGTTCGAAAATATCAATGGTAATAAGGTCGAGACACTTAATAGGGGATAGTTGAAGACCGCCAGCGCGCATGGATTAAAAAACTGAATACATTCGATGCGCTGATAAAGCAAAAGGAGAAACTAAAATGAAGATACTTGTGACAGGCGCTGCCGGAATGCTCGGAGCGGAAATAGTCAAAGACCTGATAAAAAAAGGTCATGATGTGGTTCAGACGGATATAAACCAGCGGCTTCCCGATATAAATGCACTTAACGTAACAGACCCCGGGGGGGTATCGCGTTTCGTCGGGGAGAGTTCCCCCGATTATGTTTTCCATCTTGCCGCAGAGACGAATGTGGATCTGTGTGAGCAGGATCCTGAACATGCTTACCGGGTCAATGCCGCCGGGACGGAGAATATAGTCCGCGCCTGCAGTGAGAACGGGGCAAAACTCCTGTACATAAGTACCGGCTCCGTGTTCAACGGGCAAAAGGATGCCCCTTATACGGAGACGGATGAACCGGACCCCTTGAGCATTTACGGCAAAAGTAAATACGAAGGGGAAAAGGCCGTGAAAGACAACCTGAAGGAGTATTTCATAATTCGCGCCGGATGGATGGTAGGCGGCTGGGAACTGGACAAAAAGTTCGTTTACAAATTAGTCCGGCAGATCAAGGAGGGAAAGAAGGAACTCCGGGTCGTGTCGGATAAGTTCGGGTGTCCCACATTCACGAAGGATTTCGCCGCCAATCTGATGCAGGTAATAGACGCGGGAGAATATGGGCTTTACCATATGACGAACAAAGGTTCATGCTCCAGATATCAGATGGCGATAAAACTGGTCGAATTCATGGGTAAAGCCGGCAAGATCAGGGTAAGTCCCATCTCTTCTAGTGAGTTCCCCCTGCCAGCCCCCAGGCCCAGATCGGCCGTGATGCAGAACCGTAAGCTCGACATGATGGGACTTAATGGAATGCCCGAATGGGAGGCATCCCTGGAAGAGTATATACGAAAGAACAGGGACAAGGAATAGCCGGTAACGGAGAACTTATAAGCGGGGAATGACCGAGAAGATGAAAAAAGTAAGCGTTATAATACCTGCATATAACAAAGCCGACCTGACGGTGAGAACCGTGGAAAGCGTTCTTGCCCAGACATACGTCAACATCGAGATAATAGTCGTTGACGATGGTTCAACGGACGATACGAAAGACAGGCTCAGCCCCTATCTTGGAAGGATAAGATACGAATATAAGGATAACGGCGGCGCTTGCAGTGCCAGGAATCTGGGCATCAGCCTGGCCGAAGGCGAGTACGTGGGACTGCTTGATTGTGATGATCTGTATCTTCCGGATAAGATCGAAAGGTCGGTGATGAGCCTCGAAGAGGATCCAGGGGCAGGTTTTGTTCATACTTCGTCGTTATTCATAGATGATGACGACAATACGGTGGGAAGATTTTCCGTAAAGGGAAGAAAAGAAGGATGGATAACAAAAGACCTTATTTTAAGGAATTTTATCTGTAATTCCACAGTCGTGGCCAGGAGGATATGTTTTGACGAGGTAGGTCTTTTCGATGAAACTATATTTATCCCGGCCGACTGGGATATGTGGCTTCGGCTTTCGGAACGATACAGGGCAAAATACATAGATGAACCTCTGACTAAGCACAGGAACCCCGAAAGTTATACCAGAAAGAATCTGGATGAATCGTTAAGTTCGGGCATTACGGTGCTGAAAAAGGCCTTTGAGCGCAATCCGCATCTTAAAGATCTAAGGCCCAAGGCGTATTCTGCGCTTCATTACAGGCAAGCCAGGTATTACGGCAGGATTGGAGATGACTCGGGAATGGAGGAGCAGATCCTTCTGGCATTGAAGCAGGACAGGTATAATTTTAAGGCCGTTTGCATGTATCTGGCGCTTAAGTGCGTAAAAGGGATCATTAAACCATGATCGGGAAAGGCCGCTTTTAGGGGGTTGCCGGTCAGAAGGAAGAACATGAAAGCGATCATTTTAGCAGGAGGAAAAGGAAAACGGCTGGCACCTTTTACAGTGACCGTCCCGAAACCCTTGTTGCCTCTGGGGGATAAGTCCATCCTGGAGATAATTATCGGCCAGCTTAATGAGGCAGAGATAACGGACATCAAGCTAGCTGTTGGTTATTCAGCCGAGTTGATAGAGGCGTATTTCGGTAATGGCAGGAAGTTCGGTGTCCCGATATCGTATTTACGCGAGGACAGCCCGCTGGGCACGGCGGGGCCCATCTGGAAGATGAGAAAGGAAAAGGAAGATTTCATAGTGATGAACGGTGATGTCCTGGCCAGTGTGGACTTCGGAGACCTTATGCGGTCGCACAAGCGTTCCAAGGCGGTCGCGACCATATGCGCGTACTTAAAGAGAACAAAGTCCAGCCTCGGCGTCATCGAATCCGACGAAAAAGGATTTCTCATGGATTACCATGAAAAACCGGAGTTGAGCCATAAGGTAAGCACCGGCATCTACTGTTTGAACCCTAAAGCCGCCAGATATATCAAAAAGGGCGAGCGGGTGGACCTACCTGAGCTAATGTTGCGTCTGGTCGCGGCGGGAGAAAAAGTAAAGGTATATGACCTGAAGGGCCGCTGGTTCGATATTGGCACTCCCAGTGATTACAGGGACGCCGTCGAGTACTGGGAAAAGCGGAACAAGAGAAAGAAAAGGAAAAAATGATCTTGTTATATAGGGGTGTAGAATGAAAATCCTTTTAACCGGGGCCTCGGGTATGCTGGCCGCGGCGGTCATACCCGTTCTCGAGAGGGCCGGACACAGGGTGGTCAAGACAGACAGGTATCCGAGACTTCCGGGCACTTCAGAAATGGATATTACTGATCTGGAAGGGGTCTGCCGGAACATAGAAAGAGAAAGCCCCGGTTATGTTTTCCATCTGGCCGCCGAGACCGATGTAGACCTTTGTGAAAAAGATCCCGACCATGCCTTTGAAGTGAATGCTCGTGGCACGGAGAACGTCGCCAGAGCGGCTCGGGAGGCCGGAGCAAAGTTCCTTTATGTCAGTACCGGATCGGTCTTTAACGGGGAAAAGGATGAACCCTACACGGAACTTGACCGGCCTGACCCGGTCAGCATTTATGGTCGCAGCAAGCTCGAGGGTGAATCCATAGTGCAGGGTCTTTTTAGCGAATATTTCATCCTGAGGACAGCCTGGCTGATAGGAGGATGGCAGATAGATAAGAAATTCGTTTATAAAATAGTGCAGAAGATACTAAAAGGGGAAAAACACCTGGTGGCGGTTTCCGACAGGTTCGGCAGCCCGACCTTTACCAGGGATTTCGCGGGGAATCTTTTGAACGTCATAGATACCGGTAAATACGGTATTTATCATATGACGAACAGGGGCTCCTGTTCCAGGTACGAAATGGCGACCAGGATCGTGGAGTACATGGGTCGAAAGAACGAGGTTGAAGTCAAGCCCGTGCCTTTCGAGGACTTTCCTCATCTTGCTCCAAGAGGACGTTCCCAGGTGCTGGCCAACCATATGCTCGATAAACTCGGTCTCAACAACATGCCGTACTGGTATAGGTCATTGGAGATATACATTAGTGAAAATATCAAATAACCCAATACACGATAGAGAGGTTTTGTGAATAGACGGACACTTGCCATAATTACCGGATGCAACGGATTTACCGGGAGATATCTAGTCTCCTGCCTGCGGGAGAGCAGGGGATCTTTCGATATTCTCGGTATGGATATCCATGACGACCCTTTATGGGATGTGGACATATACGTTAAATCCTCCCTGGAGAGGCAGTTCACCGATACGATCAGAACGGATCTGGAGAACGCCGAAAAAATATTGTGTTTTCATCTGGCGGGCCAGATATTCAATCAGGATGTCGACCGGATGAGGATCAATAATCTGACCGCTACCAGGAACACGCTGCTTTCACTGGTCCCTTACAGGGAAAAGACCGTTGTGCTGAACGTCGGCTCTTCTGCAGAGTACGGTTACCAGGGAAAGGTAAAGATCACCGAGGATTGCACGCCCGAACCCGTCTCCCGGTACGGATCCTGCAAACTTCTTCAGACCCAGCTTGCCCGGGATACAGGCCACTCCTGCGGTCTATCCGTGATAGCGACGCGCACGTTCAACCTTATAGGTCCCGGCCAGACCGATCGCCTGTTCTGCGGGAACCTTGCCAGACAGATCGCCGCATACAAAGCCCGGGAAAAAGACCGTATAACCGTGGGAGACCTTTCCGCGTACAGGGATTTTCTGGACGTAAGGGACGCGGTGCGCGCTTACCTCATTCTTGTGCGCCGGGGGCGCGCGGGGCAAATGTATAACATAGCATCGGGCCGTATGGTGAAGACGGCAGAGGTTTTAGCAATGATGATCGATATGGCTGGAATAAACCCTGGGGTGGTGCACCAGGACAAAGCCCCCGGGAAGCAGCAGGTGCCTTACCAGCAGGGCTGCATAGAAAAAATACGCAAAGAAACGGGATGGGCCGCTTCATACCAGCTAGAGAGAAGTCTGATGGACATGATAGAACATGAGAGACGGTCGTTCACCGACGCATCAAAGGAGAGGGAAGGGGCTTGAGTTGAAAGTATTGCACGTAACGAACATGTATCCCACTCGCGAAAAACCCTACTACGGTATTTTCGTCAAGAGGCAGGTGGACTCACTTCTCAGGCGCGGCATGGATTGCAGGGTCCGATTCATCGGCCGGGGACTGGCGCAGAACCTTAAGAGCGTTATCCGGCTGGGGGAGGACGTGGAGTGGTCCGATATCGTCCATTGTCATTTCGGCCATACCGGCTCGCTGGTCCTTCCCTGGAAGATAGTAAAGAAAAGGCCGCTGGTCGTTTCTTTCTGCGGCGGAGACCTTCTCGGCAACGTGGGGAAGAACGGAAGATATATGGCAAAAGAGTCCGTGTTGGCACTGGTTAATTCTCTGGCGTCGAGATTTTTCGATTATTCTCTTGTCCAGTCGGCTCAACTGATGGAGCGAGTCCGGTCACGAAATAAAAAGATCGCAAGATATGGCACGGACACCGACCAGTTCCGGGAAATCAACCGGGAGGAGTCGAAAAAAGCCGTGGGTCTGGGGGGATACGAAGGTAAGATAATATTCTTCATGGGGCAGAAAGATGTGCCGGTAAAGAATTATCCGCTTTTCCGTGAAGCCATGGGACGGCTCAGGACCGAACATAAATGCCTTTGTCTGGGGAATATCTCTTCGGGTAATATGGTGGAGATGATGAACGCCGCCGATGTCTGCGTGCTGACTTCATTCCATGAGGGATCCCCTAACGTGATACGCGAAGCCATGGCATGTAACAGGCCTATAGTATCCGTAGATGTGGGGGATACCAGGGAAATGCTCGAACCGGTAGAGGGATGTTTCGTGACGAGCCATGATCCCGGGCAGATAGCTTCAGCTGTCAGTAAAGCGCTGGAGCACCCTAAGACTGAGGCGAGAGAGAGACTTATCGAGATGGGTCTGGACACCGAAGGCGCCGCCAGTAATATCATGGCGGTCTACAATGATATATTAAGCGGCTCGGTCTGATCAGAGTTGTTCTCAAGGCGCTAAAAAGAGCGCCCCGGGTAAATAATCCAAGTATTTTCTTAGTAAGTTGCGCTTAAATGTGTATAATAAGGACCGATCGGCCGTATCCAGGTCACTGGTTCTGTGGATAGTGAGGTAAGAAGGAGGTTCAATTGACGAAAGTGGGAGTGATAGGCGCCGGGTACTGGGGCAAGAACCTGGTCAGGAATTTTTACCAGCTGGGGGCCCTCAAGGTGATCTGCGATAAGGATGCCCGGCTGCTTGATAACCATAAAGAACAATATCCCGAGGCGCTTTACACGCAGGATCACCGGGAACTGCTCGCTGATGATGAGATACAGGGCGTTGTTATAGCCGCTCCCGCGGCATTCCATCATGATCTGGCAAAGGAGGCCCTCCAGAGCGGTAAACATGTCTTTGTCGAGAAACCGCTTTCCCTTGATGTGGAAAAAGGAAAAGAGCTTGTTGACCTTGCGGATGGGGAAAAGAGGATCCTCATGGTGGGGCACATACTCAGGTATCATAACGCCGTTATCAGGCTCAAAGAGCTTATTGACGAAGGCGTTCTGGGGAATATAAGGTACATTTATTCCAACAGGCTTAACATAGGCAAGATAAGGACAGAGGAGAACATTCTGTGGAGTTTCGCCCCGCATGATATATCCGTGATCCTCATGCTTCTCGATGCTTTTCCGGAATCTCTTACTACTACCGGCGGTATTTATCTCCAGCATAATATAGCCGATGTTACCATGACGAACATGAGTTTCCCGGAAGGTGTAAGGGCCCATATTTTCGTTTCATGGCTGCACCCTTTCAAAGAGCAGAAACTCGTGGTCGTAGGTGACAGAAAAATGGCCGTTTTTGACGACATGACCCCGGAGAAACTGTTCCTCTACAGCCATAAGATAGAGTGGAACGGCACCGTTCCTGTAGCTTCAAAAGCCGAGAAAGAACCGGTGCCGCTTGAAATGACCGAACCTCTCAAGGCGGAATGTCAGCATTTTCTGGACTGTATCGAAAGCGGTAAAAACCCGGTCACCGATGGCAGGGAAGGCCTGAGGGTCCTGAGGATACTCCAGGCTTCCCAGGAAGCTTTGGATTCACCGGGTAAGGTAGTTTATTTCAAGGGAGGGTTCTGATGGGGTATACTGTGCATGAATCATCTTTCGTGGATCCCGGAGTCACTATAGGGGACGGGACAAAGATATGGCATTTCTGTCATGTTATCAAGGGCTCAAGGATCGGTAAGAACTGCAGGATAGGGCAGAACGTCGTTATCGGTCCTGACGCTGTCCTGGGGAATAACTGCAAGATACAGAACAATGTTTCGGTGTATGCTGGAGTAACCCTTGAAGACGATGTGTTCTGCGGGCCTTCGATGGTCTTTACCAATGTTTTTAATCCGCGGAGCGCGATCCCGCGGATGAAAGAAATTAAAAAGACCCTGGTAAAAAAGGGGGCGACCATAGGGGCCAACGCGACCGTGGTATGCGGTAATACCATCGGAAGATCCGCTTTTGTCGCCGCCGGTGCGGTCGTCACCAAAGATGTTCCGGATAATGCCCTTGTTATGGGAAATCCCGCCAGGCAGACCGGTTGGATGTGTGATTGCGGTGTCAAGCTTGATTTTGAGACGGACAGTGCGTTATGCACCGGCTGCGGGGCTGCGTACGAAAAAGCGGGTGGAAAAGTTCTGAGGAAGTCATGAGTAAAAGCGAAAGAATAATTCTTTTGGGCTGCCCCATAGATAACCTCTCCGTAGAGGAGATGACCGAAGTGGCTGACGGTTTCATTAAAAGTGGCCGGCCACATCAGTATATCGCGATAAATGCCGACAAGATCGTGAAGATGAGGGAAGACGATTCTTTCCGGGAAATAGTTCTCGCAAGTGATCTTAACATAGTTGACGGCCAGCCGCTGATGTGGGTATCCAGGCTTTTCGGAACTCCGGTGAAACAGCGTTACGGCGGACTTGACATAATGGAGGCCTTGATCTCGGTATCGGGTAAAAAGGGTTACGGTATTTATTTCCTCGGGGCGGGGCAGGATGTGGTCGAAAAGGTCCGGGAAAGCTATACTAAGAAGTATCCCGACATGAAGCTGGCCGGGTGGCGTAACGGTTACTGGACCCCGGAGGAAGAGGAGAGTGTGGTGCGTGATATAGCCTCATCAGGGACAGATGTTCTCTTTTTCGCGATGAGTTCGCCCCGGAAGGAGAAATTCCTGAAAAAGCATCTGGAGAACATGCGCGTTCCACTGGTGGTCGGAGTGGGCGGTGCTTTTGATATCATAGCGGGTAAAACGCGCAGGGCGCCTCAGTGGATGCAGAAAATGGGCATAGAATGGCTCTACCGTCTCCTCCAGGAGCCGAGACGCCTCTGGAAGAGATACCTTATAGGCAATACCAAGTTTATATGGATAGTAATAAAAGAGTTTTTTACAAGGAAAGGTACCAAGAGCAATGAGAGAGACACTGGCTCGTATAAGGAAAAAGTTAATACCGGCTGATTACCCGTACAGGTATCTGATACCCGCCGGCATTGTTTATTTTCTTTTCCTGTGCGCGGTTCATTACGCCTCGGGAAGGCCGCTCTGGCTTGATGAGCGTTCGATACTGGAGAATATCACGCTTTTGAGCCCGCTTGAACTTCTGGGGCCGCTCAGGCACTCGCAGGCGTTCCCGCACCTCTATCTTTTTATAGTCCAGACCGTTTCGAAGGCTTTTGAATACAACGTGTACGCGCTGCGTCTTGTTCCTTTCGTACTGATGGCACTGGCTTTTTTCACGTGGCTCCGGCTTTTCAGGAAGGAAGAAGGGACGAATCTTAACTATATGCTCTTCATATTAGCCTGGTGCGGTTCGAATCTCATGTCATATTATTCGGCCGAGCTCAAGCAGTATTCAGGCGATGTTCTGATAGCGGCTCTTTTCGCCATATTCATAATCGATCAGAGGAGCGACCTCAAGCACGAGAATTTCCGTCCCGCTACGGCGGTCAAATATCTGTTTATGCCCGCACTGGTACTTTTATCTTATACCGCGAACTTTTTCGTTCTTATTCCCTTATACAATCTCCTGCTTAACCTGCGGGAGAACAGGAAGACCTGGCCGTACTTGCTTATTTATACTTTTTCCGTGGGTGTCTTCGCAGGACTTTCATATTATTATGACGCAAGATATGCAAGGGTCGTTGAGGATTTTCCGGTATACTGGAACGACTATTTCATCCTGACCAGCTCCTTTTCGGATTTCATCCAGTCCTTCAGTGAAGGTTTCCGCAACATATTCGTCAGGTGGTTCGTTGAAACAAGCCTGATAAGACGCATAATGACCGTTTTTATGCCTTTTGCCGTGTATTTTGTGTTCGTACGCGGATTTAAGCGTTTCCGCGAGGACCGGTTCAAACTGCTTTCATTGAGAAGCATAATAGCCGCCGTCCTCATAGGCATGATGATAGCAGGCATCACAAAATGCTATCCCTTTACAGGAACAAGAGTTACGCTGTTCATAGCACCTTTCATATTCTATTCCATCATCAAGGGTATAGAGCTGTGCAGGGGAAGGTACAGATGGTTATATAAGGGGCTCTTGACATTATACGTCGCCACGCTAGTCTCCACTTCTATTTATATATTGATAAAATACGTTGCGCTTTACTGAGCCCGGGATATGTATTGAAGGCCGCCCCTTTTAAAATCGTTGCATAATATCCTGATTAACGATAAACTATCCTTTATCGGTATGTCCCGGGATCATGTGTTCATATAATATTCATAATAACCTATGATAAAAGCAAGGAAGAAAATCTACCCGATCTACCTTTTCGTGGACGTGGTGATCATAGCGCTGAGTTTCATCCTGCCGTATCTAGTGCGGTATAACTCGCCTTCGGACATTTTCAATGATATTTACCTGCCCAATGTCAGGGATTATTCATTTGTCTTTATTCTATGGACGATATTCATAGTCATTTCCTTCAAAAGGCGCAACCTCTACGCGACCGACCGGGCGCTTAACATACCCCAGGAGACCTCAAGGGTGGTGATAAGCGTCTGTTACACGGCTGTTTTGATAGGTACTATTATCTTTTTCGCTCAATTCAAGTTCTTCTCGAGGCTGGTCTTCCTCTCCAGTTTTCTTTCACTGGTCTTCTTCCTGAGCCTGTGGAGGATAATCAAAAGGCTCATTCTCAGGAAACTGATAGCCGGCGGGTACCATAACATTAATGTCCTCATTATAGGCGTGGGAAGGGTGGGTAAGATAATCCTCGAAGAGATAAAGAAGAACCCCTGGGGCGGGTTAAAGGTTATCGGGTTTCTGGACGATAACGTGGAGACCGGTTACGGGGGTGTGCCTGTTCTGGGCAAATTGTCCGATTTTCCCGTTATCGCCAAGAAATATTTCGTGGACGAGGTCATAGTTACCATACCTTCGGAGAAAATAGCGGTCTCTGAAATAATACGAAGAGCGAAAGAAATGCATCTGGGCGTCAAGGTCGTGCCTGAAAATTTCGAGGAGCCTCTGCCGGTGCTTGATATCAGCCATCTGGGGGTCATACCGCTTCTTACCTATAAGGAAAGAAAGCATCACCCGGCTGAGTTTTTCATCAAGAGGCTGATGGACCTAGTTCTTTCCTTTATTCTTTTGATCTTTTCTTTGCCTATTTTTCTCCTGATAGCTATTCTGATAAAAATGGATTCAAAAGGGCCGGTCTTCTACCGCCAGAAGAGAGTCGGCTTCAAGGGGAGGACATTCAATTTTTACAAGTTCCGTTCGATGGTCGCCGGTGCTGACAAACGACGCGATGAGCTTGTTGAAAGGAACGAGGTCAAGGACGGGGTTATCTTCAAGATCAGGGAAGATCCCCGCATAACCAGCGTAGGCAAGTTCCTGCGAAGGCACAGCCTTGATGAGCTTCCTCAGCTTTTTAACGTGCTTTTGGGAGATATGAGCCTGGTGGGGCCCAGACCTCCTTTAGCGGATGAGGTCGAGAAATACAGCCATATTCACATGCAGAGGCTTTCCATACGTCCTGGCATGACGGGGCTTTCCCAGGTCAGGGGAAGGAGTGAGCTTACATTCACCAGATGGGTCAAATGGGACCTGTGGTATATCAATAACTGGTCACTGGGGCTCGATATGCAGATCTTGTGGAGGACGATCCCGGCAGTTATCAGGGGAGAGGGAGCTTACTAGCGCTTTAATGGGCGAGCTGGCGGGATATTGTCTCCGCGGGAAATGCGGTTAAAGGTCTAATCGGAAAGAGCTTTTCAATATCGACACAAAGCAGAACGGAAAAGGGGGTATGAGATGAAGAACTTCTTGCGTGAGAAAGCATGGTCTCCGTACATTGCCGGGATCGTCGTGGCTTTATTGCAGATACCCGCGTTCCTGATCATCAAGACGGCTCTGGGGGTCTCCTCCAGTTATGTTTCCGCGGGCGGGTATATCGCATCCATATTTGACAGAACGGTCATGGATAACGCCTATTTCAATAAATACATGACATCGATGAAGTACGTCTGGCAGAGCAGTTTGTGTGTCGGTATCATTATAGGGGCGTTCCTCTCGAGAAGGCTTTCGGGCGCGAAACGTCAGGAGTACTCCCCTGCCTGGAAGAAAGCCGTCGGCATCAGAACTTTCTCCCAGCGCTTTTTTATGGGTTTTATCGGCGGATTCGTTCTTCTTTTCGGCGCCCGCTGGGCCGGCGGGTGCACTACCGGGCACGGTCTTTCCGGGTCGGCGCAGCTTGCGGTGGGGTCTTTGGTCGTAGGTGTAATGATGTTCGTCGGGGGTATCGTGGTTTCCAGTCTGTATAAAAAGATATAACCGGGAGGGGAAAATGATTTTATATATCACTACAGGACTATTGATGGGGGTGGTTTTCGGTTTTGCTCTAGAAAAGGGGAGGGTTTTCGAGCCCGGCATGATAATCGGCCAGTTCCAGATGCGCAATTTTATCCTGTTAAGGATGTTCCTCTCGGCCGTTGCCGCGAGCCTTGTCATACTCGGGATCCTTTTCGGTGTCGGGTTGATCGAGCTTCACCCCAAAGCCGCGATATTTCCCGCGACTATTTTAGGCGGGTTCATTTTCGGGGCGGGCATGGCTCTGACGGGGGCCTGCCCTGGTACGGTCCTCGCCCAGATCGGGGCGGGTTACCGCGACGCGTGGGGCGTTCTCGCCGGAGGCATAATGGGAGCGGTCGCCTACGGTTATATGGAACCGGTAATTGCGCCTCTCAGTAAAGGCCCGGGGAAGATCACCCTGGCCGATATATCGGGCGTGCATTACAGCATACTAGCTTTCGTAGCGGCATTCGTGATAGCTGCGATCCTTTTCGCGATGGAGAAGTGGCGCACCTGGAGGAGCGAGCTGGGGGCTGATCATGACGGACTGACAGGGTGAGGTTATCTCTGCGCGGACGGCTTTTTGAGGGTGCTATTGCCCGCTGCCCTAAAACTATATCATGAAAAACGAACTTAAAAGAGAACTTAGCCTTCTGGACATATTCTCTCTTGCTTCAGGGGCCATGATCAGCTCGGGGATTTTCATTCTTCCGGGGCTGGCCTATGCCCAGGCGGGGCCTCTGGTCTTTATTTCGTACCTCCTGGCGGGCATTCTGGCCCTTGTGGGCACCCTGAGTATAATTGAGCTTTCAACCGCCATGCCCAAAGCGGGCGGGGATTATTTTTTTATCACGCGCAGTCTCGGGCCTCTTGTGGGTACGGTTTCATCATTCCTGAGCTGGACCGCGTTGTGTCTTAAGTCGGCTTTTGCTATCTTCGGTATAGCCGAGATCCTTCTTATAGCTTTCGGTTTCCCGATACTCGTTTCGGCTTTTTTCATCTGCTGTTTCTTCGTAATACTCAACATACTGGGAGTGAAAGAGGCGGCAAAGTTCGAGGTCGCTCTGGTAGTGGGGCTTTTTGCCATAATGCTTTTTCTGATAATAGGCGGAATGGGCCGCCTGACAGAAAGCAATTTTGTGCCTCTTTTCCCGAACGGTGTAAACAGGGTCCTGGTGACATCAGGTTTCGTGTTCATATCCTTCGGCGGGCTTTTGAATATAGCCACGGTCTCCGGAGAGGTTAAGGATCCTGCGAGGAACCTGCCCCGGGGTATGATACTTTCGGTATTAGCTGTTACTGTTTTCTATGCCGCCATATTGATAGTGACCGTGGGGGTTCTTCCGGCCGGGGAACTGACTGGTTCCCTGACGCCGGTCGCTGACGCAGGGAAGGCCCTCTTCGGGAATATAGGCTATCTGGTCATCTCCCTGGGGGCGCTCCTGGCGTTCATAACCACGGCCAATGCCGGCATATTATCCGCTTCGAGATACCCCCTGGCCTTGAGTGCGGACGCCCTCCTGCCTGAGGTATTTGGCCGTCTCTCCGGCAGGAAAAGATCCCCGGTTGTAGCGATAATGATAACGGGCTTTTTTGTTTTCATATGCCTTACGCTGGATCTCAAGACGCTGGTCAAGCTGGGCTCGGTCGTGATATTGACCCTATATATACTTACCAACGCGGCGGTTATAATTCTCAGAGAGGGCAGGGTACAGAACTACAGGCCGGCGTTCAAGGTGCCTTTTTATCCCTGGACGAATATAGCCGGCATGGTTCTTTTTGTCCTGCTCATTGTTGACATGGGCCTGGTGGCGGTGGAGATAAGCCTGTCTCTTCTCGTCCTGGCGGTACTGATATATTATTTATACGGCCGCAAAAGACATAAAATTGAATACGCCCTTCTTCATCTTATAGAAAGGGTCATAAACAGGAAGATCACGGACAATACACTTGAAGAGGAGCTCAAACAGGTCATCCTCCATCGGGATGAGGTGAAGATAGACCGCTTCCATCAGCTTGTTGAGGATTCGGCGATAATCGATATAGACGGCAGGACGAGCATTCATGACTTTTTCGGCCAGGTCGCCCAGCGGGTCTCGCGTGATATTGATCTTACCCATTCGGAGGTGGAAGACCTTCTCAGGCAGAGAGAAACTGAAGGATCGACGGCGATCACGCCTTTCGTGGCCATACCTCATATCATTATACCCGGGCGTAACAGGTTCAAGCTGTTGGTGGCCAGATGCAGGGAAGGTATAGAGTTCAGCCGTGATAATGACAAAGTTAAAGCGGTTTTCGTGCTTTTCGGTACCAGTGACGAAAGGACCTTTCATCTTAAGGTGCTCGCGGCCATTGCCCATATCGTGCAGAACCCGCGCTTTGAGAAAGAATGGCTGAGTGCCAGGGACGAGAACCAGATCAGGGATATTATCCTGTTAAGCGAGAGAAAGAGGTCCGGGGAGTAGGTATCACCGGACCGTAAAGATCGATAAATAAAGGAGGGAAAGATGCCTGAATTCGGGAACGCCTTTTCCGGGCTTGCAAATGACAGAAAACTCACCCATGAAGAACTCATACGCGCCATACGGTTCATGATCGCCGCTGAATATGAAGCGATACAGCTTTATATGCAGCTGGCCGAATCCACGGATCATAAGCTGGCACAGGAAGTTCTTAAGGATATAGCCGATGAAGAACGGATCCATGCCGGCGAATTTCTGAGGCTGCTGAGGGAGATCGCCCCTGATGAGGAGAAGTTCTATGTCGAGGGGTACGAGGAAGTAGAGGAAGAGATCGAAAAGCATGGCAAAAAATAAGACAAGGGCAATCATTGAATGTTCGCGTTGCCATGAAAAGGTATCTCCAGATGAAATAGAAGTTATTGACGGGGAACAGCTCTGTCACCATTGTCTTTACGGCGGCCTCAAGCCTTTCAAGATCTACCCCATAGGTTTTGTCAGAAATAACCTCAAGAGGGCCCGGACGGGTTTTGGCACGGACGGGGACAGAAGTTCATCCTGCATAGAACTGCTGGATTCGCAGAGGCCCTTCCTCTACAGGATCGAGGAGGAAGATCATCTTACCATCGTCTATTACTTTCACGAGTCCGGCGGGGTGAGATCCGTCTTCAGGCGGGGCCTCGACGGCAAGAAAGTAGGTGTGTTTTCTTCCAGGACGCCTTACAGGTTGTCCCGCATAGCGATACAGGATGTGCGTCTTTTAAAAGTGGAAGGGAATAAGCTCTTCGTTGAGGGTCTTGACGCGGTCAACGGAAGCCCCGTTCTGGATATCAAGATGAAATGGAACTCCAAGGAATGATTGGTCCATATGGGCAGAAAAAGAACGCGCAGGATCAACAGTAGCATAACGGAAGGCGGCTTACGCTCATCGCTCTGGAAGCTCGCCATGCCCATGATAGTGGGGGCGGTTCTGCATGACCTTTTCACGCTGGCGGACCTGTTCTTCGTGGGGAAGCTGGGGCATCTGGCTGTCGCGGCTTTATCCATCTCCGGTGTCATTATTGCTGTGATAATAATGCTGGCTATAGGTATTTCCGTGGGCACGACGGCTTTGATCGCCCATTTCATCGGTAAAAAGGATTATGATTCGGCGGACAATGTCCTTTTCCAGACGATAGTCGTAAGCGTCATATGTTCCGGTGCTATGGTCCTTATCGGCCTATTCGGCACGAACTGGCTCCTGCGTATTTTCGGGGCGGGACCCGAGATCATACCCGCCGCGTCCGAATATCTGAGGATAAGCTTTGTTTGGTCGATATTTATTTTTCTTTTCATCGGGTTTGACCAGGCCATGAGAGGCGCGGGAGACGCCGTTTTCCCGCTCAAGGTCCTTGTCCTTGCAAACCTGCTCAATATTGCCCTCGATCCGTTCCTTATCTTCGGTATCGGGATATTTCCCAGAATGGAGGTGGCAGGATCCGCGACCGCCACGATAATCAGCCGCCTGGTAGGGGTATTTGTTCTTTTGTGGCATCTTTTCTACGGCCATTCAAGTCTGCATCTCCACAGGCGCGTTTTCAGGGTCAATTTCCGGATAATAGGAAGAATGGTGAAGATAGGGTTTTTCGCGTCTTTTGAAATCTTTTTGCGCCAACTGTCGCTATTACTGCTTCTTCGGCTGGTAACTTCCTTCGGGGCGGCGTGTCTGGCCGCGTTCGGGATAGTTGTGCGCCTTAGGATGGCGGTAATGATGCTTGGCTTCGGAATGGGCTCTGCCTGTGCGGTGCTTATCGGGCAGAACATGGGTGCCGACAGGCCGGAACGGGCCACGCAAGCCGGATGGGAGGCGTTAAGGTATTATGAACTTATCGTTCTTCCCATTGCGGCATTGTTTTTCATTTTTTCGCCCAACCTGATAGGTCTTTTCAGCGGTTACCCGGAAGTGATAGGGATAGGAAGCAGTTTTCTCAGGTTTATAGCTGTTACTTTCCCGTTCTTGGCATTGGCGCTTATTCTCGGCAGGGGTGTTACGGGAGCGGGGGACACCATAGCCCCGGCGGCGATGGCGGGCGTGGTGCAATTGGGGCTGCGAATACCTGCGGCGTATTTGCTGGCTCTTGTTCTGGGGTTAGGCACCAACGGCATTTGGCTGGGCATAAACTTGTCGGATATCTGCCAGGGTCTCGTAATGCTATGGTATTTTAAAAGCGGGAATTGGCAGAAAAGGTATCATGAACATCGCGCTATTCTTGAACAGGAAAACCTGGCGATGGTATAAGGGTCTAGTAAATAACACCAAACCTTTAAAATAAAGCACTTATGCTCACTCATGCAGATAAAATCCATCCAGAAAATCCCTTGCAGAGCCAGCAAAACAATCATTTTAAGACATATTAGTTAGCATTTAAAAAAGCTAGATATTTGGCTTTTTTTTTGCCGAAATCATATGATATAATCATTGTACGTTAAGCCAACAAAACGTTAAATATAATGATTATTCTACTATAACTGGAAGCGGGGTCCATGTTATTTAATATTAGAAAACATATTCTTTTTAAGAGTTTTTCTGTACTGCTTGTTCTTTTGTTCATATTGCATACATCCGGTTGGGCCGAACAGAATACCCCGGTTGTTGGTGATAATACCCTCCAGGTGCAGAATTTTTTCCAGGTGCTTGACCCGGCCTCTTTGATAGAGTCTGAGATCGTATATCTTATGGAATCTACAAAGGGCAGATTCAATGAGCTCAATTCGCGTTTCTATCCACGTGTAGCCGGCACTCCTTTATATATAGGTTTTGACGGGAAAGAATTCATAGACGGCAGGTGGGTCATTCCTTGCGCCGTTTCATCGGAAAAGTCTTCGGTACTCTACGAAGCCGTTGTTTCAAATGACGGTAAGGTCACTATGGAACCCTTTAAAGGGCGTACAACCATAAAGGGATTAGGCAAGTCTTTCACGGAGATAAAGGGTATCCCCGGAGAAGATCCTGATGAGCCCCAGGCTGTTGATCGCGACGGTACTAGCGAAGGGGAAGATGCTGATGAAGGGTCTTTACGCGGGGATGATGCCGAAAATGACGGTAACATACCGAGAATAGGTAAAAAAGCGAAGGTGACCCATATTTCATCTGAACGGTCATCCCATGAATTTACTGTTAAGTATGGTCTTTTCGAATCGACCATTGAGCCCAGATTGCTGCGTGAGGATGTGAATGATTACCTCAAGGAAGCTTTCGAGGGATACACTACCGGGAACCCGGAGCATGACGCATTGCTCGGTGATATTTTAGGCATGAGATTTAAGCATCCCGTGCAGCAATACACTTATGACGAGCTGATAGAGGATATTCTGGGGTTGTGTAATTATAAGCATCAGGGAGAAAATTGGATAGCGGTGCATAAGTTCCTAGCGGATGATCCGATCCCGGTTTTTCATGAACTTCTGGAACTCTACAGCAAAGGTTCTTCTCTTGACCTCAGATTGCACATCAACTGGGCAACTAAAATGGCCCTTAAATATGGCCTGTATAAATACTTTAAGAAGTTAACCTGGCTGTTCAAGGGCAGACTTGTCGTGGAGTTATGGCTTTGCGGACAAAATTCGAAGAAAAGAATACGCGCAACCTCCATTCCCGTTCGCGGCGAGGTTCTCAGTATCGCTGTTAAGAATTATACTCCTAAAAGAGGATGTCACTATATTTATCATGACGGGATAAGAGCTCTTAGCAGGATCCTCTTCAAGGAAAGGGACAGGGCCCTTACCGATAAGATCAAATATATCCAGACGGTCACACCTGGAGGGATCGAGGATACGAGCCTGGATATGATAAACGCACCGGAGGGACCGGTGAGTAAGCGCGCAAAAAAGATACTAGAGAAGTTCGTTAAATATCCCCACCAAAGTGTTTTATACGGTATCGTTTCCGAAATGGAAAACAGAGGCCTGCTTACCGACCCCATGCAAAGGAAGATGAGCGGTCTTTTACGACTGATAATTAAAAGATCGAAGTGCAGCCGTAATGCTCTCAGAGCGTTGCATGCGGCCGTGAAAGCCGGTGTTCTGAAGAAGGAAGGAATAACATATCTCCGCCGGCTGTTCGGTCGGATAATAAAACGCACTGAATCAGAACAGCTTGAATTGTTTCATGCGCTTTATTCAGGCTGGGCAGGGATGGATGGTCGGAAGAATGGACCTGAGATGAGCGTTCTTGATCCTTTACTGCTGGAATACGGGCAGCATTTCGGGAGGAACAACGAACGTATCAAAAAATCCTTCTTAGGAATGATCGTAGGCTGGGCGCTCATACCTGCGGTTTTCGCGTTCAGATATATCATAAGCCTGAAAGCGTTAAGAACGATTTATAGAAAGATATATTTCGGGATCGCAAGTGACGAGCCTTTAGAAGATATCTCGGGTCTTGAATATCTATTTGAAGAGTATATTCTGCCTTACGGCGGGATGGTTATTGTGGTGAGTGTTCTGTTATTTATGCTGTCTCAATTGGTAATTAGCATAATTGACGGTATAGATCCCAAAGGGCTGGAACTGGCGACGCACAATTCCAAGAACAAAAGGGATTCGAGTGATGTTATCAACTTTTCGGTTTTAAAGGGCGCTTTTCTTTTGTGGATGGCTATTGTGGCCAAATTTTGTTCCGGTTTTGTCACGCCTGTTTCCCAAAGAGGAAAAGTAACGCCATTTTTTATAGAACTTAATTCCATTGGAAGTTACGGTTTCGTGCCCGCGATCATAATAGCCGCCGGTGCGGCCGTTTTCTTCACGGTCAAGTATTTTGTGGAGTCCCGCAGGGCGAAAGATCTGGGTTCTTGTGGATATGATCTTATGTTCCATCTGCATCAAAAGGGCTTGATGACCGGAAAAAATTCAAGAGTGATAAGATCGCTTATTTTGGATCTACGTAATTACGAATTAGTGTATAGCTATGGGATAGAGGATGTTGTGCGGGCTTATACAGCTTTGATCGACAATGGTGCTGTTGATGATGGTAATCTGAAGGAATATGCCGGACTGCTTAGGTATATGTGGGACGGCAAGAAGGATCCGGTATCGATCTTTTCACAAAACTCAGACGATGATCGTAATGCCTTATTGGTCTTTAGAACAATAAGGCGCATGGCACTTTATGATAAGTTCAACAAAAAAAAGCTGCTCGGTAAGATAAATAAACTGATAGACGAGATGAAGAGGGTGGAGCGTAGCTGGAACACCGCTAATTTTATAAAAACTCTGGAAAACTTCATCGAAATGGGCGTGATAGATGAAGAGAATTACGAGGATTATTTGAACATATTGGTCCAGTTAAGCGGAGATGAGGACTGCTCGGAATTTATTCAGTTCCTTGAAACGGTCGTTTCTTATAGCGTTGAACAGAACGCCGATCTCAGCAAATTACTGTCTTTAAAAGATATGCCGGTCGAATGCATAAAGACTTCACTTATAACGCTTGCGAAAATAATAGACTCGGATACGCTCGGCAAAGGTGACTTTAAAAGGGTCCTGGATTTCATGATCAAGATCAGGGATGAACAGGAGCTTGATGGCCGACTCGAAGAGATATATGAACGATTAGGCCGTTTCTTTTGGATGGTTAAAAAATGTGCCCCCAAGCCCTCCATCATCGATTACGGCCATTACTGGAGGAACATGGGATTTCTTCAAAAGGCGGTATTCGAAAACACTGAACTAGCGCCTGAAATGCTTGAATTCCTGGCCGGGATAGCTCATTTGGATAATGTCCCGGAAAGAATGGTTCCCCTGGAAGGCAGGGAGCTCGAAGTTTTCGTGAACGGGTCGTTAAAAATGACCGAAGACCAGAGAAAAGGTTTTCTTGAAAGATACACCGAAGAAGGTATGCCGCACTCCAGGGTCAAGGAGGATTATTTCAGGGCCATAGATAAGATATATACGGATATATTGGCACCGTTTATTTCCGAATTAAAGGATATGCCCCGCGAGGAAAAAAGATCATATATAGGCCAACTCTCCAAAGCTCTTGTTCATTATTTTAACAACAACGGGACGGATGGAAAGAATACCATTGAAGAAGATATAGAGCAGATAAGATCATTGTTCGGTATAGTCCATCTTAATCTGGCGGTGTGCCTGAAAAGTCTGGGGGCATGCAGATTAAGGGTAAAAGATTTTGAAGAACTGAGAAAAGTTCTGCCCTACAATAATGCTCTCACCCGCATAATAAGAATGCTGGGCGAGTCGACTAATATAATAGGAGGATATGTTGATGTGACCGAATACGTAATAGAAGAGGGCCAGTTCGAGGAGTTCAAAAAGACCATAGTTTATATGGCCGAAAAAACAAAACGAAACACACCGGCCAACATTGAGGGGATGCTGTGCGCATTGAGAGGTTATATGCGCAAAGACCGGCTTGCGAAATGGAATTCTTCCGATTGGGATTCGTTCAGGTCAGATATCGAAGGATATTTACAGCTGGGGTTTTCGAGCATAACTTACAATATGTTCACATATTACAGGAACAACAAGGATGACGATGAAGCCATGGAAAGATTCAAAAAAAGCGTGAAAAAGGCGCTTCCGGCAGATTCGTTATGGGGAGGCTTCAAGGGTTTTTCAGAAGAGAGTAAAACTGAATTCGGTTTCGGTGTTTCGGATGAACTGGCCATTTTATCGCGATATATCCCGATAGTGAATTATTCCGCTCGCGATTATGCCGGAACCTATGAAAAAGTGAAAAGCGCTCTTCAGGGAAAAGACGGATATTATGACGAACTTGACGAAGAAATGAGGACGATGTTCGAGTTCGAGTACAGCCGGTCCGCGGATGTGCTTTACGAGGGGGACCAAAAACTGAAGAAAGAACTTTTTGAGAGCTTGCGCCGTATCATGAGCGAAGAAAAGCCTTTAAACGAGGTTGACCACAACAGCAGTTTGCATTTTTTCCTTCCTTTTCTTATAAGAGAAATAGACGGGGATGTGGATATTAATTACTTAAGTCGGGTTCCGGAAAAACTATCCATACAGAGAGAATACCTGCGCAGTCTGGTCACTTTGTTGACGGAAGATTTCGAAGATGGAAAAGAAGCAATTATGCAAAAGGTCAAAAAAGGAATCGATTCTCTTGACGATTCAGGCCGAAAGGCCATGGTCGACAGGTTCGTGACCGTGAGGCTCGGTTCGGTAAGAAAGAAAAAAAAGATATTCCGCACGCAGGCGGCTTTCGTGCCAGCCGTAAAAGAGGGTGATATCTCCGGAATTGCGGAACTGATAAATAATATCTGGTTCTCCAAGATTACAAGCAAGGACCTTAAGCCCGGTGTATTGAGGAAGTGGTTTTCAAAAGGCATAGACCGGTTCTCGGGGAAACTGGCCAAGGATTCCGGTGTTTCCAGGAAGAAGGTCGAAGAAATGATGCGCGAGGCTTTTGAAGCGGCACTTGTTCTCCTCAGGGAAAAACCTCCTTTATCGGATCAGGAGCGGCGGGAGGAACTTCTTTTTTCCTCTATTGCCAGGAACCTTGAAAAGGAGGTCGATGAACTGGTCATAAAAGCCGATAAGGTGCTTTCGGGATTCAAGCTTCTTGAATCCCTTGCGCGGAACTGTTATTATGTCGGCCTTTTCGATGACGCCATGCACATGATGGAATTCATGATGACCGGGGTCTGCACCTGGGGGAGCAGGCCTTGGCAGATAAAGGATAATCCTCCCCATTTTTCCGTACTAGCTCTTAAGGACGGAACCGGTAAATTGCTTGGTACGAGCCAGGTACAGGTTGTTAAAACGCCTGTGAGAGGGTTTAAGGACAGGACCTCTAAGAGAGGTTACAATGCGCTTGTGCTTACCGGAATAAACCTTTACCAAAGAGATCTTCCGATGAGCGAGGTCAAGGCGGTTATGAGCCTTATCGAGGCGGCATATGTTCTAGCCGAGGATGCCGGGGTTGTTCCGGTAATAGCGGCCAAAGATTCTATCTATACAAACCAAAGTAAAGTAAAACAGATAATAAGGTCTCTTATTCACAAGGGATTGTTAAAAAAGAGAAAACTCGCCGAAAAGGTCACACTTAGTAATGGTAGTTATGCATATAATTATCAAATGGTGTATCAGATAGATCTTTCACGCGAAGAGTATTTTCTAAAAAAGACGTCCCTGGAAAAAATATTGAACGCCGAAATTAAAGAGGAAGAAGAGCCAAAAAGGAGCATGATGATCGCTTCAAACCTTTTTGAGCTTACCTACGGTCATAGTCGCAATAAAGAAGAAGCGGTTGCCCTGGGCGCGGAGATAGAGCGCATACTGGGATCGTTCCCGGACAGGATAATGGAAGACGCCAGATTGGCAGTCTCGATGAAGGGCCTTTCACCAGAGATAGTGATGGACACTTCTGTGAACGAAAGCAGGGTGGAGGTATCGCCGCAGAGGGCCCGGATGATTATCGGAAAGGATGTACTTTTCGAAAAAGGCCGTATCGACAGCATTATTCTCTCTGAAAGACTTTCCGAAATGATCGCCGCTTTCATCCTTGATGACTACCAGGATCTTTCTGAGGCACGTTACGAAGACGAGAACGCCTTTTTCAAACTCGAGATCACGAAGACCTTGATAAACCACTCTAATTATTTGGCACTGTATCATCGCTTGTTACACAGGTATAAACCGGAATCCGGTAATCGCTGGGTGGAAAAAACCAATGAAGAGAAAAGGGATCTGGCCAGGAGCTACCAGAGGGACATTGACAAAGCTACATCCGGGATGAAAGGTATATATCAGTGGAATGTGTTCCTGTCCGTAATGCAGGATGCCGATCCGATGTTCCTGGTGTTGAATTACATAAGCATGATATCGCTGGATCCGTATCTTGGCCAGACGGCTATGCCTGAGATCATATCAAGGATAAAAAGGGTGAATGTAGAAGAAATGACAAGTATAGCCCGCTTGAGGAATCTGATGGCATCTTGCTATGTTTTTGGGGATGAGGCGGATGAAGTTACGCGGGCGGTCAGGACCACCTTCGCGAATTTTCCCGTGAGCGAGGGACTAAAACTTCTCAAGAACGGTCTTATGTCAACGACCAGTGAACAGAATTTTTACAGGGCAATGGAGGCGCTTCTCTCGGGTGTATTGCCTCTTTCCCGCAAACAGGTGAGCCAGGAGGTCCAACAGATGCTGGAAGATGATCTTTTCGGCAAAGAGGATAGACCCCGGGCGATAAGTTCTGCCGTGGAGGAGATCTTGGTGAAAAGGATCGGTTCCGGCGGTCTCAATGCGTTTGTTGAAGAAATGCTCGGGACCAGAGGGGATAAGAAAATACCTTATATAAGCGTGCTTCAGGAATTCCTGGACCGTGGAGCAAATGCTGATGATTATGGTTTCTTGAGGGATGCCGGTGTCGGGGATGTTATATTGCCGGACGGGGACATGGAAGCGCCTTCACCCGTGGAGAACGACCCCATCAGGGAATTGTTTATTACCGGTCTTGAGCCGGAAACGCAGGATGAGCCGCAGGAGCAGGTAGAAGCAGAAGGGCAAGAACCGGAGCAAAGCGAAGATGTGGCCGGGGAAGAAACCGATTATGCCATCACCGCCGCAGAGAAAAAAGATATCAAAGGGATCAGACGTCTCTTAGAAAATATGGATGAGAAGGATTTTCTGCCTTCCCCCGATGTGTTGCCCAAGAGGGTATCAGGATATGATGAAGGAGACCGTTTCCTGGTCGCCAAAACCGGCGACAGGATCGAAGGTTATATTTATGCTTCACTGGAGACTGATGAACAGGGCGCCGAGGGGGAAAGCGTTCTTGACATCATAGAGATCGCGGTGGCCCCCCGTAGCAGGGAGAGGGGCATCGGTCGGGCCTTGTTCGAAGAGGTCTTTCTTGACGCTTGGGGAAAAGGTGTTAGAAATTTCTCGGTGAGTGCCATGCATCCGGCAGTGGAGAAGATCGCCGGATCCTTCGGGTTCGAAAAGCGCGGCAATGAATATTACATGGGAAGTAAAAAGAAAAAGAAGGCTGAAAGCTTCGCCGAGAGCGACAAGCCGGGAAAAGAAGCAAAAGAGAAACAGAGCGCCTCCACGGGAGCAGATGGACAGCCTGTTCCGGACGGACAGGTCGTAATCCGTGATTTCAAGCCGCAAAAGCTTAGGGATATGAATGATCCAGAGAGTTTGGCCATGACTTTCGTGGACCTGGTCCTGTCGCGGCTGCATTCCGACGGTACGGAAAAAATAGTCCTGGCTTTTGAGGATAATGTCTCCAGGGGGAATAACGGGGTGCCTATGAGCTTATGCAGGGAACTTGAAGAACTGAAGAAAGAGCCAAAGTTCGAAAAACTGCTTAAAAACCTTGTAATTATAAAAGGTTCAATGAGAACGATAGGTAGGGAGACCGAGAGGTATCTGGACGAGGAAAGAAATTCGGTGTTCATATTCGCTTCCAATGAGGCCAGGTCCGAAGAAGAAGAATCCATTGCCGAAAGGATGAAAAGCAGGGCGAAAATGGTCCTTATCGACCAGAAAGCGCTGTCCTTTGACAGCTATTATCCCCTTATGGAGATCGTCACGATCTCGCTTGCATATGAACTTTCCCCGGATCTGCTTAAGGCTCTGAAGGATGATATCGATCTCGACTCGGTCAACATAGGATCGATAAGCATGGAAGAGCAGAGGTGTTTCCTCAAGTTCGTGCTTCTTCCCAAAGCTGAAAAACTGGACAAACAGCTTCTCATGGAAAAGACGAGAGCTCTCAGGATGGCCCTGAGGTCCGCTTGATGCGTGCTTTCTGGATTGTTTCATTGTGTACGCGGCATTTCATTGGCCACAATATCCGCAGGAACAGGCTTACAGTAATGGCTTGACAATATGGCGGATTCTGTGCTATTTTCATTAAAAAAGTAACACTGGAGGCAAAATGGCGGATGTATTCAGGTTCGGGATATCTCTTCCCAGGGACCTAATAGAAAAATTCGACAGGCTCATCAGGCAAAAAGGGTATACCAGCCGTTCAAAGGCACTCGGCGATCTTATCAGGCAGGAGCTTATCAAGGATGAGTGGAAACAGGGAAAATCGATCGCAGGTGCCGTGACGCTCGTTTACGACCATCATAAACGCGATCTTCTCAACAAGGTCACCGATGTCCAGCACGATTTCCAGAACCTTATAATATCGACCCAGCATATACACCTGGATCACAATAACTGCCTGGAGATAGTCGCCATAAAAGGGGACTCGAAGGAAGCCCAGTCACTTAAGGATATACTAATGTCATTAAAAGGCGTCAAGCACGTGACACTTAGCATGTCGAGCACCGGTAAGGGATTGAAGTAGGCCTATATTTTTTTCATATACGGTAGCACGAAACGCAGATATGTAGCAATAATCCGAACGGATATATCTGGATAAAATAGTTGCCCCGCCGCCCGACTTTGGCAGAAGGAACGGCGGGGCTGGAACCCAGAGGTCAGAAAGAACTCCGAGCCCAGAGATGATTATACCACATCTCTGGGCCGGGAAAAAGAGGGGGGTGGTTGTATGCGGTTTTACGGGATGTGGCGTAAACCAGTAAAGGTGTTCCCGGTGATGTTGTTTTGGTTCTTTGCTCTTTCTTGCCAGGCACTCGCCGCGGAGAAGCCGGAATATATAGATCTGGGTACGGTCTATGTAGATGAAAAAATGGGAGCGGTAAACTTCAAGAAGGGTGATATCATCCGGGAAAAGAGAATAGACCAGCCAAGGTTATCCGGTACCGCGGAAGGACTCTTTGAGAATATTGCCGGGATCGATCTTAAGCGCATTTCACCTGCTGGGGATACCGGCCGTGGAGTGATCCTGCGGGGGTTTGACGAATCGAGATACAAGGTGCTTCTGGACGGCAGACCCATTAACGGTAGCGGTGTTTTCGGCGGGGAATATGTCGACTGGTCTGCGATCACTACAGAAGATATCGAGCGGGTGGAAATAATCCGAGGGATCACAACCGCCCAGTACGGGGATACCCTGGGGGGCATTATAAATATAGTCCCCAAAAAAGGCAGGGAAAAGATGAAGATCGATATCCGTTCATCATACGGGTCTTTTAATACCGTGGACGCGGCGGTAGTCCACAGCGGCAATATCACTAAAGATGTATACGACAATCTTTCGTACGGCTACTGGAGAACGGACGGGTATCTGAGGAACAATTTCGTTGACCGGCATAATTTTTCTGGGAGACTGGAAATGCTAATGCCTCGAGATATGATCCTTGAGCTGGGTATGATATATACCTTGCAGAAAAGGGGTTTTGTCGTAGAGAACAAAAAAGACAGGTCGAATTATGACAGTGATTATCCCGAATCCGATGAGGACATCGGAGGAGGCCCCCGCATACACTGGTGGGGCAGGCCCGGACCATTCGGACCGGTAAGAGCGTCCAAATACTGGGGTGACGGAAGTTACTGGATCAACAGAAGAGGCCAGTACGACGTCAAGCTCGAAAAATCATTCGATTCATTTGATTTGAAGGCGCAGGGATATCTTAACAGGCAGGAAAGAACGGAATACTACTACGCCATAGATGACGAGAATAAACTTGTTCTTGAAAGGTATACAGAACCGGAAAGATCGGGAGGATGGCTTTTGGATATATCCATGCCTGCGGAGGATTATTCGGTGGTCTACGGGGCAGAAGGAGTGTATCTGGGATACGGCAAGCAGCAGATCAAACATGCCGACAGTTCTTATTTTCGTATACAGCCCGCTTCGTATGACGAACCTGAAAAGGCAAGCCGCCGACATGCTATCTTCGCGCAGGGAGAGTGGGACATAACGGATTCACTGTATGTGGACATGGGATTGCGTTACGACAATTACTGGGCAAAGCCTATCGATGTTCTTTACGTGCAGGGTCTTAGTCCTACTTTCGGGGTAACGTACCAGATCCGGGAAGGTCTTGAGGCAACAGCGCATTTCGGTCAGGCCTACAGGTTCCCCACCTCGCCTGAATCCTACTGGTTCTTTGCCGGTTATCAGCCTACGGGGAGAAAAGACCTTTCTCCGGAGAGGGCGCTGCAGGGAGAGGCCGGTTTAAGTGTGAATATCCCCGATAAAGCTAAGTTCGAGGTAAGAGGATATTATTATGACGTGGAGGATTATATCAGGACCATCTTCGGCTATAAACCATCCAGGGTGGTTTACAACATAGATAAGGTTATCCTCTGGGGGATCGAGGCCGAGGCAAGATATTGTTTGGCGGCTGGACTGGATTTATTCGCTAATTATACTTTTCAGTCCACCAAAAAGGAAGGTGATATCCTGGATGAGAGTTCGGAACTATCGGATAGTCTGACGGAACTTCCCGATAACAAGGTAAATGCCGGGATAACGTATTCATTCCGGGCGTTCACGGGCGAATTCGTCATGAGATATGTGGATAAAAGGAGCGTGATCATAGGAGACCTTACAAAATCCGGTGCTTCCGAATTGGCGGATCTGGAACAATTCGCGACATTTGATCTTAATCTGACCTACAAGATCCTTGAAAATGACAATGTTACGGGCAAGGTAGGAATCGCTGTCGAGAACATTTTTGATGCCAGTTATGAGGAAAGAGAAGGTTTTCCCATGCTTGGCAGGATGATAACCGGCAGGATCAGTCTGACCTTTTAAGTAAAAACAAGCAGGGAGTTGACCAGTTATGGAAAAAAGAGAAGACCCCAGAAAAGATATCAAGAGAATGCTGGCCGGAGGTGATCTGACCGGTATTCTGAAAAAGGCCGGTGAGATACACGGCCATTATTGTTCCCATGTGGCACTGGGGGTAAGAGCCGTACATGCCGCTTACAGGGAACTGGGGATAACCGAAAGCACGGGTATGGAAGAAATACTTGCCGTGGTCGAGTGTAATAACTGTTTTGTTGACGGGATACAGGCGGCGAGCGGGTGCACTTTGGGAAATAATGCGCTTATATACAAGGACCTGGGCAAGACGGCAGTTACTTTCGTGGATCGCAGGAAAAATAGAGCAGTAAGGGTTGCCGCGAAGTATGACCGGGATAAGATGGATAAGGATCCGAAAAGCGCCGAGGCGATGAGATTGTTCGATAAAGCGGTAAAGCGCAGAGAGCAGCTCACTCCCGGGGAAAGTGAGCGCATGAAGAGGTTGTGGACGGATCTTTCCTTCGCGATACTGGAAAAACCCGAAAAAGAGGTTCTCAAGGTGGAAGAAGCGACCCCTCAGGCAATGGAGTATGCCCCTATTTTTGAATCGGTGACCTGTTCCGTCTGCGGCGAGAATGTCATGGAAACGCGAATAAGGATTAAAGAGAATCAACCCGTTTGTCTGGCCTGTTCCGGCGACAGTTACTGGATAGTGGCCGGCAGAGGGATCCACCCGGTAGCCAAGAGGATACTGAATGATGAAAAATAGAATATTTGCGGGTTCATTACTGATCTTTTTACTGATCCTGCCCCGTTCGGTTTTCGCGATTACGGACCTGGCGGGAAGGGAAGTGCA
The DNA here is from genome assembly GCA_014728045.1 of Candidatus Omnitrophota bacterium. Lineage (NCBI taxonomy): Bacteria > Pseudomonadati > Candidatus Omnitrophota > Candidatus Omnitrophota bacterium. Next base: position 288,881 of record WJMH01000012.1, read on the forward strand.
CCCCAGCGGTAAAGTCGAACGCGTGGTAAGCCCGTTCATGATGTATACCAGAATAATCATAGCTCTGGGAGCCACGGACAAGCTGGTGGGGATATCCCATACCTGTATTCTGCCCGAGGAAGAAAGCCCTTTCGGGCACGAGCTTCTTGAGATCCCCGATGTGGGTAACTTCGGTGAGAACATAGAGCTTATTGCTTCACTCCGGCCGGATGTTATTTTTTCGCTGCCGCAGGATATACGCGTCTTTGAGGAGAAAACGGACGCTGTGGTCATTGGAGCATCATATCCTCAAGAAGTGCCGATGCAGGTGATGTTCTCAAGACAGATCAGGCTAATAGGGAAAGTTCTGCGTAAGGAGGATGAAGCTGAGGATCTTAACGGATTCATCAACAAAACCCTGGCTTTAGTTACGGATATTACCGCAAATATACCCGAAAGCGAAAGACCGAAGGTATATTTCGCATGGACGAGCTGGACAGGCGATATAACCAATACCGTAGTTGATTTCGATCCGATTGAACTTGCCGGCGGGATAAATGTCGCTAAGGACTGCAGGAATTTCGCCAAAGGCCAGAGGGGGATACTTGTTTCAAGAGAGCATATAATCAAGTGGAACCCGGATATAATATTTTTATCCAGGTATGCCTCGAATGAATGGGAGAAAAGCAAATTCGGCGACAAGGAAGCTCCGGTGACCATCGAAGAAGTTCTCGAGGACCCACTTTTGCAGGATGTTAATGCGGTCAAGACCGGACGGGTGTATTATACGACCGCTTTTTGTAACTGGTGGCCTCATCAGCGGGCCATAGCACAGGTCTTTCAGATGGCCAAGATATTTCATCCGGACAAATTCAGTGAACTTGATGTAAGAAAAGAAGGCGATCGGGTCTTTAAAAGGTTCTACGGGGGAGACTTTTTATACACTGAACTGGTCGAGGAACTGGATCTATATACAGGGGAATGAAGGTGAAAGTATCTTTTCCGCCGGCATCTGAATACAGGAAACTCATGGCCAGGAAGCTGTTCTTTATCCTTGGCTTTGTCTGCCTGATCATAATCTTGAGCGGTATCGCGGTTACCGTGGGACCTATGGAATTTTCCTCAAAGGAAGCGTTCAAGGCGGTTCTGGAACGGTTTTTCCCTTCAAGGTTCAGTGTTAGCGGGGTATCCGGTTCGGTCATATGGATGATACGTCTGCCCAGGATAATCACGGCGCTATTGGCCGGGTTCGGTCTTGCCATCGCGGGCGTCCAGATGCAGGCTATACTCCGCAATCCCCTTGCAAGCCCTTTCACTCTGGGGATATCCGCCGGAGGCGGTTTCGGGGCGAGTCTGGCGATCCTTATGGGGGTGGGGTTTGCCGGAGGGGAATATTTTCTGATAGGGAATGCTTTCCTTTTTTCGCTAATTCCGGCGTTATTGATCTTTTTTCTGAGTAGGTTCAAGAAAGCCACTGCCGGTATGATGATCCTGGCGGGAATCTCTCTTGCTTATATTTTTTCGGCGGGCAGTACTCTAATAAGTTATTTCGCGCAGGCCGAGGATCTAAAAGCCCTTTCTCTGTGGATGATGGGCGACGTGGGTAAGACGACCTGGGCCGATCTGGGTCCGATGGCGGCGGTTATGCTAACATCTTCGGTGTTTCTTCTTTTGGCCTCACGAACGTTGAACATAATGAACGCGGGGGATGAAACCGCTAAGAGCCTAGGGGTGAATGTTGAAAGGGTGAGGATATCCATAGTCGTGTTATCGTCACTTGTAACTTCCAGTGTGATCTGTTTTACCGGCATGATAGGGTTTGTGGGCTTGGTCGCCCCGCACATTACGCGCATGTTCATCGGTTCTGATAACAGGTTCCTGGTCCCCGCGTCCGGTCTTTTCGGGGCGGCTTTCCTTCTGGGAGCCGATATAGTATCGATGACGGTGATCGAGCCTTCCGTTCTGCCGGTGGGTCTGGTGACCGCGCTTTTGGGGGGTCCATTGTTCTTTCTGCTGATAATCGGCAGGAAAGGGAGAGAATACTGGTGAATTTCAGGGTAAAGAATATTGAATTTTCATATCCCGGGGTTTCTGTCCTGAAGGATGTGAGCATTGAACTTGCTCCGGGACAGATACTGGCCATTGTGGGCAGGAACGGTGCGGGCAAGACCACGCTGATAAAATGCATGAACAGAATACTCGAACCGGTGAAGGGGAAGGTATATCTGGACGGAATGGATATGGGGAAGATGCATCTCAAGGAGATAGCCAGGTCATTGGCGTATCTTTCCCAGAGTTCGGGCTATACGTTCCCTATTACGGTGTTCGATGCGGTACTTTCGGGACGATATCCTCATCGCGCCTGGTTCAATGAAGCTAAAGACCAGGACAAGATTATCGAGGTTCTGAAATTGATGGATCTTGAGGACCTGTCGATGAGGTATTTCAATGAATTAAGCGGAGGCCAGCAGCAGCGGGTACTTATCGCCAGAGCCGTGGCCCAGGAAGCTTCGATCATGCTCCTAGACGAACCTACGGGAGGGCTGGACATAAAGCACCAGCTGGAGGTCATGAACACCGTGAGATCCCTGGCCGGAGAAAGGGAAGTATCCGTTATAATGAGCATTCATGATCTTAACCTGGCCTCTCGTTACGCTGACCGGGTGGTATTGCTTGAAAGAGGTTCGGTCTTTGCCGCAGGAAGCCCGGCGGAAGTGTTGACCGAGGATAATATCGCCGAAGCTTATGGCGTGCGTGTTCATGTGGAATATCTTGCGGGAAAGCCTCATATTATCCCGATGCATCCTGTTTCGGCCGCAAATAATACCGAGTTGCTAAACATGACGTTCTGACCGAACTGTTCTATACCTTTCCCGTGTCTTCCCATAAATTTCATAGAAAGCGGTCTTACCATTATTGTTATTTAGCCTATATAATGTTATTATATTCCAAATAACATTCTATGCTCCCGGAACGGGCAATCCATCCGGTGGTGCATTACAGAAAGGAGAGAAGATGCGTAAGAGGAAGATCTATCTCGATGAAAAAGATATACCCCGCCAATGGTACAATATCATGGCCGATTTCTCGAACAAGCCGAAACCACCCGTTGGGCCGGACGGGCAACCATTGACCCCGGACAAGTTGGCGCCTGTTTTCCCAATGAACCTGATAGAACAGGAAGCCAGTCTAGAGAGATGGATCGATATTCCCGAAGAGATTTTGGAAATACTTTACAGGTGGCGCCCCAGTCCGCTTAGGAGAGCTTATTATCTCGAAGAATACCTTGAGACACCTGCGCGTATTTACTACAAGGACGAGAGCCTGAGCCCTCCGGGCAGCCATAAACCCAATACCGCCGTGGCGCAGGCCTGGTACAACAAGCAGTTCGGCATCAAAAAGCTTACCACCGAGACCGGCGCCGGCCAGTGGGGAAGTGCGCTGTCCTTTGCCTGTAAGATCGTGGGGCTGGAGTGCAAGATCTACATGGTGAGGATAAGTTTCGACCAGAAACCCATGCGAAAGACCATGATGAGGGTCTGGGGGGGTAATTGCGTGGCAAGTCCAAGTAATGAAACGGAGTTCGGAAGGAAGGTTCTAAAAGAGACACCCGATACCCCGGGCAGCCTTGGTATAGCTATAAGCGAGGCGATAGAAGAAGCGGTGAGCGATAAGGCCGGCAAGACCCGGTATTCTCTGGGAAGCGTGCTCAACCATGTAATGCTCCATCAGACCATTATAGGACTTGAGACCAAAAAGCAGCTTAAGATGGTAGGGGAAGAACTGCCCGATATAGTCATAGGCTGTGCCGGCGGCGGCAGCAATTTCGCGGGGCTGGCGTTCCCGTTTTTGTATGACAAGATTAACGGGGCGGAGATCACCGTGATACCTACCGAACCTACGGCTTGTCCCACGCTGACCAAGGGCCCTTTCGCCTACGATCACGGGGATACCGCCTGCATGACGCCTCTTTTGGCAATGTATACTCTGGGACACGGTTTCGTGCCGCCTCCCATACACGCCGGGGGGCTGAGGTATCACGGGATGGCGCCTCTTGTAAGCCATGCGGTAAACGAAGGTTTGCTTGAACCCAGGTCCTTTGATCAGGTCAAGTGTTATGAATCTGCCCTCGTCTGGGCCAGGACAGAAGGCGTGGTATGTGCGCCCGAGACCAGTCATGCTGTTGCATGCGCTATTGACGAGGCTAAAAAAGCGAAAGAAGAAGGCAGGGAAAAGGTAATACTCATGAATTTCAGCGGGCATGGTCTTATGGATCTTGCCGGTTACAAAAAATTCCTGGATGGTGAGTTGTCCGAATATTACCTGCCCGATGAGGAGATCCAGAAATCGCTTGAAAGTCTCAAGGGTCTTCCTAAGATCACGTGATATTTTAACCGGCATGAAGGCGGTGCGGACCTGATGTAACTGCTGGGTAACCGAAAGACCTTTGGCGCTCTTAAACATCATAAGTTTGTTGAAGGACCGGATGATAATGGAAAGTATCTACTTGAAGCCGATCGGAACTATACGAACGCCTTACAAGGACCCAAAAGGGATGCCCATACAGGGAAAGTTCGAGAAAGGTGTTACCGGCAAGGTCGAACTGTTCGCTGGATACGAAAAAGGACTCAAAGATATTGAGGGGTTCTCTCATATTATCCTGATCTATCATTTTAACAGAGCAATAGATGAAAAATTTATCGCTCAGCCGTTCCTTGAAGATGAATCGCACGGCATATTCGCCATAAGAAGCCCTCAAAGGCCGAATCATATAGGCATATCTATCGTCAAACTGGAAGGGGTAGAGGCCAATACGATAAGTTTTTCGGAGGTTGACGTACTGGACGGCACGCCTTTGCTCGACATTAAGCCTTTTGTTTCGTATTTCGACTCAAGGGATAATGTTAAGAACGGGTGGCTTGATAAACATTTTAAAAGCGGCAGGATCCCCGGGCGGACGAAGATAGAATGAAGAATCTCTACAGGTTTTTATTTGTGGCAGTGAGCTTTCTGGTTTGTTATTTCATGCCGATCGAGCTATTGCCTTTCAGGAACCCCGTATACGAAGCATTGGCACTGGTCAGGTGGTATGCCCGGGAGCATGTCCTCCTATGCCTTGTGCCGGCCTTTTTCATAGCAGGAGCCATAGCGGTTTTCGTAAGCCAGGCGGCCGTGATAAAATATTTCGGGGCGAAAGCCAAGAAAGTCGTGGCCTACAGCGTTGCGGCCGTATCGGGGAGCATCCTGGCTGTTTGCTCTTGTACGGTATTGCCGCTTTTTTCCGGGATATACAAGCGAGGCGCCGGATTGGGGCCGGCTATGGCATTTCTTTATTCCGGCCCGGCCATTAATGTGCTGGCGGTAATATTCACCGCAAGGGTTCTTGGATGGCAACTTGGTCTAGCAAGAGCGGTAGCAGCCGTTATTTTCAGTGTTGTTGTGGGCCTGTTGATGCATCTGGTATTCCTGAAAGAGGAACGTCAAAGGCACGCTCAGGGTAACTTCACGATGCCCGAAGAAGAGTCGCCTAGGCCACTATGGAAGGATGCCGTTTATTTCGTTTGTCTTATAGGTATCCTTGTTTTTGCCAACTGGGCCAAACCCGGCTCGGAGGATCCGGCATTGTTCGGTGTCATATACAGGGTCAAGTGGCCGATCACAGCTTTTTTTGGTCTGGTACTGTTCTTTGTGCTGGCAAACTGGTTCAGAAAGGACGAGCTTAAAAAATGGACTTTATCAAGCTGGGAGTTCGCCCTTCAGATATTACCCTTATTGCTTATGGGTATATTGATCGCGGGATTTCTTCTCGGCAGAGTGGGGCACGAGGGTATTATCCCCTCAAGTTTCGTTGAAAAGCTTGTCGGGGGAAACTCCTTATTCGCTAATTTCTCCGCTTCGATCTTCGGTGCCTTTATGTATTTTGCCACTCTTACCGAGGTGCCTATATTAAGAGGGCTCTTAGGCGCCGGCATGGGAAAAGGCCCGGCTTTGGCGCTTCTTCTGGCGGGTCCGGCGCTGAGCCTGCCGAATATGCTTGTAATAAAGGGAGTTATCGGGTTGAAAAAGACGGTCGTTTATGTGACTATCGTGGTGGTCATGGCCACTGTAAGCGGGAGCATATTCGGCGCTATAGTAAAATAAGGGGGATACCATGATAAAAATACAGATCTATGGAAAAGGATGTCCGAAGTGCAATGACCTGGCACATAAGGCCGAGGAGGCGCTCAGGCAGACGGGTAAAGAAGGTAAGGTCGAGCATGTGGCCGATATCGGCGAGATTACCCGTAAGGGCATTATGCTCACGCCGGCACTGGTCATTGGTGATGAGGTAGTAAGCGAAGGAAAGGTGCTTTCCGTGGATGATATCGTAAAAGCTATAAGGGACGAATAGCCAACAACGGTTCATTCACCCCAGTGTGTAAAAGCGGATCGATCTTGTAAGTCTTTTCAAGAATATTCAATTGGAGAAAAAAATTAATGTTGGTATAGTTATATCAAGCAATGATGCGGTGTCCTGTTTCAACGATGAAGGACATGTACGATATCATAAAAACAAGCGATAGGGTCGTGACATTTTAGAGGGATTATTTGGTCAGAAGTCCTATTTGACCGAATGAGGGAAATTGATCCTTTAAAAAAGGTGGAACATGGAACAATGGTACGAATCTTTATTCGAAAATTACGCTGAAAAATACGACAAGGAATGTTTTGTCCAGGGCACTGTCGGAGAATGCGATTTCATTGAAGAGGAGATAAGGCGCGATAGGTCCTTGGAGATAATCGATATCGGGTGCGGCACTGGACGCCATTCTATTGAATTAGCGAAAAGAGGGTATAATGTTACAGGTATTGACCTGTCCGGGGCGCAGCTTAAGAGGGGCCGCGAAAAAGCCAAAGAGGTGGGCGTGAAAGTCGTTTTTGAGAAACATGACGCGCGGGATCTTCCTTTCGAAAGACAGTTCGACCTTGCGATAATGCTTTGCGAGGGAGCTTTTCCTCTGATGGAAACCGATGAGATGAATTACGGAATACTCAAGAATGCCACGAAAGTCTTGAAAGATAACGGAAAGCTTATATTCACGACACTAAACGCGCTTTTCCCGCTTTACCATAACGTGGAACAATTCTGCGTAAAGGCAGGCGATAAAGAAAGCGCGACGTACAGAAGCAACACGTTCGATCTAATGACGTTTCGAGATCATCACACGGTAGTATTTGAAGACGATCTGGGCAACAAAAAAGAACTCAAATGTAACGAGCGTTATTATGCGCCTAGCGAGATAACCTGGCTTCTGAAGAGCCTCGGGTTTAAGGCGATAGATATTTTCGGAGCCAGGCTGGGTGCTTTTTCAAGGGAAGATAATCTCACGACCGAAGATTTCGAAATGCTCGTAGTAGCTAATAGATAACTGATCAAAAAGAATTACTATGAACCGCGTTCCCGGGGAGGCTGGACAAATCGGACTTTTCAAGCGGATGCGAAGCATGATATATTCGCCATTAGTGATCGGGCAGCCTCGGGAAAGGCTTTCCCCGAAACGATTCAAGGATAAATATGGATAAACAGTTGAAAAGAGGTCTTAATCTTCTGGATGTATTCTGTGTCGCCACGGGAGCGATGTTCAGTTCAGGTCTGTTCATTCTTCCGGGACTTGCTTATGTACAGGCCGGTCCGGCTGTTGTGCTTTCATATGTTCTGGCAGGACTCTTGACCCTTCCCGCGCTTTTGAGTGTAGCTGAGCTTACAACCGCCATGCCCAAGGCGGCGGGGGATTATTTCTATATAATGAGAGGGTTCGGACCGCTTTTCGGCACCCTGGCAGGATTCAGTTCCTGGTTCTCGCTCAGCCTGAAAGGGGCCTTTGCTCTGATAGGCATGGGAGCGTATCTTTCCATAATCACGGATATTCCCTTGAACGTCATAGCCGTGGCATGCTGCCTCTTTTTTGTGTTCCTGAACCTGATCGGTGTTAAGATCGCCAGCAGGTTCCAGATATTTCTGGTGGCGGGACTGATCACAATATTAACAGTATATTTTTTCTGGGGCTTAAGCGCTGTCAATCTCGATCATTTCACGCCATTTTTCTCAGAGGGGATGGGGAAAATGTTCGCCACGGCGGGCTTTGTTTTTATATCATACGGGGGTCTCACGAAGATCGCGGCTCTGGCCGAGGAGACAGAACAGCCCGGGAGGATCCTGCCTTTGGGAATGATACTGTCCATAATAGTGACAACTGTTATGTTCGCGGCGGTCATCTTCATTACAGTGGGGGTCCTCGATCTTGAGATGCTCAAGCACGACCTTACGCCCGTTTCAGACGGGGCGGGTGTTTTCGGTGGAGAGCTTTTGAAGATAATAGTCAGTGTCGGGGCCTTCCTGGCTTTCATATCAACAGCCAACGCGGGGATCATGACAGCTTCGAGATATCCACTCGGCATGAGCCGGGATAAGCTCCTGCCCAAGTGGTTCAACAAGGTAAGCCCCCGGTTCAAGACGCCTTATGTATCTATTCTTGTAACCGGCCTATTCATGGTCGCCAGTATTTTGCTGCTGCGTCTTGAAGTTCTTGTCAAGATCGCCTCCAGTCTTCTGATAGTGCTCTTTATCTTCGCAAATCTTACGGTGATCATGTTCAGAAAGAGCAGGATCACCAGCTACCGGCCTAAATTCCGCTCACCGATGTATCCATATATACAGATCTTCGGGGTAATGAGCGGTGTTTTTATTCTGGTGGAGATGGGGACCTTTATAATATTCCTCACGATCGGGTTCCTCGCTCTTGGCTATCTCTGGTACAGGATATACGCCAGAAAGCGTTCAAGCCAGGACTCGGCTCTCATGCATGTATTGGAGAAGCTGGTTTCCAAGGACGAGGAGCTTGCTTCCGAGAATCTTCTGACCGAACTCAGGGATATCGTCATGAAAAGGGACGATCTTGAGAAGGACAGGTTCCACGACCTCATCGAAAAAGCGCGGGTACTGGATATAACCGAGATCATGCGGGCGGAGGACTTTTTCAGGAAGGTATCCGGCTTGATAGGTGAACAAGCGGGGCTGGATCCGGATTTCCTGTTCGATAAGTTCCTCAAGCGGGAGAAGGAGTCGAGCACCGTTCTAAGGAAGGGTCTGGCCATGCCCCACGTATTCGTGGAGAAGAAAGAATTTTTCAGCGTGCTGCTGGCAAGGGCGAAAAAAGGAGTTGTTTTCCCGAATGATGAGGTGGCCCATGTGATATTCGTTCTTGCCAGTTCATCGGACGAGCGCCAGCTTCATCTCAGGGTTCTTGCAGCTTTCGCCCAGGTGGCACAGGATCCCGAGTTCGACAAAAAATGGCTCGAGGCCGGCAACGAGGATGCGTTGAGAGAAGTGGTTCTCTTGGCCGAAAGGGACAGGGGCCCCAAAAGCTAAAAGCGTGAAAGAGCATTGAACCTAGTGAACGAGTAACATTGATCAAAGAAAGGAAATAAATTGAAGGAAAAAGTCTACATCCGCACCTTCGGCTGTCAGATGAACGAAAGAGATTCCGAGCTCATCGCAGGGATGCTTATGGAGAAGGGCCACGAGATCGTCGAATCACCCGAGGAAGCCAAGGTCATACTTTTTAATACCTGTAGCGTACGCCAGCATGCCGAGGACAGGGTA
>WJMH01000013.1 GCA_014728045.1 Candidatus Omnitrophota bacterium
CGACGCGCTGAGAGGATAGCGGGTTACCTTGAAAGGGCAAGGAAAGAACTTGCCGACAATGACTTCGCTGGTGCGAGGCGTTACGCAGAGAGAGCACTTGAGGTGGAAGAGCGCCAGGACATCCGGGATGAACTCACCAGGATAGACAAAGCCGAAGAGGCATATAAGAAAGAACAGGCGCGTCTTAAAGCCGAGGAAGAAGCCCGGAAAGAACGCGAGAGGATCGCCCGCGAGAAAGCCGAGGCTGAAAGGGAAGCCGCACGACGTGCTGAGAGGATAGCAGGTTACCTTGAAAGGGCAAGGAAAGAACTTGCCGACAACGACTTCGCTGGCGCGAGACGTTACGCTGAAAGAGCCTCTGATGTCGGGGAAACAAAAGAAGTCAAGACCTTCCTGCAGGAAATTGACGAAGCTGAATTATCTTACGAAAAAGAACAGGCTAGAATTAAAGCCGAAAAAGAACAGCGTGAAAAAGAAGAACAGGTGGCATCTCTTGTTAATCGTGCCCGGGAGGAATTAGCCGATAATGACTTCGACACCGCGCGAGAATATGCGCGTCAGGCGATGGAAATAAAGGAAACTCAGACAGCAAGTGACATTCTGGATAATATCGAGAAAACCGAAAAAGCTTACTGGCAAGAGCAGGCTCGCAAGAAAGCCGAAGAAGAAGCAAAGAGAGAGCGCGAACGAATAGAGCGCGAGAGGGCTATAGAAGAGCAGGAGAAACAAAGAAAGAAGAACAAGATAGCCGAATATTTAGAGCAAGCCCGGGAGAGACTGCAAGATAATAAGTTTAAAGATGCTATAAATTATGTGCGAGATGCTCTTGCTATAGAAGAAACAGCAGAGGCCCAGACCCTTTTAAGCGAAATTGACCAGACACGGATAGAATACGAGAAACAGCAGGAGCTTTTAGAACAACAAGCCGAATTGCAAAAACAGGCGGAGCTGGCGGAAAAGCAACGCAAGGAGGAAGAAGCACAAAGGAAAAGAGAAGAAGCAAAAATTCAAAAATATCTTGATATAGCAAAAAAATCCTTTGAAAGAGAAGATTATGGAAGCGCGAGACGATACGCATACATGGCGCATGATGTAAATCCCAACAGCACTGAAGTAGCTGATATGATAACTCGAATAGATAAGGCTGAAATGTTCGGTGATTGGGAAGAGAGAAGAGAAGACATGAAGAAAGCCGCCCAGAAAGCGGTGCAAAGAGTTGAAGAAAAAGGGGATCCTTTCCATATCTATGATGAGGAAAAAACTTGGTACCAGTACGTTGCTGAGCTTTTTGAGAAGAAGACCGAAGAGATGACCAGGGTCGAGGAGGGCAAGAAATACAGTATTGATGAATGTGTGCAGATAGCCTTGAACAGAAGCCAGCGGAAGATAGTCTATGATAAGCAGGTAAAGCTGGCCGAAATGCGGGTCTGGGAAGCAAGAAGGGATCTTTTTCCGAACGTGACGGTTAAAACAGAGCTGGGTTCTGGTAAGGTTCAAGGCGACGGAATGTTAAGGCATTACAAGGCGCAAAAATATCAAATAGAAGTAAAACACACGGCTTTCGACGGTTTTGGTTCATGGTTCAAACTCCGCCAGCAGCAGGCCAATCTTGTTACGACCAAGCTGGAAAGGCAAAAAATAACAAATGAAATAATATTCGATACCAAGAGAGCTTATTACAGTTTGGACAAGGCGCTAAAAAATCTAAAGTTGCAGGAGGCCCACAAGACAAGAGTCAACAATTTCTATAGCATCATGGAGCAAGCTTACCAGGAAGAGCTGGTTTCTCATATGGACTACCTTAATGTTAAAGGCTTGAATCTCCAGACCAACTTCTCATACATTTCAGCCGGAGAAGATGTTGATCTTGCCGAATTGGTTTTATTTCAGGCTATGAATCTGGAGCCGGAGCAGCATATTAAAATCAAAGCTGTTCCGAAACCCACCGAGCTTCTTTCTATCGGACTTGAGAACTGTTATACTTTGGCCTTCGCCAATAATCCTGAATACCGTGTCAAAGTTAACGCCATCAAGTATTTTGATTTTCAGCGAAAAATGATGAAAGCAGAAGGCTGGCCGAAGATCGATTTTCATGGTTCATTCGGTGCGGCATACGAGCTTTATGAACCCATGAATCACCCCAATGACCTTAAATCTCAAATCGCCGGGCAACCCAGGAGAAAAGACCGCTCTTGGGAACCCGAATGGTTTGCTGGGGCTAAAGGTACAATACCTGTTTGGGGGAGTACGTTCGAATACAATTATGTGAGAGAAATGTGGGCGCCTACAGTATCACAATTTCGAGGTTCACAGACAGCTACCAGTTATTTTACTTTTAAATTTCTGGACGATTTGGCTTATTTTTCAAATATAGAAGAAGCCCGCGCCGGATTCGAAAGAGCAAAATATGAACAACTTAAGGCGGAAAAGGATCTTATAGTCCAGGTAAAAGAAGCGTATTTTGGGTATCGTAAAGCGTTGTTGCAAATGGAACTGGCAGAAGCAAAATACGAACATCAAAAAATGTATGTAGATGTTCTCGTTGAGAGGTTCAGATTCGGAGAATTTGATATGCCCAGGCTCATTGAAGAATATGAGAAATTCACCGAAATGGAATATGGGATGCTGTCCAGTTATTCTGATTATTACACAGCACTTTTATCCGTCAACAAGGCCATAGGCATACCTTCTTTTTTCAGGGATGAACACGAAGATATTGATTATATGCAATGGAAGAAGCACGAAGAAGAAAGAACAGAGAAACAAATACAAGCTTTGCGGGAACAAGAAGCACGCGATAGAGAGCAGGAGATCAATGAATATTTAAAGAAAGCGCAAAGAGAGCTTGATAACAATGATTTTGAAGGTGCGAGGAAGTATGCTCAAGTAGCATTTGAAGTCCAAAAGGATAATAGCCAAGTAAATGAGTTTCTGTCAAAGATAGATGAAAAAGAAACAACCTATAAAGAAGAACAAGAACGCCTAAAAGCCGAAGAAGAAGCCCGGAAAGAACGCGAGAGGATCGCCCGCGAGAAAGCCGAGGCTGAAAGGGAAGCCGCACGACGTGCTGAGAGGATAGAAGGTTACCTTGAAAGGGCAAGGAAAGAACTTGCCGACAATGACTTCGCTGGTGCGAGGCGTTACGCAGAGAGGGCACTTGAGGTGGAAGAGCGCCAGGACATCCGGGATGAACTCACCCGGATAGACAAAGCCGAAGAGGCATATAAGAAAGAACAGGCGCGTCTTAAAGCCGAGGAAGAAGCCCGGAAAGAACGCGAGAGGATCGCCCG
>WJMH01000014.1 GCA_014728045.1 Candidatus Omnitrophota bacterium
AGGGCAGGGCGGCTGAAGCGCAGGCCAAGTCGGAACAAAATATAAGTAACTATAATGCTCAACTGCAGGAGCGTGAAGCCAGGGCAATAGAGGCCAAGACGCGGTTCGAGTCACGCAGGCAGGCCAAGGCCGCCAGAAGGCAGATGGGGAGAATAAGAGTTAAAGGAGCCGGTTCGGGCGCGGACCCGAACGAAGGAGCGCCTTTGCTCGCCGAGGCGGAACAGTTCGCAGAGCTGGAGCTTGAAAATATGCTGATAGGATACGAAGGACAGACAAAAGCGCGGAAGGCAAGGTCTCAGGCCGCTATTGACAGGGCGTCCGGCAGGGCTGCAAGGTACAGGGGCAAGTCTGCCAAGAGGGCCTCTTATCTTAAAGCGGGCGGTTCGCTCTTACAGGGATTCGGAGCGGCCTCCGAAGCCGGGTTCTTCAATAAGGATTATCATTTAGCCAAAAAACACGGAATAATGTAATGGCACAGGAAATATACAGAACACAGAAAACTTTACCCGGCACTACGGGCGGGGTGAGAATAACCGACAGGAGCATAGCCGATACGGGCGGTGTGCAGCTGGCTCAATCGATAGCGGGTTTCGGCAGGGAATTATCGGGGCTCGGTATAAAGCTCGATATGATAGAGGCCGATACCCAGTTTACAAAAAGCAAGACGGCGGCCAGAGAGGAATTGAACAGGCGTGTCATGTCTCTGAAAGACAAAGACCCGTCGGAGTATATAGACGAGTACCAGAAGTTTCTTGCGGACGTCGGCACGATGATGCCGGAGAACCCACGCGGCGCTAAAGCCTATCAAAACTGGCTTACGTCCATTCAACCGTACTGGCAGAAACATTTTTTCGATTTGAAAGTAGCCAAGACCAACGATAATTACAGGGCCGCAGGTTATGTGAGCAGGCAGGATTATATAGAAACGGGCAACCCCGAATACTTTGCTCATTTGGCTAAAGGCGTTAAACTCGGCGCGTACGACGCCGAACAAGCCGCCATATTCAGGCAGAACGCAATAGACGCCAGACAAAGATATACGGAGGCTCGGGAAGTCAAAACCAAAAGAGACGAGGCGGAGCAGTTAAAGCTGGCGCGGGAAGAAACCAACAGAAAACTGCTTACCGATTTCTGGAACGGCAAACTTGACAACCCGCAGGTGGTTACCGATGCTCTCGAAGACGGCTTAATAACCGATACGGATGCGAAATATCTGCGGAACGCTATGATGTCCGAAGACCCGCCGGAGCTGAAATTACCGGCTTTAGCCAATGTTAAGCGGGCGATAGAATCGATAGGCACTAATGCAATATCCCGAGATGATGCCCTGTCTGTTCTCTATGCGAATATGGACTCGCTTGACGCCACTACGGGCAAGTCTTTATTGAATGAAATCTTCGCTGCGCAGGATAAGAATAAGTCTGAGATGAAACGTGAAGCCCGCAGTTTAATGGAAGAGCTTATCAGGGACAAAGACCAGTACACCGGCCTGTTCACGGACGACGAGAGGCAGATACTCGCCAGTGCCGAGGCGTACCTGATGCTGGATGAGGCGATAGAGAAGGCGGCCACGGAAGGAAAGCCGTTAGAGAGAAGGGAAGTACTCATAAAGGCCATAGAAATAGGCAAACAGATGAAAAAGAAAATAGACGCCGAAGAAGAAAGGGGAGAAGAACCGTCTTTTGAGCCGGACAAGCCGACAAAAGCCAAGCAGATGGCGGAGTTTATGGCACGTCTAAAATATTACACCCACTACAAAAAAGGCCCTATACGCAATCCGCAGTTCGAGTTGAAAAATGAAGAACCCGTGAAGGTATTCGATGAGAAGGGCGTAGAGCTGGGCTTGCGCATGAAGAACGGTTCGGTTTTTGTTATCGGCTATCAGGCCATATTCAACGGTGTTAAATACGAATATATAGGTAACGGCGAATGGCAAGAAGTTACAAAGAAATAACGAAACCCAGGACGTTCCGGTATAAAGATATTCGGACAGGCGAGTCCCCGCCCAGGCAGAGAAGGGTTTCCCCGAAAGAGGAAAAGAAACAGATAGAGAATATAGTTGACTTCTCGGATGTTACGGGCGTCGACCACTCTCTGTTAGAAAAGATATATGAGCCCGTCTCCGGCGTTATGAAGGCCGTTCCGGACCCCGTGGACGTGGATATGACAAACCAAAGGTCTTCCGAGCCCGCCAAACTCGAAGCGGGCAAAGAACAGGAAGGCATCTTAAATACATTCTTAGGCTTCAAGTACCCGCCCAAGCCACCCGACTGGAAGTATTCGTCTCTGATTGAAAAGTTCAATTACTATACACTGCCGATAGCGGACATATTAGGCAGAATAGGTGGTAAGATAGCTTCCGACTGGCGCATGATGACTAAAGAGGATGTACAGGCACTCTTAGTAAGTGAATTAGAGGACGACCTTAAGTGGTTTCAAAAGACACCCGAAGCCGTAGGATGGACCGGCGAAAAGGTTGCCGAGTACCTTCTGTTAAAAGGAGTATTCAAGGCTACGGGGCTGCATAAAGCTCTTACGGTTGCGGGACAGAAGATGGCGGCCCCGTTTATCGCCAAACAGATCACCAGGGCAGGCGGCGTACAGACGGTAAAGACTCTTTCTGCCGCCGGTATTAAGGACCTTTTGCGCAAGGGCGTTCAGTCGTTTCTAACATCGAGTCCTGAGAATGTAACTTTCATATCTTCGTGGTCCGCATTAGACGCATGGATGAAGGGTGGTGACGTAATTGAAGAGGCCAAGCGCGGAGCCGGATGGGGCTTGGTTTTAACCGCCGGTCTTTCGATGATAG